>CAXTOO010000080.1:0-14289 GCA_964245875.1 uncultured Fimbriimonas sp. | reverse complement strand
GGGGTCGCACCGATTCACGGGACACAGCCTAGTGAGGGAGCGGAGCCGAGGAGGTTTGCGAAACACCCGCTGAGGAGTGGGCAGACCGTTGCGCGGCGCGGGCGCGATTACATCCTGCGAATACAAGGTCGCGGCAGTTTGCGGCGAAGGTTTCGCGTTTCGGAGGCAAGGGCACCTCCGCTACTTACGGAACCCTCGTCCGTTGGCCTAGAGTCCCAACCCTACAATGGCAAACACCGTGGTGGGGCTTTTCGACGACCAGAACGACGCGCACGGGGCGGTGCAGGACCTGATGGCGGCAGGGTTCGCGAAGGAGAAGATCTCCCTCGTGGCGACCGATCCGGGGGGCGAGTACCAGAAGTACGCGGTGGACGACGACGGCAACCTCGCGGGCGACGGAGCGGCCACGGGCCTCGTCTCGGGCACGGTGGTCGGCGGGCTGGTGGGACTCCTGATCGGCGCGGGGCTGATGTTCACGCCGGCGGGCTTCCTGGTCGCCGGTCCCTTCGCGGGACTCTTGGCGGGTGCGGCTGCGGGCGCGGCCACGGGCGGCATCCTCGGTGGCCTGATCGGGCTAGGGATCCCGAAGGAGCACGCGGAGTTTTACGCGGAGGGCGTGCGGCGGGGCGGGACGCTCGTCACGATCACGGTGGACGAGGCGGAGACCGGGCGGGTGCGGGACCTTCTTGACCGCGACGGCGCGGTGGATATCGAGCAACGGGCGGACTACTACCGGAACACCGGCTTCGCGGGCTACGACAAGGAGGCGAAGGCGTTCGGGAAGGACGAGCACGCGCGAGAGCGCGACCTGCTCAAGGCGTACGCCTCCGACACGACGACCTCGACGGGGATCGGCACCGCGGCGGGCACGGGCCGGATCAAGACCTATGCGTATGCGGACACGCCGACGGGCAGGCCGGTGAGCCGCGAAGACGATTCCCGGGGAAGTGCGTAGGGGCTTGCGGTTGCCGGCGACGGCTGGAAACGCACGGCAACCCTAGGCGACCGGCTACCGTGGGCGCGTCCTGCCTCCGGGTACCTTTAAGGTGCGATGGCCCTCGTGATCACCCGAGAGAACTACGTCCTCCACAAGCTGCACTCCCTGACGGGGATCGTGCCGGTGGGCTACTACCTCGTTCAGCATCTCGTGCTGAACTCGTTCACCGTCGCCGGGCCGGAGCGATTCAACGGCGTCCTCCAGTTCTTCGAGAGCATCCCGAACTACGTGCTCCTCGTCCTGGAAATCACGGCGATCTGGGTGCCGCTGCTGTTCCACGCGATCTACGGCATGTTCATCACCCGCCGTGCGCAGCAGAACTACATCGGCGACAAGTACGGCTGGTCGCAGAACCGGATGTACACGTTCCAGCGCTACAGCGGCGTCTTCATCTTCTTCTTCCTGCTCTACCACGTCTACACGACGACGGTCGCCAAGTACATGACCGGCAGCACCAAGCCCATCGAGTACGCGGCTTGGCAGCATAAGCTTACGGACCACTTCTACATCATCTTCGTCCTGTACCTGCTCGGCATTCTCGCCTCGACGTACCACCTGTCGTACGGCATCTGGAACTTCTGCATCCGCTGGGGCATCACGATCTCCGACCGCGCCCAGCGGCAGGTCCAGAAATTCTCGCTCGCGGTGTTCGTGCTGCTCACGGCGATCGGCTGGCTCGCGCTCGCGGGCTTCCTGATGCACCCGGCGACGACATCCGTTTCGGCGCCCGCGGCGACGCACGTCGCGAGGCGGTAGGAGTCGTTGGTGGCCAGTGGGCCACGGAGCTCGCCGCCCTCTGAGGGGCGGCGAGGTCGAGTGAAGGGCTACTTGCCTTTCTCGAGGCGGGCGTTGACGGCGTCCCAGTCGATCTGTGAGAGCCAGCTATCGATGTACTTCGCGCGGGCGGTCTGGACGTCGAGGAAGTAGGCGTGCTCGTAAACGTCGAGCGCGAGGATGAGCTCGCAGTTCCACTGGGGGAAGGTGTCCTGGGAGTCGCCAGCGAAGTTGAAGACGACGCCCTCGTCGCGGTCGTAGGCGAGGAAGGCCCAGCCGCGGGAGGCGATGCCGGTGGCCTTGATGTCCTTGGCCCAGGCGTCGAAGGAGCCGTAGGCGGCGTCGATGAGTCCCGCGACCTCGCCGGTGGCGGGGCCACCCGCGCCGCCGAGGGTGTCGAAGTAGACGTTGTGGTTCTTGTAGCCACCGAGGGCGAAGGCGTAGTTCACCTTCAGGGCGCGCAGCGGGGAGTAGATCTGGTTCGCCTTGGCGGGATCGATTTCCAGTTCGGCGAGCGCCTTGCGGATCTCGTTGGCCTTGTTCGCGTAGCCTTGCCAGAGAGTGAGGTGCGCACGGTGCGTGGCCTCGCTGATGCCCTTGTCGGAGGCGGCGATGGCCTTGGCGATGTCTTCTTCGGTTGGGACGCGCACGAGCTTGGGTTCCATGTTCTCCTACTACGCGGCCGGGGGTAGTCTCCTCCGCAGGATGAACGCGTACCTGCTCGCCCTGCGCCACACGCCGACGATCATGGAGCGGATTTTGGACGACGTTCCGGCCGATCGCCACGTCGAGCGGGTGGCGGAGGATCGCTTTACCCTGCTGGAGATGGTGTGCCATCTGGCCGACTTCGAGGACGTGTACCTGGAACGGATGCGCGCCGCGCTGAAGCAGGACGGCGTGGAGGTCGCGGACGTGGACGAGGGGCAACGGGCGATCGACAAGAAGTACGACGGCCGCGACCTTCATCAGGAGCTGGTGGTGTTCGGGAATCGTCGGCGGGACACGGTCGACTTCTTGGAAGGGCTTTCGGACGAGAATCTGTCGAGAGCGTTCACGAAGGAGGGTCTGGGCCGGGTGACGATCCGGGAGTACCTCGCGATCCTCTCGGGGCACGACCTCTACCACCTCGAGCAGGCGACGTGGTACCTCAAGGGTGTGCACGGGAAGGAGTAGGGCGAAGCTCTGAATTGAACGGTAAGCTAGAAAGATGGACGAAGAGGAGGCGGTCGAGGTTGACTCCTACGTCGAGTTCGACTCGACTTCCCTGCGGGCGGCAACGCGCGTCTATGGCGGAGTTTTCAACTCAACTACAACGCTGAAGAGGCGGTACTCACGTTTGGGCACAAAGGAGACGCGCTTCCCTCCGAGAGTGGGGAGTTGGATGGGAAGAACTTCGCGGAGGTCGTCGTCTTCATCAATCCTCGGACGGCGGAGGAACTGGCCGGAGCTATGCTCGAGATGATCGACTTCTGGGTCGGAAAGGACGTCTTGGACGAGGAGGCGCTGGAGCGGATTTTGCCAGCACGTTCATCGGACATGGAGGCCAGCGAGTGATCGGTCGAGAAGCACCCCTTAGGCTCGATGAACGCCCTCTGGCAGATAGTTATCGAAAGGCGGTTCGAACACTGGCCAACGGGGCGCTCAAAGCGAGAGCGTCTTATCGCACCCGCTCCCGGTTCATAGGGTGGGAGAAGGTAAGACCCCATTCCGTCGAAGCGGCCACCAATCCCAGGAAGGCCGATCCTGTCCTTTGGGACGGGATCAACGAGGCTTACCAAGCCTTGGTCGAAAAGAATTTCCTCGACGGCCTTACCGAATGTGAGCAGACGACGAAAGAGGGACTCGCACGAGCACTTGAGCGGCTTGTCGAGCCTTACGACCTAGCTCGGATCGAAGCGATCCAGACAAAACGGCGCGATGGCTAGATACGCCCGAAAATCGCCGTCGCCGGTTGCAAAGGATTACCGGAGGTATTGGGGAGACGTCCGCGAAGACTTTCGGGGAGAATGTGCCTACTGTTACGTTCCGGAGCGCCACGCCGCAGGAAAAGAGGCTATGGAACTCGACCACTTTCGGCCTCTGAGTCGTTTTCCCGATCTGGGTTCTGATTGCGTCAACGTCTACTATTCGTGCAATCCGTGTAATGGATTCAAGTGGCGGCATTGGCCCAGCTCGGAGATGGAGGCGAAAGGATTCGGCTTTGTCGATCCCTGTCGGGACGATGTCTCATCGCATTATGAGTTGTTGGCAGACGGAACGCTCATCCCTTTGACCAGCGAGGCGCGGTATTCGATCGAGACTTGTCTTCTCAATTGCGAACACCTGCACAAGATTCGCACCCGGCTGAAGACGACGGGAGAATTCGCGATTTGATCGACCATGCAGGTAGGGTGGCGGGGTCGCTCGCCCATTCGTAAAGTCTATGCTCCAAGTCTCGCACCTCGTCAAGCAGTACAAGGAGTACCGCGCCGTCAACGACCTCTCGTTCGAGCTCAAGCCGGGCGAGATCGTCGGCCTTCTGGGGCCGAACGGGGCCGGGAAGACGACCGCCCTGCGGTGCATCGCGGGCATCCTGCGGCCCACGCAGGGACAGGCGCTCATCAACGGACACGACGTCGTCGCCGACCAGGCGAAGGCGAAGCGCGGCCTCGCGTTCGTGCCCGAGGTGCCGTCGCTCTACGAGCTGCTCACCGTGGACGAGCACCTGCGGTTCATCGCGATGTGCTTCGACACGCTCCCGATCTACGAGGCCAAGCGCGACGGGCTCCTCAAGCGCTACAGCCTCACGGACAAGAAGGACGCGCTCGTCGCAACCCTCTCGAAGGGGATGCGGCAGAAGCTCAGCGTCGCCTGCGCGCTCGTCCACGATGCCAACGTCCTGCTTTTCGACGAGCCGCTGATCGGCATCGACCCCGAGGGAGCGCGCGAGCTGAAGGACGAGCTTCGCCGCGCGCGGGACGAGGGGGCGAGCCTCCTCGTCTCGACCCACCTGCTCGATACCGCGGAGACGCTCTGCGACCGGGTCATCGTGATGCGCAAGGGCGTCAAGATCGCCGAAGGGACCGTCCAAGACCTACGGAACCTCGTGCCCGGCGGCGCCGCCATGACCCTGGAGGACGTGTTCCTCAAGCTCACCCATGAGTAGCGTCCGTCCCCTGGCCTTCCTGCTCGGCCGGAGCATCGTAAACGGCGTCAAGCGGGCCACGACCAGCCCGAAGCGACTCATCGGCCTCGCCTTCACGCTCCTCTACTACTGGAGCGTGTTCCTGCGGCCCTTCTCACCGAGCACGCCGACGCCGTCCATGCCAGTCGGCGGTCCGCGCTTCTCGATGCCGCCGGTCGCGACCCTCGACGCGGTGGTGTTCGGCGTGGTTGGCGCGATGTCGCTCCTGCTCATGGGGACGGTGCTGGGCTACAAGGGCGGCTTCCGCGCCGCCGACGTGGACGTGCTTTTCCCCACGCCGGTCTCCCCGCGCGTCGTGCTGCTGTTCCGCATCGCCCGCGACACGCTGGCGACCCTTCTCCTGCCGCTCGTCATCGCCGTGTTCGGCTACCGCAGCGCGTCGCCCAGCCTCGCGCTCCTCTTCCGTGACTACCCCAAGGCGGGCGGCGACATCCTGCGCGCCTGCTTCCTGGCGTACCTCCTCGTCTCCTTCGTCTGGGTGTGCGTCGGCTATGCCGCCAGCCTGTTTGTGAACCGAAGCGACCTCGACAGCGACCGCTACCGGAAGCGCATCAACTGGGGCGTCGGCGCGATCATGGCCGCCCTCGCCCTCTACGTCGCCGCCCGACTGCGGGCCGACCTGAGCTTCGAGGGCTACGTCGCGATCGTCCACTCCGCGCCGGTGCGCGTCGCGATCGCGCCGGTTACCCTCGCCACCTGGGTCGTGATGGGGCTGTTCGCGGGCCGCCTCGGCGTGGCCGCGGCCGGACTCGCGGGGCTCGCGCTCCTCGTCGGCCTCGCCCTGCGCGTCGCCCTCACGCAGGTCGGCTGGATGTACGACCAGGCAGCGGTGCGCGGCTTCGAGGCGGGTCCGAACATGCGCGAGCTTCAGAAGCGCGGCGACATGATGGGCATCCAGGCGGCGCGCGCCCGCCAGGGCAAGCTGAAGCACGGCCGGATCGCGACTCGAATCGCCCAGATCAGGGTGAGAGGCCCGGTCGGCCTACTGTGGAAGGAGGCGATCCTCCAGGCGCGGGGTTCCCTGTCCAGCCTCATTCTGATGAGCGTGGTGTTCCTCGCGATGACGGGCCTGGTGATGTGGACTTTCACGAACGCGAAGACCTTCGGCCCGCGGCACGCGCCTTCCGTCGAGATCGTCAACTGGGCGATCCTGGGGATGCAGGGGCTGATCGTCTACGTGCTCTGCATGGCGAGCGCGAACGGCGGCTTCATGGAGTTCCTGCGCCGGGTGGACGTCCAGAAGCCGCTCCCGTTCACCCCGGCGGTGACGGTGTTCTGGGAGGTCGTGGCGAAGGCGATCGCCCCGACGTTCTTGAGCCTGCTCTGCGGCGTCGTGGGCGTGGCGTTCGTGCCCGCCGTGTGGCCTAGCGCACTGACGGGCGCGTTCCTCGCGCCCTCGCTGGCGATCCTGCTTTGCGCGATCGTGCTGCTGGTGATCGTGCTCTTCCCGGACGTGGACGACCCCACCCAGCGGATGTTTCGCGGCATGATGACGATGCTGGGGCTCGCGATCTGCGTGGTCCCCGGCGTCGCGGTGCTGGTCGGCGGTCGGCTCGGCCTAGGGCTGTCGCCGTGGGTCGTCGCGCCGGTCGTGATGGCGATCAACCTCGGCATCGCGGTCGGTCTCTCGGCGATCTCGGGCGGGCTGTACGCGAACTACAATCCGAGCGAGTGAGTGAGTGGAGGGTGAAGAGTGACGGGTGAGTGGTGATCCGGACGGACGAACACCATCCCACCCGTCACTCCCCACTATCCACTCACCACCGGCTCGTCGCCGCGGGCGGGATCGGCCCGCTTCTCTACCGGGTGCAGCGAGCCGCCGTAGAGGCCGATGCCCTTGTTCGCGACCATCGAGCCGACGATCGCCATCACCACCAGGACGCCCAGCTGGATCACGATCCGCAGGAGGGAGCCGCCGGTCGCCGCCGCGTCGATCTCCTGGCCCTTCACAAGGCCGAGCGCCTGCGCCTGGGGCACGTCGAACATCGCATAGGCGATCTTGAAGGTGAGCCCGAGAAGGCCGACGCCGCCCAGGAAGACGAAGAGCCCGAGGACGGAGCCCGTCGCGTCGCGTCTAGCCACGAAGGATGTATACCGGATCGCCATGCCTCACCGTTCCCGCGCCGTCTTGCGTGGCCTGGGCTGAAGGCGAGGCGAGGCGCCGTCCGCGACGGGCGGGAGGGGAAAGAGGAGTCCGCAGCCTTTTAGTCTCCTCTTGAGCCATCGTCCGCAACCGTGGGCCATCGCCCGCCATCGTCGACTTTTTCGAGGAATCTTTTCGCATTCCGATCAAAGGGCGACCCTCGGAGTACAGTAAAGGCGCGGATGCCCCATGTCTCCCGTCTCGCCGTCATCGTCGCCGGTGCCCTCGCCCTGCTCGGAACCGCCTTCGCGCAGATCCCGCAGACCGTCAAAGGCAAGCGCGACCTCGTGATCTGGGGAATCGCCGTCGGCCCCGAGACCAAGGGCCAGGACGCGGTCATCCAGGAGTTCAAGCGCTCCCATCCCGACGTGAACGTCCGGGTGCTCAGCATGGGGGCGGGCCAGATGGACCCGCAGAAGCTGCTCACCTCCATCGTCGGCAACGTCGCGCCGGACGTCATCAACCAGGACCGCTTCTCCATCGCCGACTGGGCCAGCCGGGGCGCGTTCGAGTCGCTCGACGACCTGCTCGCCCGCGACGCGAGGGACCCGCTCTGCCCCAAGCCCTCTCAGTACTACGACGCCACGTGGGCGGAGACGCTGTACGAGGGCAAGGTCTACGGCATTCCGACCACCGCCGACGACCGCGTTCTCCTGCGCAACGACAAGGTGTTCCGCGAGAACGCGGACGCCCTGCGCGCCGCCGGACTCGACCCCGAGCGGCCGCCCCGCACCTGGAGCGAGCTGCTGCGCTACGAGCGCGTGCTCACCCAGTGGAACCCCGACGGCACCCTCAAGCGCGCGGGCTTCATGCCGAACTTCGGCAACACCTGGCTCTACCTCTACGGCTTCCAGAACGACGCCGCGTTCATGAACGACGCGCGCACCCTCTGCACCCTCGACACGCCCGCCGCCGAAGAGGCGATGCGCTTCATGATCGCGGGCTACAGCCTCCTCCTCAAGGACGGCAACCTCGACGACGCCCTGCGGTACCTGAAGGACGGCACCGGGCCGCTCGCCACCTCCACGAAGAGCGGCTACGAGGCCGCGAAGTCGTTCGAGTCGGGCTTTCTCGGCAAGGAGAACGATGCGTTCGTGACCGGGCGGGTGGTCATGAAGATCGACGGCAACTGGATCCTCAACGACATGTCGCGCTACGCGCCGCAGGTCGCGGTCCTCGCCTCCGAGCCGCCCGTGCCGGACGACCGCCTGGATCTCAAGGGGAGGTTCGCGAAGGAAACCGACCGCTTCGTGACCTGGACGGGCGGCGCGAGCCTCTGCATCCCGCGCGGTGCGAAGAACCGGAACGACGCCTGGGAGTACATCAAGTTCGCGACGAGCACGCGGGGCCGCTTCGTCGACGCCACCGCCCAGCGCGCCTGGGAGCGGCTCCGGGGGCGCGCCTACATCCCCAGCCTATCGTCGAGCCGGGAGGCGAACGACGCGATCTTCGCGAAGTACCCGCCCGCCGATCCGAAGTTCGCGGCGGTGCTGAAGAAGTACATCGACATGATGCCGGTGGGCCGCATCCGGCCCACGACCTTCGCGGGACAGGTGCTCTGGAACGAGCACGTCAAGGCGATGGAGACCGCGCTGTACCGGAAGGCCACGCCGCGGCAGGCGCTGCTCGACGCGCAGGCCAACGTCCAGCGCGACCTGAACGCCTTCTTCGACCGGGACAAGCATCCGGTCATCGACCTCTCGGTGCCGCTGAAGGTCGCGGGCGTGGCCGTGGCCGTGGCCGCGGTGGGCTTCGCGGCGTGGTTCTCGCGCCAGCGGATCGGGCGGCTCGACCGGCAGGAGGCGAAGTGGGCGTACCTGTTCGTCGCGCCCTGGCTCGTCGGGTTCCTGTTGCTCACGCTGGGACCGATGCTCGCGTCGCTGCTTTTCAGCTTCACGCAGTACGACGTCCTCAACGCGGCGCACTGGATCGGACTCCAGAACTACGCGACCATGGCCGACACCGGTCGGGCGCCGCTCCTCAAGGCGCTGGGCAACGCGATCTACATGGGGGCGATCGGCGTGCCCTTGGGACTCGCCACCGGCCTCGCCGTCGCCCTGCTGCTGAACACCGGCGCGAAGGGGATGCGGGCGTACCGAACGTTCTTCTACATGCCCGCGATCGTGCCCACGACGGCCGCCGCGGTGCTCTGGACCTGGGTGCTCACGCCCGACGCGAACAAGGGACTCATCAACTCGTACTGGACGCACACGATCACGCCCTGGCTTGGCGTTCAGCCGCCCGGATGGATCCAGAGCGCCGACTGGTCGAAGAACGGCCTCATCGTCATGGGCATCTGGGGAGCGGGCTCGGGCATGATCCTCTGGCTCGCAGGACTCAAGGGCGTTTCGCCCTCGCTCTACGAGGCGAGCGGCATCGACGGCGCGTCGCCTTGGAGGCAGTTCTGGAGCGTGACGTTCCCGATGCTCTCGCCCATCGTGTTCTTCAACACGATCATGGGCTTCATCGGCGCGATGCAGGAGTTCGACCGGCAGTACGTGATGAAGCCGTCGAGCGACGGGCCGATCGGCCCCGACGACTCGATGCTCACGCCGGTGTACCACCTGTTCCAGAACGGCTTCACGTTCTTCAAGATGGGCTACGCCTCGGCGATCGCGTGGCTGGTGTTCGCGATCATCCTGGCGATCACGTTCGTGCAGTTCCGCCTCGCGCCGCGCTGGGTCCACTACGAGGTGGAGAAGTGACCTCGAACGGGCTGTACGCGGTCGGCACCCTGCTGACCTGGGTGGGATGGGTGTGCGCCTTCCGCGCGCTGCTTCTGGGAGCCCCCCTCTTGTTTTTCCGCGGCGCGAAGGTCTCGACCGTCGCCTCGCTCGACCGCGAGGAAAATGAGAGGGGGGTTGGGGGGAGAGCCTCCGAAGAGGGTTCCCCTTGGAGCCGCGGCGCCAAAGCCTCGAACGACGGAGGACCCTCGCCGCGAGCGCAAGGGGGAACCGTGGGGGAGGGGGTGCGGGCGATCTCCGCCGACGGTCGCACCCACGTTCCCACAACAGGATCGCGGCAGGGTTCTGGAAAGCTCCTCGTCTCCGCCGCCGTCGCGGGCGTCTGTCTGCTCGCCGCCTCTGTCCTCCCGATGTCCGGCGGGGTCGCCGTCGCCCCCCAGGCTTGGCGCTTCCCCCTCGTCTGGTTCGTCATGCCGTGGACGGCGTGGCTGGGTTTCGCCTCGCTGGCGATGCTCGTGGTCCGCGCCGCGCAGTCGGCGCTCGCGCTCAACGCGGACGAGCGGGTCGCGCGCCTGAAGGGCGCGGCGGGCTGGCTGGTCGCGGTCGTCGTGTTCGCGGTCCTCTACCGCGCCGATTCGACCAGCACGATCACCACGCTGAAAGGCGGGATCGCGCTCGCGCCCGCCACCGTCGTCGCGCTCGTTCTCCTCGCCGTCGCGGCGGTCGCGGGAATGGTGCTCTCGGCGCGCTCGCTCGCGACGCGGGGGTTCGCGAAGGCGGCGATCGTGCAGGCGACGCTCCTCGTCGGCTCGTTCGTGTTCGGCCTGCCGTTCGCGTTCGCCGTCGTCACGTCGTTCAAGGAGGACAAGGACATGAGCTCGCCCAACGGCATCGTCTGGGTGCCGCGGGTGTCCGACACCGTTCCCTACTTCGACCCGGCGGACCCGCTCTACGAGGGGAGCTACGACGGCAAGACGGTGCAGGGCCACGCCATTCCCGGCGCACCGGCGGGGCAGATGCGGATCGACATCCAGAAGCCGCTCGCGATCCGCGGCACGACGTTCGACGCGCCCGCGAGCGCCCTGAAGACCATCCCGGTCGACATCCCTCTCGTCAAGGGAAGCTGGAACGGCAAGCCCTTCGAGGGCAAGGTGGTGAAGGAGGAGGACGATGGGCGTCGGCTCGTCGCGTTCACCTCGCCCGCGGAGTTCGTGGGCAAGCGGGAGGCGTTCCCGCCGGCGGACGTGGAGAACGTGCGCCACATCGGACTGAAGTGGCAGAACTACCCCGACGCGATCTCCTACCTGCCGCCGGAGACGAACAACGGCCTCGTCTACCTGAAGAACACGCTCGTCATCGTGATCCTGACGGTGATCGGGACGGTGCTCTCGTCGAGCATCGTCTCCTACGCGTTCAGTCGCCTGCGCTTTCCCGGCAAGGACCTCCTCTTCAGCGTGCTCCTCGCGACGATGATGCTTCCGGGCGCGGTGACGCTGATGCCGCGGTTCCTCATCTTCCGGTGGCTGGGCTGGATCGACACCCTCTATCCCCTCTGGGTGCCCGCGTTCTTCGCCTCGGCGTTCAACGTCTTCCTGCTCCGCCAGTTCTTCATGCAGATCCCGATGGAGCTCGAGGACGCGGCGAAGATCGATGGCTGCGGCTACCTCCGGACGTTCTGGGGCATCATGATGCCCCAGATCAAGCCCGCCCTCGCGGTGATCGCGATCTGGCAGTTCATGGGTTCCTGGAACGACTTCATGGGGCCGCTCATCTACGTGAGCTCCCCGGAGAACATGCCGCTGTCGTACGCCCTGAGCATCTTCAAGGGCGACCGGGGCGGCGAGCCGGGGATGCTGATGGCGCTCACCACGCTCTGCATGATCCCCGTGCTGGCGTTGTTCTTCTTCGCGCAGCGGTACTTCATCGAGGGCGTGACGCTGAGCGGACTGGGTGGAAGGTAGCCGAAGCCCCCTCTCGTCACCTCGACGCAGGCGTATCGACGGTGCTCAACCCTCGTCGGGTGATGAGAGGGGGTTGGGGGAGAGCAGAAGAGCCTTATGTGAGTTGTGCGCGCGTGGAAGATCGTGGGAGAGGGTGTGCTTGCGCCCATCGCAAGTTCGCGCACCGAAAACTTGGTTTACGAAACCTCGTGCCAATGACGAAGCGGATAGGATTCGTAGGGATTCGCCACGTGCTCGCTTCGTGTCCCTGCATTTCCCCGAAACCCCGCGTCAACCACCCTAGGACGAAAATAGGTCCAAAGCCCCAACCAAAAAGGGACCAAAACGAAATGGAAAAAACGCACTCTTCAGAGACCGCGATCTGGCGTGAAGTGGCCCGCTAGAAACCCATCGCCGCGATCAGCCGCTCGAACACTTCCGTCGGCAGGCTGCCGCCGGTGGCGGCGTGGTGGCCGTGGCCGTACTCCGGCTCGTCGATCCCGAGCTGCTCCCCGTAGCGCGCGAGGATCGCGAGCAGGTCGATCCCGGCGTTGCCCCGCATCGAGAAGTTCGTCCGCCCCGGTACGTAGCCGTCGTTCACGGCCATGATCGCGTACTTGGGGAGTCTGCCCCGCCACGACTGGGCGATCAGGGGATGGACCCGCGCGGGACTGGAGAAGCGGACCATGGCGAGCGGCTCGGTCTTCGAGAACTTCGGCCCGTTCTTCTTGGCTTCGGCGAGCTCGCGCTTCACCTCGTCGGCGAAGCGGTGGAGGATGTCCGCGTCCGGTCCGGTAGCCTCCACGACCTCCTTCGGGCTGGTCGCCGCCTGGAAGACGCGGAACGCGGAGGGCACGGCCTGGTCGGGATCGGAGGAGCGTTTCGCGGAGTTGAGGAGCGACTTCGCCATGTCGAAGGCCCGCTTGGTGCCCGAGGCGCGCTCGTCGTCCAGTTCGGGGTCAGACGGCCCCATGTCGCCTTGGTTGCCGATGTTGGCCTTCCAGGCGTTTTCTGGGGTGCCTGCGACCTTCCAGGCGAGCAGGGATGAGGTGGGCACCGGCTCCATGCCGTAGCCGGATAGAACCGTCGCGCCCGGCGGCTCTCCGCGCGGGTGGTGGTGGTCAAGGAGCAGGGTCGGGACGCCCGGCGCGACGACGCGCTCGGAGATCCCGAGGTCGAGCACGAAGAGGCTCTTGGCGTTTTCTCCGGCGACGAGGGCGGCGGTCTCGTCGCCGAAGGCGTTCCGTCCCTTTGGCGCGGTGAGAAAGGTCTTCGGACGCTCGCACAGCACGTCCCAAACGACGCAGGCCGCGCCGAGGCCGTCCACATCGCCATCGGCGAGGACGACGGCCTTGCCCTCCGGGAGGTTCTTGAGGAAGGTCTGGAAGCGTTCGCGAAGTTCGACGTAGGGCATTCTACAGCCGTTCTACAGCTTGAGGAACGGCTTCATCTTTTCGAACTTCTTCGGCCCTATCCCCTTGACGGCGGTGATCTCTTCGACGGAGGAGAACCCGCCGTGCTCCTGGCGATAGTCGAGGATCTTCTGCGCGGTCGACGGTCCGACGCCCGGCAGGGTCTCAAGCTGCGCCTCGCTGCCGGTGTTGAGGGAGACCGGGCCGGTCGCTTTCGCCTTGGGAGCACCGCGTCCGTGGGCCGCCTCGATCGAAATCTTGCCGGTGGATAGGGAGCCGCCGAGCGTGGGCGGCATGGGGACGGCGAGCGGCGCGTAGTGCGGCGACACCTCGCCCCCGCGATACCTGGGGGCCACCTTTTCGGCTTCCGCCGCCCTCGCGGGCTCGTCCTTCTTCTTGGCGGGCACGAACACCTGGTCGCCGTCGACGAGCTTGGCCGCGAGGTTGATGGTCTCCAGATCGGCGTCGGCCTTCGCGCCGCCCGCCGCCTTGATCGCGTCGTCCACCCGCGCGTCGGTCGGCAGGTGGAGCAGGCCGGGCACCTTGACCGACCCGGCCATCGCCACGACGACCTGCTCCGGCTCTGGCTCCTCAACCGGGGTCGGCGTGGACGTTCCGCTCTTCGGCCTGGGCGTCTCGACGGGCGGTACCGCCCCCGAGAGCGGCGCGACGCTCATGGGCGCATCCGGCTTTAGGCTCTTCGAACCCACGTAGGAGAGTCCTGCGAGCATCAGGATTCCTGCGCCCAGCGCGTTAATCTTGTGCCTACCCGTCAGGTGCATGGCGACATTATACGGTTGTTGGTCTTTGGAGGCCAACAACGAGTTCACGAACTACATCTTCTTCAACATCGCGTGTCGCCAGCCGCGGACGGAGACGGCGCAGCCCTTGGCTCGGATTGCGTGGAGGAAGCGTTCGAGGATGAGCGCGCCGCCGGGGAGCGTCCGCTCGCGCCCCGGCTCCATGCCGGGGAGGGCGGCGCGCTGGGCGTCGGTCATCGGCATCAGACGGCCGACCGCCGCACCGATCTCGCCGTAGTGGAGCCACGCGCCGTGGACACGCTCAGGCTCCCAGGCGGTCATGCCGTCGCGGATCGTCACGAGATTGGTGGCGGTCGCGCCGAGGGCGATCGGGGTGCCGCCTGCGTGGCCGACC
>CAXTOO010000079.1:0-14474 GCA_964245875.1 uncultured Fimbriimonas sp. | reverse complement strand
AGCGTCCTCACCGGGACCGCCACTTCGATGCGTCGGACGTGCCCGCGCCGCGCAGAGGTCCACCGACATCCCAAAGTAGCGCCCATCTTCGAACGGCATCTACCACCGATGGTGACAAAATTAGCTTTCACGTCTGTAAGGAATGTGATGCAACGATCCGCTTCGCCCTCAAAAACCCTCGAAGACAAACATGAATTCGAGCTTTACGGAACCCACAAGAATAATCGCCCAAAGTAGGGCTGTTCAAGTTCGAATCTCGACCATCTCTAAAAGGGCAGGGAAGCCGGAACCCCCTCAAATCCACAAAGAACGCCCCTTCTTCGGCTTCAAACTATAGAGACAAGGACACTAACTACGCAGCAGACGACGTTCTGATATCTCGGACTTCTGTAGTCGCGGGATGCACTCGTGCCCGCGCCGCGAAGCGGTCTGGTAGATTCTCCTTCGGAATGCGGGTCGTCGTGCTGGGATCGGGAAGCTGGGGCACGGCGCTCGCCATTCTGCTCGGGCGCAACGGCCACAAGGTGCGGCTCCTCGGGCGAGACCCCGAGGAGGTCGCGTCGACGGAGGCGCGGCGCGAGAACCTGCGCTACCTCCCGGGCTTCGCGATCCCATCCTCGGTGCGCGTCGTCTGCCTTGGTGAGCCCGGCGACGCGGACCTCGCGGTGGTCGCCGTCCCCAGCGGCGCGGTACGCGAGACGGCGGCGTTTCTGCCGGACGGCGACCCGCGCCTTGTGGTGGCGAGCAAAGGGTTGGAGCCGGTGAGCGGCCGGTTCATGGTCGACGTGCTCGCGGAGGCGCGCCCCCACGCGCGCATTGGCGTCCTGAGCGGCCCGAACCTCGCGGTGGAGATCGCGCGGCAGGTGCCCACGGTGGCCCTCGCCGCCTTCGCGCGACGCGAGGACGCCGAGGCGACACAGGCAGCGTTCACGAGCGCCGACTTCCGCGTCTCGGTGACCGAGGACGTCGTGGGCGTCGAGCTCGCGGGCGCGCTGAAGAACGTGCTCGCGATCGGCGGCGGCATGAGCGACGGCCTGGGCTTCGGCGACAACACGAAGGGCGCGTTCCTCTCGCGCGGCCTGATGGAGGTCGCGCGCCTGGGCGCGGCGCTGGGCGCGCGCGCGGAGACGTTCCTCGGTCCCGCCGGCGTGGGCGACCTCTTCGCCACCGCGAACAGCCGCCTGTCGCGCAACTACCGCGTGGGGTTCGCCCTCGGGCGGGGCTCGCGCCTCGAGGAGGCCCTCGCCGAGGTCGGCCAGGTGGCGGAGGGCGTTCCGACGAGCGAGGCGGCGGGCGTGCTGGCGCGGCGGCACGGCGTCGAGGTTCCGGTCCTCGCCGCCGTCGAGGCCGTGGTCTGCGGCCGGATCCGGCCCGACCGCGCCGTGGCGATGCTCATGGAGCGCGCGGTGCGGATGGACGACTTCCGCTGAGGCCGGACTTCAGCCTCTCCCGCAGGGCCTCCGCCGCCTCCCGAGAAGGCGCGTGGAACTCGAACGCCTCGGTCGGGTGCGGCGCGACGTTGGGATTCGGCGTGGCGTCGATGAAGGCGGTGAGGACGAACGCCCGCCGGATCACGCCGGTCGGACGCCCTTCGACCGCGGCGATCACCGTCCGACGCTCCTCGTCGATGCGCCACCCGTACCGGCCCTTGGCGAGAAGCCGCTTCTGGATCGTCCGCTCGCCCGTCGCCGCCGCGAGGCGCTCGACGATCGCCTGCACCCCGGTGGGCACGTCGGTGAACATCGCCCGCTCGACGTCGCCGTTCGGGAGGGTGGCGACCACGAGGCGCATGGACGCGAGCAGGGGTCCCAGCTTGAGGATGGCGACGGGGAGCACGACGCTTATAGGTTACGTCGAAAAACGCGTAGGGGTCCGCGTTACAAGGCGGTCCCCTCAGTCCGTTCTGTCGGCGATGGTCCAGCGCTCGGCGGGCGTTTGTGGGGGCGAACCTTGTCGCTTCCCGTGCCTGCTGCCTCGGCGTCTGGACTCCGCGAGGGCTTTCGCCGTCGTTTCGCGCCTTCCGGGCCTCGCCCTTCCGGTCGCGTCTCGCGATCCTACAATACTAAAGACGTCGGTTTGGACCCGAGCATTCCTCAGGGAGATACTGTACCCGTCTTTGAAATTTCTAGGCGAGGTCGGTCTGCGCGAAGTCGTCGCCGACGTAGATCAGCTCCGCACGGGCGACCTTCGCGACGGCGTAGACCATGCAGTCGCCAAAGTTCAGGGCGGCGGGATGGCGTCCCTTGCCATACCGTGTCCATGCGTCGAACGCCGCATCGGCGTGGACCTCCGTAAAGGGAAGCACGCTGAAGCCGATCCGGCGCTGGAGTTGGAGGACATCGTGACGGGCGTCGCGACCGAAGCGACTTGCCAACACCATCCGGAGTTCGACGAGCGTCGGTGCGGCGACGAATAGAATGTCGCCCGGCACGAGGCTTGCCTCCACCCGCGCTACCCCAGGTTCGCGCAGTGCGACGGCGATGAGTGCCGAGGTATCGACCACCTTACTCATAGAGGGCGTCTATCTCCTCCTTTGGAACACCCTTTCCCAGGATCCCCGGGGGAAGCGATGGCCAATACTCCTCACGCAACCACCGCATCAGACCGTCGATCCGGTCACCCTTGCCCTCTGCCTGGAGGTGCTCCTTCCGGTCGCAGAGCGCCTTGCGGATCGCCTCCGTCTTCGTCTCGCCCGCCATGCGGGCGACCTCCGCCGCGAGCCGCTCGACCTCCGGGTTCTTGATGTTCAGCCCCATGGTATAAACTCTACCCTTGTCTACCCTTGTCGTCGTGCTCTACGGCCTCCTCGCCCTCGTCGCCGGGCTCAATCTTCTGCTGATGCCCCGACCCAAGCCCGCCGAGGGCGGGCCCGAGACCATCGTCCTCATTCCCGCCCGCGACGAAAGGGAAAACCTGGAGCGGCTCATCCCCGCCCTCGGCGCCGCGCGAACCATCGTCTACGACGACGAGTCGAGCGACGGCACCGGCGAGGCCGCCGCCGCGAAGGGCGCGACCGTCCTGAGGGGCGAACCGCTCCCCGAGGGCTGGACGGGCAAGAACCACGCCTGCCACCGCCTCGCCGCCGCCGCCATGGAGTCCACGACCGCCGAGTGGCTCCTCTTCCTCGACGCCGACGTCCGCCCGGCACCCGGCTTCATCGATACCATGCGCGGCCTTGCCGCCCGCGCCAAGCCGAACGTCGGCGCGATCACCGGCTTCCCGACCGTCCTCCCCGGACGCGGCGTCGAGCCGGTGTTCCTCGCCTGGGTCGGCTGGATCCTCCTCGCCACGAACCCGTACGGCCTCGTCTACCGTACCGGCCGCGGCCACAACCGCTTCCTCAACGGCCAGGTCACGATGTGGCGGCGCGACGTCTACGCGCGGCTCTGGCCCAACGAGGCCGTCCGGTCGAAGGTCATGGAGGACGTCTCGATGGGCCGGCTGCTCGCCCGCGAAGGCGTCGCGGTGGACGTCGCGAACCTCTCGGCCGCCCTCTCGGTGAAGATGTACGACACCTGGCGGCAGACCCTCGACGGCATGAGCAAGAACAGCCACGAGGTCGCGGGCAGCACACTCGGCACGCTCGCCCTCGCCGCCCTGATGCTCTTCCTCGGCTGGGGCTGGCTCCTGGGTGGCCCGTGGGCGCCGGGCCTCTTCTGGCTGGGCGGACTCTTCGTGGTCCTCACCTGCCGGACCCCGCTGTGGCCCACCCTGCTCGCGCCACTCATCCCCACCATCGGCGCCTACACCCTCGTCCGCTCGCTCGTGTGGCACCGAAGGGGGAAGGTGGTGTGGAAGGGAAGGACGTACAAAGGAAGTTGAGGAATTCAAGAGATCAGGAAGTTAGGAGGGCCTATCCTTCCGGACCTGACTCCCTGACCCCTAGTGGTGTCCCTGCTCCGACTCCAGCTCCCGCAGCTTGGTCGGGGTGTACCAGAACGTGATCGCCAGCGCGAACAGCAGGCCGACCGCCAGCCCGCCCGCCGCGTACGGCAGCGCCGCCTGAAGCTGCGCGGGGTCGAGGTCCCGGTGACGCCCTGCCGGATGGTTGTTGTGGCCCGCGATGGAGCCGAAGTAGAAGCCTGCGAGGGTGCAGATCACCAATCCCACCGTCCACGAGGCCAGCGTCGCGATGACGGTGTCCTCGCTCCGCATGAACTGGAACCGGCGCAGGAAGGGGAAGCGCTGGGCCAGCGGGTGGTGCTCGATCTCGACGGTGTGCATCGCGGTCTCTATTTTGCCATACTGGCCTTCGTATGACGCTCCGTGCCCTGAAGTCGGGCGACGTCGTCGCCCTCGCGTCGCCCGCCTCGCCGCTCGACGCCGACCGGCTCGCCGCCGTGACCGCGATCCTGCACGAAGAGGGCTACGCCGTCCGGCTCCTCCCCCACGCCCTCGACCGTGCCGACCACCTCGCGGGAAAGGACGAGAACCGCGCCGCCGACCTCATGGCCGCCTTCGACGACCCCGAGATCGCCGCCGTGCTCTGCACCCGCGGCGGCTACGGCTGCGCCCGCCTGTTCCCCTTCCTCGACCTTGGCCGCATCGCCGCCGCCGGCAAGCCCCTCGTCGGCTTCAGCGACGTCACCACCCTCCACCTTGCCCTCAACCGACGCGGCCTCGCCACGATCCATGCCCCCATGGCGCTCACCCTCCACGTCCCCCGCCCCCCCTGGGTCGTCGAATCCTTCCGCCGCGTCCTCCGCGGCGACTACAGGGTTCCCGAAGACGCCCCCCGCGGCGAGACCCTCGTGCCCGGCGTCGCCGAAGGCGAGGTCGTCGGCGGCTGCATGTGCCTCCTCACCGACTCCCTCGGCACGCCCGACGCCCTGGAGACCAAGGGCCGCATCCTGCTCCTTGAGGACGTGGACGAGGCGCCCCACCGGATCGACGCCATGCTCACCCACCTGCGCAACGCGGGCCTGCTCCAGCGATGTGCGGGCATCGTCGTAGGCGAGATGACCGGCGCCGACGCGCACGTCGACGCGGGCATCGGCGGTCGCCCCTGGCGCGAGATCGTGCGGGAGCGGATCGCCGACCTTGGCGTCCCGGCGATCGTCGACTACCCCCTTGGCCACGCCCCCCGCGGGATGCTCAGCCTGCCGCTGGGAATCGGAGCGCGGTTGGATGCCGATGCGGGAACGCTGGCCTACGATGGCTGACTATTGCCCGGAGCCACCGCCCGCAACCGTGAGCGACCGTAGGCGATCGTCGGCCCCGTAGCCGCGGAATGACCTCGTGCCCGCGCCGCGAAGCGGACAACGAATCCTGGGGACGCATGAGTTCCATTACAGGCCAAGCGCCTACGTCACCCCTTCCCTTCGCTCCGGCGAGAGGAAGGGGAAGGGGGATAGAGAGTCTGGAAGGACGCTTTTCTGTGTCTGCAAGCTCTCGGACTTTACTCCTTTGCCTTTTCGTACCCCGCCGCCGTCAGTCTGATCCTCTCCGCGAGGCCATAGATATCGTCCACGCTCGATATCGCCACCCGATCCTCATTCTTGTCCTTGTCGAAGAGGCCCACGTACCTCTTGCTCGCGGCGTTGAAGTGCAGGCGACAGAGCGGCTTTCGGTTGTTGTCGTCCAGCAGGATGCCGAAGTAGCTCTGCTGGTCGCGGTGGACGATGCGCCGAACGTCCACGAGGTCGCGCAGGATCGCCTTCACGATGTAGTAGCCCTCCATCTCCTCCTCGGTGGTCAGGACCTTCGGGTCCTTGTCCTGCTTGCTCTCCGACTCTGCGAGCTCCGTCGCCACCTTCGTCTCGAAGGCGACGTTCCCGACGGACGCGCCCAGCGCAGTCTTGAGCGTCGCGCCCATGCTGTCCGACAGAAACTCCGAAAGCGCCTTGCGGGTGAGAAGGGTGAACTGCTCCCTCACGGCTTGGGTCATGCGCGGCACCCCGATGCCGTTTGCGCAGAACCGCACGAAGTCCTCGCTGGGCGTGACGAGCTGCTGGCCGAGCAACGTCTTGATCTCCCGCGTGTACTTCAGCTCGTTCGCCGTGGAGAGCAGGGCGTCGATGTTGAACGCGTCCTTCGCGAACTTCTTGATCTCGGGGACGAGCGCCTCGGGAAAGTCCAGCACGCTGAAGACGAGGAACGGCTTGGCGTCCATCTTGTTCGGCGCGTCGAGGTCCGTGAACATGCGGTACTCCACGCCGTTGGTGAGCACGGCGACGCGGCACTCCGTGACGGAGAAGTAGCGATAGAGCTGGCTCGCGTGCTCGGCGGCGAGGTTCGCGCCGTGGTGCTTGCACTCGAACAGCATTATCGGTTTGCCGTCCTTCAGGATCGCGTAGTCGATCTTCTCGCCCTTCTTCACGCCCACGTCGGCCACGAGCTCGGGCGTCACCTCGCTCGGATCGAACACGTCGTAGCCGAGCGCCGCGATAAAGGGCATGACAAAGGCGTTCTTCGTCGCCTCCTCGGTCGAGACGAGGGAACGGGACTTCTCGATCTTGGCGGCGATGGCACGGATTTCGTCGATCAGGTCGGGCATAAGAGGGGTTCTTGTCGTCAGATTACATGACTACAAGGGACTCTCGCGCAAGCTTCGCATGGGGCTATGCGCCTTCGGCGTGAGCGCTTCGTCCCTCTTGGGACAAATTCTTGCCCCGTGTCTTCCCTCGTTCGATGGATCGTTAAACCGCTTCGCGGCGCGGGCGCAAGTGCATCCCGCGACTACAGACAATTGACGAAGGGAGGCTGAGCCACCCCTCAGAACCGAATCTGGTAGTTCATCCGGACCGTCCAGTTGTCGCCCCGGAACCCATCGCTCAGGTCGTAAACGTAACCCACGTTGCCCACGAACAGGCTGAACGTCTGCAGGCCCGGCGCCCGGGCGTCGTACTGCAGGCTGTAGCGCGTCACCTGCCGGTGCGCGAGGTTGCCGTCTATCTGGTCCAGGCCGTACGTCAGCTTCAGCGGGTTCGTCTTCTGGAACAGGGTCAGGTTCAGCGCGCTCAGGGTCGACGAGACGTCGGTCGCGTCGTTGACCTTCTCCTCCCACGTCGCCGCGAGGGCGGTGTCGCCGCTCGGCTTGATGCCCAGACTCCACTTGTTGCCCCGGTCGGCGAGCAGCGTCGAGCCGAGAAGCACGTTCGGGTTCACCACCTCCAGGTTCGTCTGCACCTGGTTCGAGAGCTCCACGCCCCGCACCGGACGCGCCGTCACCGTGAAGTTGCGGCTCGTGTAGTCCTTGTCCTCGGGCAGCGTCCGCATCTTCACCGAGCCGTTCACCACGATCGGCGCCCTCGCCGAGGGATCGGTCGTGAGCGAGAACGAGCGGTCGATCCCGGAAACGTTGGGGGCGCCGACCGTCGCCGCCGTCGGGTTGAGGTTCGGGTTCGCGAGTTGCCCGCGGTACCCGAACGAGAACGCGTTCTTGCCGTAGCTGCCGCTCAGCCCCGCCGTCTGGTTCTCGCGCAGGAACTGGCTGTAGTCCGCCGCCTGGTCCAGGCTCGCCGTGACCCTCAGGTTCGTCAAGCCCGCGAAGCGGAAGGGCTTGGCGGTCGAGACCCCGAGGTTCGCGAACCGCTGGGTGTGGGTGGCGTTCGGGTCGGCGGCCATCGTCGAGGCCGCGCCGTACCCGCCGTTCAGCATGATTCCGCCCACGTCCGACGCGCCCACCTGTCCCGCCTGGTTGGGCGCCAGCGTGTTCGTGGTCCCGCCGAAGGTGAACATCTCCGTGCCCGTCCCCGCCGACGACCCGGTGAGGCTCTGCGCGAAGCCGTAGTTCACGCGAAGCCCCTTGCCAAGGTCGTACCAGACGCCGTAGTTCGTCTTGCGCTCGTCCTTGTCGTCGCCCTGCCGGTCGATGGAGACCTTGGTGACCGACACGCCGATGTTCTTCGACAGCGCGGTCGAGAGCGTGTTCGCGGAGACGTTCTCCTTGTTGCCGTCGCTCAGGTCGGTCCTCGTCCTCTCCGTCGTGAGGCTCGTCGCCCTCGTAAGGTGCGTCTCGACGCCCACGTACTGCTTGTGCGAGTCCGGCGCGGCGTTGTTCTTGCCGTCGTTGTCGATCTGCTCGTCCTGCAGCTTGAGCGTCACGAGCGTCCCGAAGCTGTGGGTCATCGACAGCCGCTGGAGCGACTGCGAGAAGAGCGTCGTCAACGGGTCCTTGTTCGAAGAGCCTTGCGTGCTGTAGCCGAAGCTCGTCGACTTGTCGGGCGACCACTGCACGTCGGCGTTCCTCACCGCCCGCGCCTCCTTCGTCGCCTCGCTCGAGGCGTCCTGCACGAACGCCGTGATCTTCATGCGCGGCCCCGCGTAGTTCACGCCCAGGTCGCGCTCCCGGAACCCCTGGAACTGCGCCAGCAGCCCGCTCTCCGGGTCGACGAGGTTGGGCGCGTTCGTGAACCCCTTCGAGACGTTCCGCTGCGCCCCGTTGACCGTCAGCCCCTTCGCCTCGTACGCGTAGGTCGTGCGGTCCACCGATCCGTTCGCGTCCTGCGCCTTCGTCTGGCCGAACGCGAACGAACGCGCCTTGTCGATCTGCAGGCCAAAGGAGACGTCCGTCCGCTGGATTCCCGCGACCGGCCCCAGGCGCGCCCGCTCGATGTCCACGAGCCGCGAGATGTCCGTGAACCTCGCCCCCAACTCCTGCTTGCGGTACGACGCGCTCGCGTTCGCCGTCTTCACCGCCACCGACTGCGCCGTCCCGCCCTTGTCCTTCCCGTCGCCGAACTTCAGCTGATCCGCCGTGAAGCCGACCCCTTTCCCGAAGTTGCCGCTCGCCCTCGTGAGGTCACGCTTCACGTCGGTCGAGCCCAGCAGCGCGCCGCGCTGGCCGTCGTTCGTCGCCGCGCCGCCGAAGAAGCCCGCCAGGCGCTTCGTGTACGCCGTGCCCTCCGCGTCCTGAAGCGAGGTCGTGGGGATCGCCTTGCCCTTCCCAACCATGCCGACGTGGTCCACGCTCCAGGTCTTGCTCGCGTAGCTCGTGTCCCGCACATCGAACCGCCCGGTCTCCGTCTTCAGGCCGAGCTGGCTGAACGCGAAGTTCACCGGCGTCGTCTTGCCGCCCAGCGCGGCGCTGAGCCCCGCCCACTGCCGCCTCGCGCCCACCTCGCGGCCCCACTGGCCCTGCTCCTCGCCCGTCAGGCTCCCGACCCGCGTGAACGCCTTGTCGACCTCCTGCTGGCCGAAGTCGAACCCGATCCGCCCGCCGTCCAGCCTCGCCTCGCGCCGGATCGCGTGCTTGCCCGACCTGTCGTCCTTCACGTCGGTGCTGGTGAAGCCGAGCTTGCCCACCTTCTGCGCGAACTCGCCCACGAGCCTCTGGCGGCTCAGCCCGCCCTCTTTCGCGAGCTGGTCGCGATCCGCCTCGCCAAGGTCGGCGAACCGCGAGAACTTCGGATCGACCTTCTGGCTCGACAGGCTGAGCCTCAGCCCGCCCTGCTGCAGACCGTAGCTCCGCCAGTCCACGCCCCTGCCCTTGGCGTCGCCCACCGTCCGGAACGCCGTGCTGAACGCCGTCCCGCCGAACCTCATGCCGTCGACGCTCGCCCCCTGCCGCTTCAAGCCGCGCTCCTTCATGAGCCGCGCCACGTCCGCGTCGGAGTAGCCCGCCGCCCTGACCTGGCTGCCGGAGGCGAAGTTCTTCGAAATGTCCTGGTAGTCGACCGACACCTTGCCGCCGAGGATCGCCGAGCGGAAGCTTTGGAGCAGGAACTGGCTCGTCCCTGCCTCGGTGCTGGCGTCGCCGGGCTTGGCCGTCGGGTCCATCGAGAGGCCCGAGCGCGTGTCGTTCCGCTGCCGCTCGCTGTGCAGGTAGAGGCCGCTGAGCGAAGACCCGCCGAAGCTCAGCCGGCCGTTCCAGCCGTAGACGTTGCTGCTCATCACCGTGCCGTCGGCCGCCCGCTCGGCGAGGCCCAGGCCCCCTACGAGGCCCAAGCCGGGCGCGAGGGCGAAGCCGGTGAAGGAGTTCACCCCCGCGAAGCTCGGTCCGCCGTTCGACTTGCCGCTGGGGTCGTAGCGGTAGCTGACGACGAGCGAGTCGCCGTCGTGGAGCGCGCGCTTGAGGTAGACCACGCCCGTGTCGTAGTCCATGCCGTAGTCGTCGCCCGCCCGCAGGAGGCGCCCGGCGAGCTGCACCTGCTCGCTGCCCGGCATCACGTGGCCGAATCGAAGGGGCGATCCGAGGCCTCCCGACCGCACCGAGACGTAGTCGATCGCGGGCGTCCCGCCCACCAACGGGGCGCTCTTCGGGTCCGCCACGCCCGCCGAAGCGGAGCCGTGGGCCGATACCGCCAGCGGCAAAGCGCCGACGAGCCAAGCACTTAGGATCCTTGTGCGCACGTTCGTCTCCTCTCCAGGATAGCGCATCCGTGCGCGGCCCCGTGACATTCTGACGCCCCGGCCGTCAAATCGTTACGCCCCTTGCCGAAACTCTTCGGTAAGACCACGGACGGCCATCAGGGTGGCGTTTGCCTTCCGCTCTCCCGCGCCCTCTCCGACAGGGTTCCCCTCTCCCTCCGCCGCGAAGCGGTGCGCCTAGCGAGCCTCGCGGGAGGGAGACTGAAAGACCGAGGGGACACGGCCGCGAGCGTCCGAGGCCCAAAGGGATTCACTGGACGAGGCCCAGCCTGCGAAAGGATGGTTTTTCAGAGCCTGACCCACGCCCGCGACTCGCTCGAACGCTCGACCGCGTCCAGAACCCGCTGGTTCCGCAGGCCGTCCTCCATGTCCGGCGAGATCGGCTTGCCCGCGGCCATCGCCGCGAAGGCGTCCGCCAGCAGGTCGATGAACGTCTGCTCGTAGCCGATGATGTGGCCCACCGGCCAGTAGTGGCCCGCGTACGGGTGCGACCCCTCGGTGACCTGGATCGTCCGGAACCCCCTGTAGCCCTCCTCGTCCTCCTCGCTGTAGTACTGGAGCTCGTTCATCTTCTCCAGGTCCCACACGACCGAGCCCTTCGAGCCGTTGATCTCCCACCGATGATGGTTCTTCCGCCCGACCGCGAAGCGCGACGCCTCGAACGTCCCCAGCGCACCGTTCTTGAACCGCGCGAGGAACATCGCCGCGTCGTCCACCGTGACGTCGCCCATCTCCGTCGAAGCCTTCGCGCCGAGCGACGCGTCGATCTCGCCCGCCAACGGCCGCTGCTTCACGAAGGTGTGCAGCAACCCTACCACCTCGTCGAACTCGCCGATGAGGTACCGCGCCATGTCGATGATGTGCGCGTCGATGTCGCCGTGGGTGCCGCTGCCCGCGATCTCCTTCTGGAGCCGCCACACGAGGGGGAAGGAGGGGTCGGCGATCCAGTCCTGGAGGTACACCGCGCGGAAGTGGTAGATCGTCCCGAGCTTGCCCTCGTCGATCATCCGCCGCACGAGCGCCGCCGCCGGGGCCTTCCGGTAGTTGTGGAACACCGCGTTCGGCACCCCCGCCTTCCGCACCGCCGCCGCCATCCGCTCCGCCTCCTCCAGCGTGTTGCCGATGGGCTTCTCGCAGAACACCGCCTTGCCCGCCTCCGCGGCGGCGATCGCGATCTCCGCGTGCAGGTTGCCCGGCGTCGAGATGTCGATCACGTCGATTTCGGGGTTCGCGACGACCTTTCGCCAGTCCGTCTCGACGTTCTCCCAGCCGTAGTTCTCGGCCGCCTCGCGGACCTTCGCCTCGTTCCGGCCGCACAGGGTATGCATCCCAACCTCGACCGGCAGGTCGAAGAAGCGCCCGACCTGCCGGTAGGCGTTCGAGTGGGCCTTGCCCATGAACTGGTAGCCGATGAGGCCGACGTTGATCCGCTTCTTTGCCATGAAGAGGATTATAGGCGTTGGGGTTAGAAGAGTGTGCCTCTAACGCCCGATCCCTAACGCCTCTTCCGGCGCAGCATCGCCAGTGCGCCTAGGGCGAGCGCGGCAAATACGGAAGGCTCCGGTACAGGCGCGACGCCCGTGGTGCTCTGAATAAAGCCCGAGTAGTAGCCCAGGTCCGCCCCGATCCCGTAGCCGCCTGCGTCATAGAAATTGCCCCCCTCTTGATTCTGGAAGTTCAGCTGACTCCCGACGCCGCTGGACACGGCGACGATCGTCGGGAGCACCCCGCCCTGGTTCACGAACCAGCCCCCACCAGAGTCGCCGCTCGCGAGCCCACCCTCGCGGCTCGTGGCGGTCATGCTTCCGAGATCGTTGTGGGCTGCGGTGCCGTCGTCGAGGTCGTAGGCGTAGGACGCGAAGAAGTTGACGTTGTCGAAGGTGCCGGCCAGAAGGGCGTCCACCGTGTTGGTCGCGGTCGCCCTCCCGATGCTTCCGCCGGGTGCCGTCCCGATGGACGCCGAGTAGCCGCCGATGCCCACTAGAGTCGTCAGGGTTCCGTTCACCCCGCCTGATCCATTGGCGGCGGGATCAGTGCCGGTGGCGACTTGGCCGTAGCCGTAGTAATGGCTGAAGGTCTGCGACACCTGCACGAGCGCAATGTCCGTGAGGCCGACGAGGCCCTTGGGATCGTTGGCGGCGTTCGGCACGTTGACGACGCTCGTGATAGTGAAGGTGCCGTCGGGGTTGGTGTAAGTCGTTCCAACGTTCGGCGCGACATGGTTGGCGGTCACGAACCAATGGGGCGCGATGGGGGAGCCGGAGAACCCGTTTGCCATCGTGCCCATGTACTGGTAGACCGAGGTCGCCGTGTCGGGTGTGCCGCCGATGATGGCGAACGACGACGCTGGCAGCGCGAGTGCGGCGATGGCGAGGGCGGCAGAGCGTGAACGCACGACCTATTGTAAGCCAAGTCTTGGCCATTCTTGGCTCGAAAATGGAATTGCGGTAACTTTTCCCCGTGGCGGGCGACCTCGAAGACCAGGGCTGGGTGCGGCTGGGCGTCGCGGCGGCGCTCGGGCGCGAGTACGCCGCCGACGGCCGCAACTTCCTCCCCTTCCTCGTGAACCTCCTCCAGGGCGCCATGCCCGACGAGACGGAGGTCCGGACCCAGGGCCTCTTCAAGAAGAGCGTCGTGGGCGTGAGCGTCGACCTCGGCGGCGCGCGCTACGCCGTGGACGACCCCGGACGCGGTGCCCTCGCCGCCACCCGGACGCAGGTCGTGCGCGGCATCGCCCTGAAGACCGAGGCCATCGCCATGCCCGAACTCCTCGCCGAGCTTGAGGCCATCCTGGAGGCCCGCGCCGCCGAGAACGCCCGCGCCCGCGCCGCCCTTTCGCAGATGCTCGGGCTAGAATAGGACCTATAAGACCAAGCGGTCTTATAGGTCTTACTCTAATGCGGCTCTTCGGCATCGACCTCGGCGGCGGGGACCAGCGCGACGACGCCCAGCGCGCCCGCGACGAGGCGAGTGAGCGCGCCGTCCGGGCCGGGGGCCTCCCGCTCAACGCCGTCGACCGCCTCCAGAAGGCCGCGAAGAGCCGCTTCTTCACCTCGAACCTCACCGCCTCCGAGCTCCTCCTCACGCACGAGTGCGGCTTCGAGCCCAAAGGGCAGGTCATGGGCTCGTCCGTCTACAACGTGGGCTACCAGTGGACCCCCGGCGCCTGGAACGCCGCCTCGGGCGAACTCGAGGTGATGACCGCCGCCCACTACCAGGCCCGCCACCTCGCCCTCGGCCGCCTGCGACAGGAGACGAGGCTGCTCCAGGCCGACGGCGTCGTCGGCGTCCGGCTCGACATCCGCAACTTCGAGGCCGGAGGCGGGATGCTCGAGTTCATCGCCATCGGCACCGCCGTCCGCCGCGCGAACGCCCCGCCCTACCCCGGCGAGCCGTTCCTTTCCGACCTTTCCGGCGCGGATCACTGGACCCTCCGCGAGAGCGGCTACAAGCCCGTGGGCTTCTGCCTGGGCAACTGCACCTGGTACCAGGTGGGAGACTGGCAGACCCAGCAGGCCCAGGTCGGCGGCTTCTTCGGCGGCTCCTGGCAGAACCAGGAGCTGGTCGGCTACACCCAGGCCCTCTACAACGCCCGTCACCTCGCCATGAGCCGCATGGCCGCCGAGGCCAAGGCGGTCGGCGCGGAGGGGATCGTCGGCGTCACCCTACGTCCCGAGATCGAGGAGCGCCACGTCGAGCAGGGCGAGAACACCCCCGCCCGCCGCGACCTCCTCGTCTCCTTCACCGCCATCGGCACCGCCGTGGCGCGCGACGCAACCGCGCCTCCCGTCGAGCGTCCCCTCACGATGATGATGCTGAGATAGACCTATGCGGGTTCGCCCACGAGGTCGTCGGCGGGGATGCCGAGTCCGCGAGAGAGGTGGCGATCATGTCGACGGTGAGGCGCCGCTTGCCCGCGAGCACCTCCGACACGCGCGACTGGGCGCCCAGGTAGGGGATGAGGTCCTTTGGGCCTCAATCCGAGACGGTCCATGTGGAACCGCAGGGCGACGAGCGGATCGACCGGCTTGGCGGGCCATCGCTCGCGCTCGTAGGCTTGGATGAGCACCGTCAGCACCTCGGCTTCGTCGTTCTCGGGGGTGCCCGGCTCCGGGTCGAAGATCTCTTCAAGTCTTCGCAGGGCGATCTTGAGGTCCTCGTCG
>CAXTOO010000078.1:0-14772 GCA_964245875.1 uncultured Fimbriimonas sp. | reverse complement strand
GGCCCTGGGCGATGAGGGCGTTCGCCTCCTCGAGCCAGGCGTCGGCGGTGCGCTCGGGCTCGGCGTCGTCCACGAGCTTGCCCTTGCGCTTCATTCCAGGGAGGCGGACGTAGCGGGCGAGGAGGAACACCGCGAGCATTCCGAGTGCCGCGAGAAGGCCCCACATGAGGGTCGTGAGCCAGCTTCCCACCCCCGCGCCGCGGGGAAAGTCGGGCGTGTCGCGGAGCTTGGGCGGATGGAGGCGCGAGAGGGCGCGGCCAAGCCAGGAGCTCGCGATGCGGTCGTCGCCGGGCGTGGCGGCGATGGGCGGGACCTTCGTGGGCGGCGCGCCTTCGAGCGAGGCGCGGACGGCGACGTAGGCGCGGGCCGACTTCGGGCCTTCACTCGCCGCGTCGAGCGCCTCCTGGTCGCCTCCGGCGGCGTTCCGGAGCGCCGCCACCGCCTCCTTGTCCGGGCGTCCGCGGAGGCGGGCGTCAAGGTCCGCATAGGGGCCAGCGAGGAGGAGACATGGGACAAGGAACAGAGAAACGAGGAGAGCACCCCTCCTACCCTTTCGCCAGTAGCTCGACATCGTAGCCCTCCTTGCGCACCCGGCGCTCCGCGTCCATGACGGCGACCGCCGTGCCCCAGAGGGGCAGCAGGGTCCAGGCGACGACGAACGGCGTTCCGAGGCTCAGGACCTCGCCGAGGAGGCCGGTGCCGGGGATGGCGCCCGCGAAGGGGACGAGTCCCTTCGCGCCCGCGATGCCGCCCCACTCGGCGAGCGCCGCGATGAGAAGCATCCCGTACATCGCCCAGACGGTGCCGAAGCCGCCGACGATCCGCGCGTCGCCCTTCATCAGGCGGCGGCTGCGCAGGCAGGCGGCGCGGGGGCCGTCGCCACGGAGCGCCGCCGCCGGGGCGAGGGCGTAGGCGGCGGCCGCCCAGAGCGCGACGACGAAGCCCACGAACACGCCGATGCCGCCCACGAGAGCGAGGACGCCGGAGGTGGAGTCGCTCTCGGACGTGACGCCCGCCAGGAGCCCGCCGGCGTAGACGACGCCGAACGAGGCGACGGGCACCGACGCCGCGACGACGAAGGCCCAGAGGCCCGCGCCGAAGGCGCGGGGGAAGGCCCTTCGCGCCTCGATCGCGGCGGCGGCCTCGCCCTTCCAGCGCCCCTCGCGGTGGGCGGAGGCGAGGGCGATCGCTTGGACCGTCGCCTCGACCATGCCGAACACGAGGAGCGGTCCCGCGACGAGGAGGCCCACGCCGAGGGCGAAGGCCGACTCGCCGACCTGCGCGGCGGTGTCGCCGGGCGAGGTCGTGGTGAGCAGGCGAGGGCCGATGACGCGCGCCCAGAAGAGGACGCTCGCGAGCACGAAGACGGCGGGCACGGCGCTTCGGCGCAGGAGGATCGGCGCGAGGAAGCGGTAGGTCCGCAGCGCCTCGTCGAGCACCTCGGTGGACCGCATCGTCCGCAGGGCGGGCGACTCGGCGAGTCCAAGGCCGTAACGGGGCGTCGATTCCGGCGTCACTACGTTGGGTTTTACCGTAAGCATCCCTATGACCACCATCCTCACCCTCGCCACGCTCGCCTCCGCGACGCAAAGCACGAACATTGCCGCTTACATCCAGCCCGCGTTCCACGACGCCGCGTTCACCGCGAAGGTCGTGCAGAAGGACGAGAAGGAGCTCCAGAAGATCAACGACGACTTCGGCCAGGGATACCGATTCAACTCGACCAGCGTGCGCATGAAGGAGCCCTACAAGCTGCGGCTCGACGCGAACGTCGAGGACACGACGGTGACCTACGTGGTGAACGGCGCGGCGCGGCGCTTCAAGGTTCCCCGCCTGCGCGTGAACCACACGGACGACCTCACGCGCAAGCCGGGCAATCGGCAGACGGTGATGGACTTCGGGGTGCTCACGCCCGTGCTCTTCACGGACTTCCTCGACGCCTCGTTCGTGCGGATCGACCGCGCGACGGCCAACGCGGTGTTCGACCTCACCTACAAGCCGGTCTTCAAGGACAAGACGCGCTACCGGGTGTGGCTCGACCCGAAGACCCGCCTCATCGTCAAGCGGGAGTGGTACCACCGCAAGGGGCGCTTCGTCGCGACGTTCTACTACGACGCGCCGGTGAACGAGGGGGGCGCCTGGATGCCGACCAAGCTGACGGTGAAGAACGCCGAGGACAAGGTCGCGGGCATCACGCGCTACGACGGCGTGCGGATCAACCAGGGGATCGCGGACGACGTTTTCAGGCTGTGAGGGAGCCAGGGAGCTGCTTGGACTGGCCCCGGAGTCTGAGGCACTGGGCGACGGGGCCCTTTCCGCCACGGAGAGGATAGGCTCCGAACGTCGACGCCGCGCCCGCGGGGGCGCGAAGGCGGAGAGCCTCTTCGCCCGCCGAGGAAGGAGGCCGGAAAGGACGGCCCTCGGCGTCTCAGATCGCGGAGCCGCTCACAGGTGGTGACCGGACCCACTGTCCACCACCCACCATCCTGTCGTACAATGTCCCCATGCGTTCCCTCGCGCTCGTCCTCGGAGCCTGGCACGGCCTCGCCGCCATCGCGGCCTTCGTCGCCGGGGTGTGGCTGGCGATCATGGCCGCCTTCTCGGCTCACGACCCGGCCGCCTGGGGGCCGCTGGGCTTCGGGCTGGTCCTCGCGCTTTCGGGCTTCGGCTCGGTGGTGGCGCTGGCCCTCGCCGCACAGGGCGGCAAGCACGCCCGCGACGCGGGCGGCGCGCTCGTGCTGCCCCTCGTCGCGTTCCTCCTCTGGGCGTTCGGCTGGGCGCACGGCGCGCTCCTGCCCGCCTTGGTCCTGGTGCCCGGTGCGGTGCTGGGTTGCCTCGTGCTAGGCGATAAAGCCGAATCGAAATAGGCCTTTCGTGTCAGGTGGCTGTCCGCCTAACGTCGGCTTGCGTAGTATGCAAGATTGTGTTCAGCACGGTCGAGTGGTGTTAACGGTGCTGCTTCATCCCTCTCGTTTACAAATCCGCAGAACCCGTAAGCGAGCAGTTGAGACTTCGAACGTCTGAGTTCCCAAAGCGGAGCCTCAATGTTAATCGCATCCCGATATCGAGGCTTGTTTACTTCGATGAACTCCGTTATCCAGGCGATGTGTAGTATGTGGTGCAAAAAGACGATTGGACCATCGTCTGACTGGTCCATCGTCAGCCTAGTCGAAGCGGTGTCCCCATTCGGCAGACCCAAGTCGACGTCTACGACACCCCTGAGTTCGCCTCCCGAAGTTCGCATGGTGTCGACTCTGCGGAGCCTACACCCCTTGAACTTAGGAAGTATGTACTGCCCGAGAAACCGCTCGGCCTGTACACGGGTCATGCCCAACTTATCGAGTTCATACTGCGGAAGGTAGCGCGCGACAAAGTGCGAGTTACCGTCTACCGCTGCCTGTAGAACATTGTAAGTGAGCCGCTCGATCGGTGGGTCGCGTGTAAAGAGGCGATAGAGGAGAACGATCGCAGGAAGGACCGCCGCGATGAACAGAACAACGCGTCGGCGCGACGACGCATTCCCGATCTTTCTCATATAGCCTAAGATCCGGTCGGCTGTCCCGGACCCGTGGGCGGGTTGGTATAAGGGCTTCCGCAAGAGAAGCCGAGGCACACGTCCGTTGTGCTTCCGGCATAGTAGTGAGTGACCGTGTTTTTCGTTCCGTCGGAACAGGTGAAGTCGTACATCTTGGTCGCGCAGCATCTACCGGCCGCTGTGCTGCACGTCTGACCTACGAGAGTAGCCGTGATGACCTTGCAGGTGACGATGTACGGATCTTCGCAGAACCCGGTGTTATGCGTCGGATCCATTCCGGGAGCGGTGGAGTCGAGGGCAGACGAGCGTGTCGCAAGAGGTCCTGCCATGATTCCCAGGACGATCAGCAACGAGATTGATCGGATGTTCATGTTGATTTTCCTTGTGTTCGGCGGCTACGGACGCCACCAAAGTCTTTGTTCCCAGTCACCTTTGGCCTTACGCTTGACCAAGGTGCCACCCAAGCTCATGCCTTGGCAAAACCGGGAGATGTGGTCGCCCCAAATGAGCGAGTAGTTTGCGGGATTGTGGAAGGGGTCCACGTAGATGATCGCCGCGTCTTGGTATGTTGACGCATAGTCCTCCCAAGTCGGTTTAAGACCGTCGCGACCTGGGTCAGCAAACAAAGCGTAGTAACCAGAACCAAGCGTCTGGTCGAACGGATGGTTGCCTTCAGGGCAAAGGAGTTTGGTTAGGATAGGCAAAGCGTCGATCCGTGGAGATGGAGGCAGTCCCATTTCATAGGTGGTGCCATACACTCCATCACCGTTTGCCTCTGATCGGTATAGCGCAGTAGCAAGAAAGATTTGCCGAAGATTGCTAACGCATACACTCTTCTTTGCTTCCTCTTTGGCCTGCACCGCTACTGGGAAGAGGAGAGCTGCGAGCATAGCCAGAATGCCGATGACAACCATAAGTTCCACAAGTGAGAATCCACGGCTTCTCACGTCAGTGACCTCTTCGTAAACTTCTCAGGACTCTCAAACCGCTCCTGGACGGCGACTATTCGACCTTGGTCATCGAGTGTGTAAAGGCGATAAGGCCAAGCAGCGTTCAATTGCTGGTAATCGTGCGTATCCAGGTAGACCTTTGACGAAAAACCCTGGAGCTCTTTGACGGTCGAGCCAGGCTTACCCTCAAAGACAGCAACCTTAGTAGAATGACCTGCCAATCGCAGTAACTTGGTGTCAAAATGAGAGACGGCACATGAGGTGCATCCCCCCATTGCGACTACCAGCACCCTACCCCTTCTATAGAGCTTTTTGGCGGTCGCGCTCACACCAGGAAGTTCAGTTCCTTGCCGAGGATCTCTCTCAGGGTGATAGAGAGAGAGAGTTCTGATGGGGAGCGTCCCGGAAGGTCTGAGCGGAGCGCGACAACGGTTAGCCCAGCCCAGCAGACAACTCCTATTAGAACTCCCGGTAGGCTGGACAATCTCATCCTGTAGCTAATATATCACGACTTTCCTCATTTGGGAAAACAATTTTTCCGGGTGTAGGCGGCAAGTCGGGGTAGACGATAGTCGCTAACGTGGCCAACGATTGCGGAAGATGGCGAGGTAGTGCGTCAACCGTCGGCAACCGTGAGCGATCGTAGGCGATGGTTCACAAACGTCAGCGCCTGGCCCAAGGCCAGTTCGGCACGTACTCGTCGAACCGCACCGACAGGATCTCCTCGATCGTCTTGCTCCCCTCGGCGTCGGTCGCGACCGAGCGGAACGGCATCGTCAGGCCGTCGACCGTCCGGAAGTCGGAAAACTCCTCGCGCGCCAGCGGCCCGCCCGCCGACGTCTGCCGACACAGAACGTGATAGTCCGCCTTCGACACGAACTCCAACAGCTTCGCGCCCGAGGGCAGCGTCTTCTGGAGCACGAACACCGGAACGTCGCCCACCTTGTCCTCGCGCACGATGTCGACGGCCTTGTAGAAACGTCTCGGCTGGAGATCGGCCTCCAGGTTGCTCAGCGCGACCCCATCGGGCGCCTGGGCCGCCGTCTTCATGACGGGCAGGGAGAAGCTCGTGGTCTGGACCGTGCCCGAGACGTCCGAAGCGCTCGTGAGGTCCGCGAAGTGACGGTTCAGGGCATACAGCTCGCCGAAGTCGGCCTCGGACGCCGCGTCGCGGCGCCACCGGACGCCGTACCCGTCGATCGCCGCCGAGGGCATCTGCCGACGGTAGTGGACCACCATCCGGGGATGACGGCGGATCGCATCGGCCCCGCCTTGCGCCTCGACGACCTTCGCGAGCAAGGCATAGGCGTCGACCGAAGCGTGGAACGGCTCGGGATGGGTCAGCACGAGGTTCGCCTTGCCCTGCTCGAGCTTCACCGTGGGCTTGCCGTCCCCTCCCGGAACGCCGAAGGTCAGGAAGGCAATGTTCGCGACCGAGTACCGCTTCTCGCCGATCAGCGTCATCGGGATCTTCTGGCCGTTCTGCAGCAGGAAGGTCCGCTTGCCCTCCCGGACGAAGCTCAGATCGACGGGCGTTCCGGCGAGATGGTAGTCGCCGAGCTCCGACGCCAGGGCCTCGACGAGCTTGGCGTCCGTCGGCGCGCCCGCCTTCGCGGGCTCTTTGGGCAGCAACGCCTCGTAGACGAGCCTCGCCACCTCCTGCGGGGCGGAGGCCGCGTTCTTGTTGCAGAGCGCGACCACCCCGATCCCCTTCTCCGGGACGAGCGACACGAAGGCGGTGAAGCCGTCGATGTTGCCGCCGTGGAACACGCTCTTTACCCCGTGCTCGGCGGCCAGCATCCAGCCCATGCCGTAGAACTGGGCGCTTCCCGGCGCGATTTCGATGCGCGGCTTGCGGGTCTCCTCGATCGCTTCGCCTGCGAACAGGCGCTTGCCCTCGAACGTGCCTCCGGCGAGAAGCATCTGCAGGTACCTCGCCATGTCGCGGACGCTGGACGAGACCGACCCGGCGGGCGCGACCACGTCGATGTTCTTCAGGGGCAAGGGCCTGGCGCCCTCTGCGTAGCCCTGCGCCAGCTTCGCCTCGCGGCGGGTCTCGTCGTAGGTCGCGCCGGAATGGACCATGCCGAGGGGACCGAAGAACCGCTCGTGGAGCAGGGTCTCGTACGGCTCCCCGTACGCCTTGGCCGCGCTGAGCCCTGCGAAGGCGACCATCAGATTCTGGTAGCCGAACTTCGTGCCGAAAGGCGAGGTCGGCTCGGCCTGCCCGGCGATCTGGAGCAGCTCGTCGCGCGAGAAGTCGCCCGCGTACCACGCGAGGTCCGTACGCGGCAGGCCCGAGCGGTGCGCCATGAGGTCGCCCAGGGTGATCTTCTCGTTCGCGACGGGATCCTTGAGCCGGAAGCCCGGAAGGTACTTCGTGGGGCGGTCCGTGAGCGAGAGCCTTCCCTCCTGGGCGGCCTGGGCGACGAGCAGGCCCGTGAACGACTTCGTGGACGAGCCGATGTCGTACACGGTGTCGGCGGTCGCCCGGAGCCCGCGCGCGGCGTCCCGCCGGCCGAAGCCCTCCATGAGGACGACCTTGCCGTCCTTCACGACGGCGACGCTCATGCCGACCACGCCGTCGGCCTTCCTCGTAGCCTCAATCTCCTTCCGGAGCTTGGCGAAGTCCTGGCCGTGGGCAGCGAGCGGGAGGAAGGCAAAGGCCAGAAGGCGGACGCACATCGTTCGTATCTTAGCCGAACAGGGCGCGGAGGTTGGGTCTTTGGCCCCGGCTGGAAGCCGGGGTGACGAGAAGCCGGAGATGCCTCCTGGAAGGAGGCACTACGGCTACTTCGGCTCGGCCGCCGCGTAGAGGTCCTTCGCCCAGCGGCCCGCCCCAGGAAGCGAGGAGACGCCTGTGCGGACGACCAGCCCGCCCCGGGGACCCATGCGGCCCGGCGTGAACTGCGCCGCCGCCTTCACCAGACGGTCGCGGACCACCTCCACCGTGCCGCCCGTGAACGGCAACATGATCGCGAAGCCCGACGCGCCGTCGCGGGCGACCACGTCGAGCCGCCGCACGTTCTGCTTGAGGAAGTCCGCCGCGTCCGCGAGGAAGTCGCGCACCGCCGCCTCGCCGTAGAACCGCCTCATCTCGTCCAGGCCGTCGAACGCCACGCGCACGAGCGCCACCCCGCCGCTCTCGGAGCTCGCGCGGTGCGCCTCCTCCTCGAGGCGGTGCTTCATGAAGCCTTCGGTGTACGCGCCGGTCGCGGCGTCGATGGCGTCGTAGTCCAGCTCGGCGGCCTGGCGGCGGAGCAGCCGGTCCTGCTCCTCCTCGGCGGTGAGGATCTTGCGCAGCTTGGAGAGCGACTGGCGCAGGATGTGGCTCACGTAGTTGCTGGAGATCGCCAGCCGCTCCGCGATCTCCGCCTGCGGGCGGCACTCGAAGTGGAACAGCACCAGGACCTGCCTCTCCAGGTCGCGCAGCTGGCCCATCGCCTTCTCCAAGACCACGCGGTCCTCGATCGAGAGCTGCTCGGGGCAGAAGTCGCCCGCGTCCAGCCGCTCGATCTCGCCGCCGTCGTCGTCGCCCGGCTGGACGGCGTCGAGCGAGCCGACCTTCATCAGGTCGGCGGCGATCATGGCGTCGCGGACCTGCGACTCGCTCGCACCGATCCGCTCGGCGATCTCGCGGTGCGAGGGCTCGCGGCCCTGCTCCATGCGCAGGCCGTTCTCCGCCTTCACGCACTTGGAGCGAAGCTCCTGGAGCCAGGCGGGCTGCCGGATCGTCTGGCCGCGGTCGCGGAGATAGTGCTTGATCTCCCCGGCGACGAGATACGTGGCGTAGGTGTTGAACCGCACGCCCGCGTCGGGGTTGAACTTGTCGAGCGCGTTCAGCAGGCCCATGTAGCCGACCTGGACGAGGTCCTCCATCGGCTCCAACCCCTTGAACTTGCGCGCGGTGCGCTCGACGAGGGGGGTGTACTGGACCATGATCTGGTCCTTGAGGTCGGGGCGCGGGTACGCGACGTACCGCGCGACGAGGGACTCGGCGTCCTCCAGGGCGCTCGACTTTTCGGCGAGGGGCTTTTCGGCGAGAGTGATCATTCCTTGATTCCTAGATCCGGGTTCGGCATCCTGCCTTCCCCGCGTTCGGGACTATCGTCCCGTCTAATTGAATCTTCGGAACGCGGAAGCTCCAAACCTCACGGCTGGAAGGGAAAAGGAAAAGGAAACAGGGAAAAAGACGGGGCTAGGTGACAGGTGACAGGTGACAGGAAGTACGTTTCCACCGGTCACCTGTCACCACCCGCCACTCACTCCCTTGTCCCCCTCTCCCATCTCGCGCGCTCCTCGAACCGCGCGGGATCGACGAGACGCGCGGAGCGCGGCGCGGACGCGGGCCAGAACACCAGCAGGCCCGCCGCCGCGCGGCGCACGACCGCGTCGGGCGCGAGGCGGAGCTCGGCGCCCGTCACCGCGTTCCGCAGGCGGTCGCCCGCCCGCACGAGCACCGCTCCCGCGCCGGGCACGAACTCGGCCGGACCGCGCACCTCCAGCCAGGGCACCGTCCGCCCCGAGGCCTGCCGCCCGGCGAGGGTTGTGCCATAGGCGGTTCCCTCGATGATCCGGTCCTCCTCCAGCGCGAAGAGCCGCACCCCGCGCGGACGGAAGCCGAACCTCGCCGTCTTCGGGTCGTAGGTGGCGACGCCCCAGCCGTCGGCCTCGTTCTGCGCGACGCTCAGCACGCCGCCCTCCAGCCCCAGGCGGTCGTCGAAGGGGCCCTTCCCCAGGGAGAGGCCACCGAACGTGCCGAGCAGACGCGGCTTGGGGTGGGGCTTCGCGAGGTCGACCATTATCAGCGCCTCGAGCCACGGCCTGCCCTCCGCGTCGTCCCAGCGCGGGAGGAGGTAGACGAGGCCACCCAGGCGGCGCGCGCCGCTCAGGCCGCTCGCCGCCCGCTTCCGCCCTCCCGCCTTGATCTTCGCGAGGGTCGCGAGCACCTCGGCCCTCTTCTGCGCCTTCAGGGAGACCGGGACCGCCTCCAGCCGGTCGGTCGCGGTCCAGTCGCCGTCGCGCGTCGTCAGCCCGCGCTCGTCCCACACCGCCCAACGCCGGTCCCGCCGGAACGAGAGCTCTGCCCGGCGCTTCGGGTCGCGCTCGACGCGCGGGATCGTCTCCTTTCTTGCGCCGTTCCCGACCACGAACGTGTCGCCCTGGACGGCCAGCGTATACTGCGCCTTGGGTCGCGGCGCGAGGCTTGCCACAACATGGGGTGGCGGGGGCGAAAGCAGGGTGACCATGGTGAGGAAGGCGAGTGTACTGCCGAGACTGCGTCCGATACGAGAAGGAGACCGCGAAGTGCCTGGACGGCAAGATCAATCCCCAGCGCTACGAGCAGGCGGTGTCGGCCTCCCAGGTGCTGGGCCTGCGCGCGATCTGCACGTTCAACGACCACCGCGAGCGCCTGGTGTCGGTGCGGCGAGGACCGCTGGGCCGCCGGTAGACCTATAGGTCCTATCCGTCCTATACTCTGAGGCATGCCCGCGAACGACTCGATGCGTCTCTGGCGCCTCGCGCAGATCGACAACGCGCTGACCGACGTGCGGCAGAAGGCCGCGAACCTCGACGTGGGCGGGAAGCTGGCCTCCGAGGTGAAGGCGCTGGAGGCGAAGGAGGCCGAGGTGGGCGGCGCGTACCGGGCGCTGGCCGCGGAGTCGAAGGACCTGGAGCTCGCCAACGCGGGCATCGCCGAGAAGCTCAAGCGGATCGACGCCGACCTGTACAGCGGTAAGTCCTCCAACCGCGAGATCGAGAACCTGAACAAGGAGATCGCCGCCCAGAAGCGCCACCGCGACGAGAACGACGACCGGCTCATGGCGCTCATGGAGCTGATCCCGCCCGCCGAGGAGACGGCGAAGAAATGGGGCCGTGCCCTGGACCAGCGCCGGAAGATGCTCGCCGCACGGCAAACGGAGGCGAAGGCCGAGCGCGCCGCCCTGGAGGCCCGCTACAAGGAGCTCGCCGCGCAGCGGCCCGAGGTTGCGAAGATCGTTCCGCCCTCGACCCTCGCCCGCTACGACTCCATCCGCCAGAAGCATGGCGGGATCGGAATGGTCGAGGTGAACATCAAGGACGCGACCTGCACCGGCTGCGGCACCCACCTGCCCGAGCGCACGATCCAGGGCCTCAAGGACGACAAGGTCATGCACTGCGAGACCTGCCACCGCCTGCTCTACTACACGGAAGGCGCGGTCTAGATGTTGCCGACTTGCCCCCCTCTTCCCTCAGGTGGAGAGGGGTTGGGGGTGAGGGGAGAGGGGGGTTTGGCGAGGCTTATCCCGTGAACGCCCGCGGCCTGCTCCTCTCCCTCGGAGTCCTCGTCCTCTTCTTGGCGATCTTCGTTCCCCTCGCCCTTCGTCTGAACGGAGGGCGCGACCGGACGCTCGACGCCGATCGCCTGCGCCAGACCTACGTCGCGATCTCGCTCTACGAGAGCGACCACGAGGGCCTTCCGCCGGGCAACCTGGGACTCGTCCGCCGGGACGTCGATCCGGAAGACCTCCAGTCGGTCGCCGACAGCGGGCGGTCTGACGGCACAGACTTCCCGCTCGACCCCTTCGTCCCCGAGATGCGGCTTCGGTTCCCGACCCGCGTCTCGTGGAGCTACCGCTACCACTGGAAGCGGGCGGGCGACCGGCGCGCCACGAGCCTCGACCCGCGTCGCGGACTCCTCGCCGACCCTTGGCCCGGCGCGATCCTGCGCGTGAACATGGACGGCTCCCTCGTCGAGAAGCCGCAGGCCAGCCCCACCTTCGAAAACCTGTTCGGCAACTAGCGCCTTGTCCCACGGAAGACCCGTAGCCGCAGGATGGTTCGTGCCTGCGCCGCGAAGCGATCCGCCACCCCGTCGGTCGAGGCTTGCAAGGGCGCTCGAGACGCAGGGATCGCAAAGCACCCGGATGCCGAAGGTTGACTTTTTCGCCCCCGCACGGTGGAGGAAACGTGACCATCGCGTCCTTCATCCCCCACCTGCACCGGAGATTTTCCAATCTGGACAAAATTTCTCCTTACGCCCCCACAAAAGCTTTCGAACCTGGAACTGGGTCGTTTTGATACTATGCGACCCTACGATTGCAGGCATCCTACGCGTTTTCGACTGCGATAAATCGCGTCCCCTGTCCCCTGTCCCCTGTCCCCTGTCCCCTACGAAATCTGGCTCAGGACCGACTTGAGAGACTCCGCCGACTTGTGCAGCCCCTCGCGCTCCTCCAGGCTGACCGCGGGCTCCAGCACCTGCACCACGCCCCCCCTGCCGACCCGCGTCGGGAGCGAGAGCGAGATGTCCGAGATGCCCAGAGTGCCCTTCTGCCAAGACGACACCGGGAGCACCGCCTCCGAGTCGAGGGCGATCGCCTCCACGACCTCCTTGATCGACACGCCCACCGCGCGGCCCGCGCCGCCCTTCAGGCGGATCACCTCCGCGCCCGACTTCTTCGTGAAGTCGAACACGCCCCGGACCTTCTCCTCGGAGTAGCCCGAGATCGACGAGAGCGGCACCCCGCCGACGGTCGCGGACGAGAGGATCGGCACCATCGAGTCGCCGTGCTCGCCCAGCACGAGCGCCTTCACATCCGTCGCGTTGACCGCGAACTCGTCGGCGAGGAGCGAGCGGAAGCGGCAGGTGTCGAGCACCGTGCCGAGACCCAGAACCTGCGCCTGCGGCACGATCTCGGCCTGCGCGGCGAGGTGGGTGAGGATGTCCACGGGGTTCGAGACCACGAGGATGGTCGCGCCGTCGGCGAGCTTCACGCCCTTCACGCTGTCGAGGATGCCCTTGAACAGGGAGACGTTGCGGTTGACGAGCTCCAGGCGCGTCTCATCGGGCTTGCGGCGAAGGCCCGCGGTGATCACGACGCAGTCGGAGCCCTCGACGATGCCGTACTCCTTGGACGAGGTGAACCGCTGGTTGGCGGTGAGCGACGCGCCGTGGCGCAGGTCCAGCGCCTCGCCGGCGGCCATGTCCCCGTTGTAGTCCACGAGCGCGATCTCGCGGACGATCCCGCCGAGTTGCAGGGCGTACGCCGCGTCCGAGCCGACCCTTCCGCCGCCGCCGATGATGCTGACCTTCATGGCCTAGAGTATGGCAGAGGCAGGTGACCAGACCCGATCTATTCCATAGGCGTCCAGCGCCACGTCCCCACTCACAAGACGAAGCGAGTCGGTTCTCGCCTGAGCGACCAACAGCCGGTCGAATGGGTCCCGATGGCCGTTCGAAGGAAAGACTAGAAGCGAAAGGGTGATGAGGTGCCGCGGCTCGATCGCCAGCAGGGTGATGTCGTTTGCGGACAGCGTTTCACCCAAAAGCGTTTTCAGCGGAACGTCGAGCGGCAGCTTGCCCAGCCCGTGCTTGATCGCGATCTCGAAAGCGCTGGCGGCACTGAGGAAGAGACTTACACCTTCACTCTCAAGAAGGCGTTTGACGTCAGCGGGGAGCCGGGGATCGTCGTTGACGAACCACAGGTACGTGTGGCTGTCGAGAAGGAACGAAGTCACTCGTAGGCTTCCATGCCTGGAATCGGCTCGTCGAACTCCGGTCCTACATGGACCTTGCCCCGCAGCGAGCCTGCCTTCCTACGGGCGGCGTCTCGTCGCTCGAAAGACAGGGTAAGGTCGATGACCTCGCCGGCCGTCGCCTCCGGAATCGTCACTTCGACCCGACCCCCGACCCCAACGGTCACGCGCTGTCGCAGTTCCATAGTGAAATTATACGGGGCAACTAGCGCCGCAGCCCGTCCGCCACCGCCCAGCCGCACAGCGCGCCCAGGTAGGCGAGGTTGCCGCCCCAGAGAAGGGTCGAGACCATCGGCACCCGCGCCGTCCCGAACCAGGACGCCAGCGCGAACACCACGACGAGCGTCGCCACCGCCCCCATGAGCCGCGTCGTCGTCAGGCTGAAGGCCCGCTGGGCCAGCCCCAGCACGCCGTACAGCAGCGCCGCCGCCGGGAAGCTCGCCAGGGCCACGAGTCCCAGCGCGACCGTCGGCCCTACCCGCCCCGCCGAGTGGGCGTCGAGCCTGTCCAGCATATTGCCCGTCGAGAGGCACGCGCCCGCCGCCACGCCGCCGAGGAACAGCATCGCGACGAGTCCCACCGTCCAGATCCCGAAGAGCGACGCCTGCTCGGGCGACACGAGCAGGAACACCGCGCAGACCAGCGCCACGAAGCCCAGCGCGAGGAGCGACAGCCCCTGGCGGTCGGCGGGGTCGAGCCGCACGCTGCCCCGCGCGTCGGGCCGCATCTGCGCCCGCTCCAAAACCTCCTCGTACCGCTTGAGGTAGGTCGGGTTGCGGGGATCCATCTGGATCGCCAGGGAGTACTGCCGGGCCGCCTCGTCCAGCCGTCCGCGCTGCCGGGCGAGGTCGCCCTTCACCGCGTAGGGCAGGGGCTGGCGAGGGTCGCGGACCACGATCTCGTCCGCAAGCTTTTCGGCCTCGGCGTAGAGGCCCCGCGAGAACAGCATCGAGAGCCGGGCGAGCTGCGTCGGCAGGGGCGTGCCCGGAGCCGGTCTGCCTGCGGTTGGTGCGGTGGGACGCGGCGCGGTCGAGGCGGCGCGCGCGGCGCGGCTGCGCGACTCCGCCTCCTTCGCCCTCCGCGCCTCCGTCTCGCGCTCCGCGGCGCGGCGCGCCTCGCTCTGGAGTCCCTCGTCGTACGACCGCTTCGCCTGGGGATCGCCCAGCACCTCGTACGCCTCGGTCGCCTCCATGAAGAGGCGGGTCGACTTCGGGTCGGGACTGCGGTCCGGGTGGTGACGCAGGGCGATTCGCCGGTAGGCCGCCTTCACCTCCGCTTCCGTGGCCGTCGGTCGCAGCCCCAGGGTCTCGTAGTGCGTCGCCCGCGCCATCCCGCCTCCATTCTACGCGCGGAGCGTTCCACGCGTAGACCGGCGAACACAAAGCCCTTCCCTCGCGTTTCGCAACTCCCGCCCGATCCCCTGAATAAAGTGGACGATCGGGCCGGAATTGCGCTATATTCCACCGTGAAGAACGGCCCGCATGGGTACGCTCGTCTCGATAGACAAGTTGCGCCCGGATCGCCGTCCGCGCAAGGATCCTTCGCGTGAACCGAAAGATGCTCTTCTCCCCCTCATCTCATCGACCGAACGGCCCCACGCTTGGGCTGACCTTCTCCGCCTTTGCGCTCGCCGCCGCCGCGCTCGCCCACTCCGAATCGCTCGCGCCCATCGCCACTACCGTTCCCAAGGAACTGACCGGGGCGACGGTTGTAGGCCACGTGTCATCTTCCAAGGTGATCAACCTCTCGATGGCTCTCATGCCCAAA
>CAXTOO010000077.1:6753-15032 GCA_964245875.1 uncultured Fimbriimonas sp. | reverse complement strand
TGCGAAAGGGTGGTTGACGAGTCTTAGGATGGAACCAAAGAGACACAGAGGAGGCACGGAGACACCGTGGGCTCCACTCCGTTCGCCGCGAACGTCGTTTTTGTCAACCAACGTTCGCGGGTTCGGCTTCAGGCGCGGGGAAGAAGGGCCGCGACCTCAATCGTCCCGCCGTTAACGATCACCGTCTCGCCTTCGCGAAAGACCGCCGTGTCCTGGTAGACGTCGCCGTCAGGCTGGCGGCAGACCTGAAGCGCGCGGCTCGCGAGGTCCAAGATCCAGTACTCGGGGACGCCGCTGGCCGCGTAGAGGGAGAGCTTGGGGCCGAGGTCGTACGCGAGGCTCGTCTCGCTGATCTCCACCAAGAGCGCGATCTCGGTAGCCGGAACGGGATAGCGCATGTCGTAGTGTTCGAACCCGCCACGCAACACGGAGAGGTCAGGCTGAGGCTTGGTGCCTTCATCGAGCTTTACCGGAATCTGCATCGAGACGGTGAACCCTTCCCCGTAGAGCTTCAGCAGCGCGGCGAAGACGGCTCTTAGGGCGGTGAGGTGAGGGAGTCCTTGGGGCGTCTTCGTGGTGATCTGGCCGCCGATCAGCTCTAGGTGCTCACCCTCGGGAAAGAATCCGTCGGGGATGCGGTCGAACTCCTCGACCGTCCAGCGGCGGGGAGTGACGACGGAGGGTGCGACGGGCATGGCCACGGGGGCGATGAGCGTCTGAGCCATAGATTCACTATACGATACGGCGGCGCTTGGCGAACCTTGCCGCTTTTGAAGAACCGTCCTCGTAGACAGGACTAGGATTCCGGTTCCGAAGCACAACGAGGTTGCCATGAAACGATTCTTCCGCACCGTACCCTTCGCGCTCGCCGCGTTCGCCCCCCTTGCCCAGGCCCAGCTCGCGGCCACGCCCTTCGCCACCGGCCTGAGCCAGCCCGACGGACTGTTCGCCAGCCCCACCGACCCTGGCCTCGCCTACGTCACCCAGAAGACCGGCCGGATCGTGACGGTGCGCAACGGTGTGGTGACCGGCACCGCCGCCGACGTCTCGAGCCTCATCGCCACCGATGGCGAGCGCGGGCTGCTCGGCATGGCGTTCGCGCCGGACTACGCGACCAGCGGCAAGGTCTACCTGAGCTACGTGGACAACGCCACCAAGGCGCTCCGCGTCGTGCGCACCACGAACTTCAATCTCGCGACCTCGCAGACGATCATCGACCTGCCCCACGCCGACTTCAACAACCACTACGGCGGCAACATCAAGTTCGGACCCGACGGAGACCTCTACATCGGCATCGGCGATGGCGGAAGCGGGAACGACCCGAGTAACAATGCCCAGAACCTCAACGTCCTGCTCGGCAAGATTCTCCGGCTCGACGTGAGCGGCTCGGGCGCGGGCTACGCCATCCCCTCCACGAACCCCTTCGCCGCAGGCGGCGGACGCGGCGAGATCTGGTCGTACGGCCTCCGCAACCCGTTCAAGTACAGCTTCGACGGCTCGGATCTCTACATCGCCGACGTGGGGCAGGACCACTACGAGGAGATCGACCAGGCGATCGGCAACCCCGGTGGCCGGAACTACGGCTGGCGAGTCCGCGAGGGGCTGCACGACAACACCGCGAACAACGACACCCTGCCGTCGAACCTCACGGACCCGATCTTCGAGTACGACCATGCCCAAGGCCAGAGCATCACCGGCGGCTTCGTGTACCGTGGCTCCGCCCTCGGCGCGGCCTACGTCGGGCGCTATTTCTTCGCCGACTACGTCACCGGCCGGCTTTGGTCGATCAATCCGGCAAACCCCACCGGGAGTCTCCAGGAGTACACCGCCAGCCTCGGCGTGAGCGGCAACATCACGAGCATCGACCCCGACGCGAACGGCGAGATCGTCGTGACCTACTTCGGCGGCAGCGCCTACCGCCTCCAGGCGGTTCCGGAACCCGCGGCGTGGGCGGCGATCGGGCTGGGGTTGGTCGCGACCGTGCGGCGCAGGCGGCGGTAGCTCCCCGGCTGGAAGCCGGGGCAACGAGGGGCCGGAGACGCCTCCTGGAAGGAGGCGCCACGATCCTTAGAGCGGACCAAGTCTCGGCGGCGATGCGGTACCTTGTCGCGTAGTGATGCGTTGGCTCCTCGCGCTCGTGCCGATCTCGCTCGCGATGGAGTACCTCTTCCACGCGCCGCCGACGCTCACGTTCGTGGTGGCGGTGCTCGCGATCGTCCCGCTCGCGAGCATGGTGAAGGACGCCACCGAGGGCGTGGCGTCGCACGTCGGCACCACCATTGGCGGACTGCTCAACGTGAGCTTCGGCAACGCGGCGGAGCTGATCCTTGCCCTCTTCGTCCTGCGCGCCGGCAACCCGGACGTGGCGAAGGCCCAGATCACCGGCTCGCTCATCGGGAACAGCCTCCTCGGCCTCGGGCTCGGCGCGACCTTCGGCGGCTTCAAGACCGCAAGGCAGAAGTTCGACCGCGACAAGGTGGGCACCCTCTCCAGCCTGCTCATCCTGGTGGTGTTCGCCCTGATGATCCCCGCGATGTTCGACTACACCGAACGCGGCCTGAAGGGGGTGCCCGACCCGTCGAAGCTGGACGAGAAGATGAGCCTCGGCGTGGCCGCCATCCTCATCCTGATCTACCTCGCGAACCTCGTCTTCACCCTCGTGACCCACCGCGACGCGTTCGCGGACGCCGACAGCGACGCCCCGGAGGACTGCGAGCCGAAGACGCCGCTCAAGCGGTCGCTGCTCACCCTCGTCGGCGCGACGGTGATGGTCGCGATCGAGGCGGAGATCGTGTCGGGCAACCTGGAAAAGGCCTCAACGAGCTTCGGGCTCTCGAAGTTCTTCCTCGGCATCACGCTCCTCGCGGTGGTGGGCAACGCGGCGGAGTACCTCTCGGCGGTCTACTTCGCGCGCAAGGACCGGATGGACCTCGTGATGGGCATCACGCTCGGCTCGACGATCCAGGTGGGCCTGCTCGTCGCGCCGATCCTCGTGCTCGCGTCCTACGCGATGGGCCATCCGATGACCCTCGTGTTCCGCTCTCCGCTGGAGCTGGTGGCGGTCGCGGCGGCGGCGTTCTGCGTGAACGCCATCGCGCGAGACGGCGAGACGAACTGGTTCGAGGGCGTGCTGCTCCTCGGGGTGTACTCGATCCTTGCGATCGCGTTCTTCTACGTGACGCCTTAATCGTTATGGGAGTGCGGGAGCTTGCTCCCGCTTCGGTCAGCGAGCTTGCTCGCGCAGACTGATCGAGAGACGCCACAGGCGCTAGCGCCTCGAAGGACGCGGGAGCAAGCTCACGCATTCCCAAAGTGGCTTACCGCCGACGCGTCTGGTGGACGAGCGAGGTCGGCTCGGGAGCCTCGCTGAGATAGTTCTGGAGCAGCTTCTTGACCTCTTCGCGAGTCTCCGCTCCGATCAGCATCGCCTCGTCAAGGCCCTTGGCGGTGATGGGCGAGCTCAGGATGGCATCGACTTCTTCAACGATCACTTCGACAACTTTCTTGTTCATAGATCACTCGTCCCTACGCCGACAAGGCGCTTGGCCCTCCGGCGACGCACGTCGGTGTGCGCGTGTTCGCCCAGTGGGTCGGAGCGTAGGGCTTCCTCTTCTGCGCGTCCCCAAGGTCAAATCGCCACGACGGAGCGCGGCGTACGGGGGGAGGCTTAACCTTATAGACACCGAAGAGGCCCGGTTTGTTACGCCTCGACGGTCTCGACGGCAACATTGCGCGGAAGGCGCAGGGCCGCCATGAGCACAAGGCCGACCGCCATGACCACGAGGCTCGCGTACTGGCCCGTGTTCAGTGGACCGACGAGCGGCTCGTCGCGGTAGAAGTCGGTGAGAAAGCGGAAGAGGCCGTAGAGGATCAGGAACAGCGCGGACAGCCGCCCCGCGCGAGCCTGGGCCCACGCGCTCTGTCGCGAGAGGAACAGGAGGATGCCGAAGGCGAGGAAGTGCGACGCGCACTCGTACAGCTCGGACGGATGGCGCGGTAGACGGTCGACGCGCGGGTAGACGACCCCCCAGTTCGCGCCGGTGGGCCGTCCCCAGAGCTCGGCGTTCACGAAGTTCGCGATGCGCCCGAAGGCGAGGCCGAGCATCGCGGGCAACGTCGCGACGTCGGCGAGCGCCCAGAAGGCGACCTTCTCCTTCCGCCCGACCCAGATCAAGCCGAGGATCACGCCGAGCAGGCCGCCGAAGAAGGCCATGCCCCCCTCGTACACCTTGAGCGGGAAGAACGGGTCCCTCGCCCACTGGCCGAGGTTCTGGACGACGTAGCCCAAGCGACCCCCGGCGAGCACGCCGACGATGACCGCAGTCATCAGCCGATCGAGCGTCTTCTCCGTCGCGCCGGGCAGGCGTCCCTCCCGAAGAGCCTTGCGAAACGCGAGCGAGGCGAACACGAAGCCCGCGACGTAGGCGAGGCCGTACCATCGCAGGCCGATGTCGTGGCCACCCAGCTTCACGTGGAAGACGAACGGCGAGAAGTCGTTGACGACGATCAAGCGGCTTTCCCCTCCCTCTGCATGGCCTAGAGCGTACCGCGCCGAGAATCCCCATCCCCTCCGGAGGCAGGGACCGAACGACGTTGCCCTCGCCGGATCGCGAACGCGGCGTCGGCATGGAAGTCCGGCACGGCGAGACGCAAGGGTTCACCCTCGCGGACGTTCGCCTCGACTTCCGAGACCACCCTTCCCGCCGCCGTGTCGAAACGAAGCATCCGATAGCGACCCGCTCTGAGACCCGGCACCGTGACCTCCGCCTCGATCGCCCCGGCGGGCGCGAGCGTTCCGTCCCTCCCGAGCGCGTCCGTCCGCAGGAGCCACACCACCGCCTGCGTCGCGTCGCCGCAGCCGAACGCCGCCACGCCAGGCGCGGACACCTCGATCTCCGACGACAGGTTCCGGCGCCGAAAGCCCGACCAATCCACCCAGGGCAGGAACGCCGCCATCGCCCGCTGCGCCTCCCGCATTCCGACGGTCAGCGTGTGCGGGTGCCGGTTGGGCCAGCGCATGCCGCCCCCCGCGCCGCCGCTCGCGAGGTGCGCCCACGCCATGTGCCGGAAGTACTCGTCGTCGAACGCCTCGGCCAGCGTGTGCTTCTTGTCCTTGAAGAGGTGGATCGGGCCGTGCTCCGAGTCGAACGCCGGCCGCCCGTCCGTCGCCTCCCGCACCGCCTCGCCGATCAGCCGCCCCATCGCCAAGGCGGGCGCGACGGTGTCCTTGGGCCGGTCGATCGCGGGGAACTCGTACACGTGCGTGTTCGCGAAGTCCAGCGCCGGGTGCCGGAAGATCGGCTCCGCCGCGGCGGGGTGCCGCACGAGCTCCGGGCCGAAGATGGACACCGTCTGGAGGTGCGCCCGCCCGTGCCGCTCCCGCTCGAACGCCCGCAGCCACGGCCCGATGTCGTCGATGAACGGCCCGAAGTTCGCGGGGTCGTTCTCGGCGTGCGCCGGGTGCATCTCGTTCCAGAGGTCCCACGCGAAGAGCGCCGGGCTCCCGCCCCAGCGCTCGCTCGCGAAGCGCAGCCGCCCGCGGATCGCCTCGCGTGTCCGGGGACAGGTGAGCCACCGCTTCCGCGCGGCGCACGGCCCGCCGTTCTTCCGGTTGTAGGGGTGGTGCGCCCAGCGCGCGTACATGAAGAACGTGTCGTAGGGCGTGAGCAGCACGTAGAGCCCGACCCTTTCGCACAGCGCGAAGAGGTCGTCCCACAGCCGCACCATGTTCGGCACGAACGTCCCGACGGGCCGCTCGAAGTACCGGTGCTCGCCCTGCGCGTACTCCAGCATCAGCCGGAGCACCGTCACGCCGCTCGCCTTCAGCCAGCGCAGGTGCCGCTCCACGCCCGCGAGGTCCCGGCGCCGGAAAAGCCCGTTCAACTCGGGCCAGGAGACCGCGTCGTTCTGGCCGATGGGCGTCCACGCCTCGCCGCGCTCGGTGACGAAGTAGGGCAGCCCGGAACGCGTCTCGATCCAGGGCATCGACGGGACCGGGTCGGCATCGCTCGCCGGTCGCACCGGCTCCAGGGTCGTCACCTGTCGGATTACGAGGGATGCCCGCTTGATGTTCCCGTGCCACCGCGCGGGCCGGACGTTTGTGGCCGGGTGGCCCTGAGGAGGGCTTTTCCCGCGCCCCCAGTGCCCCGCTCCTGGGTACGGCGGAGAAGGGTCACTAATGAGAAAGGTGTCACCATTTCTCGATTTTGTGTTATACTGAACTTTGAGCCATAAAACGCTCATTTAGAACGGAGATTCGGATTAAACCGTTGAGCCGTCAATGCCTCACGAGGGCCTAGGCGACTTCCTGTCCCACTGCCCCTTTGCCGACCTGAACCGCCGCCCGTACCGTTCGCGGGCTACGATCTCCATCTCGCGGCTCACCGAGTTTCGCTCTATGCGGAACCCAGGCAAACCCATGAACCAATCAGAAGCCACCAGCGTGGCAAAAGCTCTTCTCGAGACCCACGGCGACCAGGCGTTCGAGATGTCGATGCCCGATGAAGCCGGCTACCACCTGATGCGTGCGACGTTCGAGGAGTTGGGTCGGTCGACCGATCCCGATGGCGAGTTCTTCGTCATCAAGGTCTCCCCCTCTCCGGCGATCGTCAACGAGACGAGCGTTCCCGCCTTTCTCGCCTCTCGAGCGGCCTAGCGAGGAGGAGGAATCTTGAAACAATCCACGCCCCACGCGTCCGGTTTCCCCTTCTTCCCCGACGCCGTCCGTCGAGGCCTTGCGGACCGGTTCCGCGGCGAGTGTCCGGACGTTCCGGCCGACGTCTTCCCGAGGGCGGCACGATGCTGATCGCTCCGCATCCCGAGGATGAGGCGGGCCGCCTTCATGCCTTGCGGCTCTACCAGGCGTTCCAGACCGGCCCCGAGCCCGGCTTCGATCGGATCACCGCCCTCGCCGCGAGAACCTTGGGTGCGCCGCTCGCCTTCGTCACCTTGGTGGGCGAGGACACCCAGTGGCTGAAGTCCTGCTTTGGCCCCCTCGACACGCGCGAGACGTCCCGGGAGATCGCGTTCTGCGCGCACACGATCCTCAGCGACGGCATCCTCATCGTGCCGGACGCCACGCTCGACCCTCGTTTTTGGGACAACCCTCTGGTCGTCGGTCCACCCTACATTCGGTTCTATGCGGGGTGTCCGCTCCGGAGTCCGTCCGGCCACAACGTCGGGGCGCTGTGCGTCATCGACACCGAGCCGCGAGACATCACCGTCGAGATGCGAACCGCGCTCCGGGACTTCGCGACCTTCGCCGTCGATCAGCTCGAGCTTCGAAGGTGGAGGATGGACGAGGACGCTCGGTTCAACCAAGACGCGGAGACGAACTACCATCGACTCGCCGATGCCATCCGGGGCCTGGTGTTCCGCGTGCGGCAGACCTCAGACACGGAGATGCAGTACCTCTACGCCAGCCCAGGCAGCAACCAGCTGCTCGGACTCTCCCCCGAGGCGATCTACGCCGAAGGCCAGCCTCTCACGAGCCGGGTGCATCGCGACGACCTTCAGGAGATGAAGGACTCCATCCAACGGACTTGGATCGATGGGTCGCCGTGGAGTTGGACCGGTCGATTGGTGCTCGATGGAGGGCGGACGAAGTGGGTTCGCGGCGAGGGGCGATGCGAGCGACGTGAGGACGGAAGCCTCATCATCGAGGGCCTGATCGTCGACGTCAGCAAGTCAAAGGAGCGCGAAGCCGCTTTGATCGTGGCGAAAGAGGAGGCCGAGCGGGCGAACCGGGCGAAGGGCGACTTCCTTTCCCGGACGAGCCACGAGCTGCGCACCCCCATGAACGCCATCCTCGGATTCGGCCAGATGCTGGAGATGGAGCCTCTGTCGGAGGAGGCGATGGAGGACATCGCCCAGATTCAAAAGGCGGGCGAGCACCTGCTGAGCCTGATCGATGCGATGCTCGACCTTTCGTCGGTCGATTCGGGTTCGGTGCCCCTTGTGATCGAGCCCTTGCGGCTCGACGACATCCTCTCGGAGACGATCGACCTCCTTCGTCCTCTTTTCCAGGCGGAGGGCATCCGCATCAAGGCGCTCCCTGTGGGCGACAAGGCGATCGTGCTTGCCGATCGGCACCGCCTTCGGCAGGTCGTCATCAATCTGATGACGAACGCGGTCAAGTACAACCGGCAGGGCGGCAGCGTCGTCGTGAAGGTGACCGAAGAAGACGGCGCCGCCGCCCTTCACGTGGTGGACGAGGGGCCAGGGATCCCCGCCGACAAGATCGACCGGCTCTTCACGCCCTTCGACCGGCTCGGGGCGGA
>CAXTOO010000077.1:3493-6743 GCA_964245875.1 uncultured Fimbriimonas sp. | reverse complement strand
CTGCGCATCGCCGTCGCCGACACGGGCCCCGGGATCGCGCCGGAGAACATCGCGCGGCTGTTCGTGCCCTTCGACCGGCTCGGGGCAGAGGGCACGGGCATCGAAGGGAGCGGACTCGGGCTGGCGATCTCCCGCGGCCTCACGGAGCTGATGGGCGGCAGTCTCGACGTGAGCAGCGTGTTGGGCGAGGGCTCGACCTTCTCCGTGCGCCTTCCGGTGGTGGTGGACACCGTCGACGCCCCGCCCCCACTCGTGGAAGAAGCCGCGCCATCTGCCCTCTCGAAGCCCGAGGTGCTCTACGTCGAGGACAGCGAGTCGAACATCCTCCTCGTGAAGCGCATCCTCGGCAAGCGGCCGGAAGTCCACCTGACCACCGCGCACAGCCTCGCCAGCGGCTTGGAGCGTCTCGCGAACCAACCGCCGAACGTCCTCCTTCTGGACCTCAACCTGCCCGACGGCTCGGGCGAGACGATCATCCACTGGGTTCGGACGAGTTCCGAGTACCGCGCGCTTCCGATCATCGTCCTCACCGCCGACGCGACGCCCGACCTCGCCGCCCGCGTCGTGGCGTCGGGCGCCGACCGGCTCCTCACCAAGCCGCTGAAGGTTTCGACGTTCTTGGAGGCGCTCGACGATGCGATCAAGGAGCCGCGATGACCGCCGATCTCGAGATCAGGAAGATCACGGGTCCGATCATGATCGTCGACGATGAGCCCTCGAACGTGCGGCTTCTGGAAACGATGCTGGTGCACGCCGGATGCACGAAGCGATACACGACGACCGATCCCCGCCTCGCCTTGGAGATGTGCGCGCGCTGGCGGCCGGACGCGGTGCTGCTGGATCTGATCATGCCTCACCTCGACGGCATCACCCTCCTCGGCCAACTCGCCGAGCGTTTTCCGGACCGTCTGGCGATGCCGATCCTCGTTCTCACGGCGGACGCGTCGAAGGAGACGAAGTACCGGGTCCTGCAAGCCGGGGCCTCCGACTTTCTCACCAAGCCCCTCGACGCGCTGGAGGTCGTTCTGCGCCTTGGCAACCACCTGACGAGCCGCAGCCTGCATCTCGAGGTCACGGAGAGCAACGCGCTGCTGGAGAAGAGGGTGGAGGAGAGGACGTGGGCGCTCGAAGCCGCCCAGGGAGAAATCATCGACCGTCTCTCCACCGCGACGGAGATGCGGGACGACGCCACCGGCGGCCACGTCCAGCGGGTCGCGAAGGTGACGGCCCGGATCGCGAAGGCCATGGGGATCGCCGCCTCCACGGTCGACATCCTGAGCCGAGCGGTGCGCCTCCACGATGTGGGAAAGATCTCGGTTCCCGACCGGATTCTGCTCAAGGAGGGAAAGCTGACGGACGACGAGCGGATCGTCATGCGCGAACATGCCGCCGCCGGGTCGAGGATCCTCGGCGGAAGCCGCTTTCCCGTGTTGGTCATGGCCGAGGAGATCGCGCGGCACCACCACGAGCGCTGGGACGGCACGGGGTACCCGGACCGCCTGGCCGGAGAAGACATCCCGCTCTCCGCGCGGATCGCCGCCGTCGCGGACGTCTTCGACGCACTGACCCACGCGCGCCCCTACAAGCAGGCGTGGTCGATCTCGGCATCGGTGGTGGAGATCAGGAGAATGTCCGGGACGCAGTTCGATCCTCGGGTCGTGGATGCGTTTGGGCGAATCGTCGACGAGAAAGCCGGCTTGCAAGCGGGTGCCCAACGCCCCCACGCCTCTTGAGGACACCCAAGGCCGCCCCGGCATCCGCGGCCCCTCGGCGTGGCGCAAGGCCGTACCATGGCGACTTAGCGGTGCGCCAGCCTTGGCCCGTCGCCCCACCCGTAACCGCGGGATGGTTCGTGCCCGCGTCCCGCTCAGCGGGATTCGCCCGCCCGACCAATGGAGGCGGACGCTCTACGAGTGCCGCAACGCGAAGCTCGCCAGCGTGCCGAGCAGCACCAGCCCGCCGAGGATGCGGCGGAAGGGGTTCACGCCCCAGCCGAGCTCCATGACGGCCCACACGGCGAACGCGACCCGCCCTGCCACGCCGAGCAGGACTCCCAGCGTGCCGGTCAAAAGGAAGCCGACGCCGGTGAGGAGCACGGCGGCGATGATGGGCGCGTTGGGGAACTGGCCCACCACGATGTCGCCCTCCTTCGTCTCGAACAGGCGGCGCAGGAGAGGCACCCTGCGGAAGCGGGCGGCGAGGGGTTCGGGAAGGGCGTCGCGCACGACGGATCTACGCGCTTTCCAGGATTGGGATCGGCACTTCAAACAACTGGGCTCAAAAGCCCCCACGCTCCAATCGCTTGAAATGTTAAGATTTGATCCGAAACGAAAGGAACTGTATCAAACCTTAGGGCTGACCCCTCTCTACAGATGGAGGAACATGAAGAACTCTCAGAAGACCTACGCGATGCTCACCTTAGCTGTGTCGCTGACCGCGATCGCGCCTGGGCAGACGCCGAGCTGGTACGTGTACCGCATCCAGCCCGTCTCGCAGAACGGGGTGCCAACGAACACGTGGTTGACCGACTGGAACACCGATTTCGGCTCGGACGCCGGAAAGACCTATTTCCCGAACGGCTTCGCGTCGGGCGATGCGACGACCCTCGGCACCACGGTGGCCTCCCCGATCGCGGTGTTCGGGGGCGCGAAAGTCCGGCTTAACGTCGGCCTGTACTTCTACAACCGCCACGACCTGACGTACACCGCCCGCGGCTTTCTCGGCAACAACCAGATCACGATCCCTGATCTTCAAGCCACCTACGACGAGATGGACCATTTCGTCTAGACGGATGCGGTCATCCCCGCGAAGGTGGACGTGATCGCCGACTACATGTCCAGCTGGACCGCCAACGGGGACACCGGCGGCGCGGCCTCCGTGTGGCAGCCGACGGTCCACACTAAGATGTACGTCGGCTGGGCGGCCCCGCTCGCTTCGCTCTACGCGCCGACGAAGAACACGGCGACGCTCAAGCGTGTTGAATACGCATGCAACGCCGCGAAGGGGACAACGACGCTCCTCGATGCCGCCGACAAGGTCTGGACGGTCGTCGCGAAGCAGGCGAACGAGACCAACTATCTGGCGTCGAAGCGCCCGATCGTTCCGATCGACGACAACGACTGGAAGATCCTCGACGGCACCTGCAGCGGCGAGTGCGACGAGGAGGCGAGGCTGATGCATCGCGCCCTCGGCATCCTGGGGATCGCGTCGGAGGTCATTGGCCCGGTGAAGTTTGCGTTGGCCCCCCTGG
>CAXTOO010000077.1:0-3483 GCA_964245875.1 uncultured Fimbriimonas sp. | reverse complement strand
GGACGACCTCGTTGACCCGGCCACGGGCAGAGTGCGCCGCGCCTACCTCATGATGGACTTCCCCCAGGAGCGGGCGGGTCAGCCCATCGTACACGGATGGAACAGCTTCGAGGCCCTCTGCGTCGTCGCTGGTCGCCACTACGCGGTATGGCCCGGCGTCAAGGCGGACACCGCCGCCGCCCTTTTCGCCGCCCTCCCTTTCCGGCAGTACTGGGTCTTCACGCAGGAGGACAAGCAGCCTGGCAGTCTGCTGAGCGACGGCGTCCACTATGCGGGCTTCGAGAAGCTCGCCGATCCGAACGAGGTATCCAAGCCAACATCATGACCACTCTCACCAGCCTCCTCGCCCTCGCCTTGCTGGGCCAGAACGTCTCCACCCCCGTCCGGGTCGCGCCAGAGACACTCGCCTGGCTTCGCAAGGGGGGCGATGTCGACGTGCGTCTCGCAGAAGCCCTGCTTGGCCGCCCTGCAACGTCTACGAACGTCGCTTTGAAGGAAGCGGCCTTCCTGAGCCGACACAAAGAAGTGTCGAAGAGCTTGGCGGACTCTCGTGAGCGCGCAACCCGTCAGTTGCAGTCTGGACTAGTCGCTGCTTCCAGCCCTTCAGCCCTTCTGAGCGATGGGCAAAGACCGATGGTACGTACGGTTCTCACGAACGGTGATTTGCTTTACGACTTCACCTTCAGTACTGGCCTCCTCACGCATGTGTCGTTTGAAGATGGCTTAGAGGATGAGACCGGTGCTCGAGACGCCTTGAGCAAGGTCGTGCTCTCGAAAGTACGCATTCCCGCGGCGGCACAGACGATTGTCGCGGGGCACCTTGTGCCGACGACGTTGCCCAGTGGCCGCAGGCTGTGGCAAGGAGTCATCGAGTTCGGCCACGCGCCAGACGTGAAGGGCATCTACCACATCTCCGATCCGCAGTGGTACGACTCAGTGGACGTTTGGACCGACGGCGAGGTGATGTTCATCCGATACGATTGTGACGACACGGTGATGCGCTCGGCCAACGCCAACCCCCAGCCCTAGCGGAAGAGACTCACACGAGAGGGGCAGGTACCGGTACCTGCCCCTCTCGGCGTTCCCCTATCCTTACCGCCGCCAATGCGCGAGAGATGGGAATCGAGGCGGGGCCGAAAGGTAAACTCGGCGCGATATGGCAGTCGACACGTCGGCGGTCCGCCCGAGCGAGACCCTCTCAAGTCACAAACGCGTCTACCTTTTCCGCGAGGGCGACAAGAGCCAGCGGGACCTCCTGGGCGGAAAGGGCGCAAACCTCGCCGAGATGACCAACATCGGTCTGCCGGTTCCCCCGGGGTTCACCGTGACCACCGAGGTCTGCACGGAGTACTACGCGGACGGCAAGCACCTGCCAGACGGGCTGATGGCCGAGATGGAGACCGCTCTCAGGGACGTCGAGAAGGACCAGGGCAAGACGCTGGGCGATCCCCAGAACCCGCTCCTCCTCTCGGTGCGCTCGGGCGCGAAGTTCTCCATGCCCGGCATGATGGACACAGTCCTCAACCTCGGCCTGAACGACGAGGTCGCCGAAGGGATGATCGCGAAGGGCGCGGACGCGCGGTTCGTGTACGATTCGTACCGGCGCCTCATCATGATGCTCGCCGACGTCGCGTTCGGCGACCGCTATGAGGGCATCTCCAAGCACGCCTTCGAGCACCAGTTCTCCGACCTGAAGGCCGAGCTCGGCGTGAAGGAAGACGTCGAGGTCTCCGCCGAGAGCCTGAAGGCGCTCTGCGAAGAGTACAAGGCGTACCTCCTCACGAAGGGCGTCACCTTCCCGCAGGACGCCCGCGAACAGCTCAAGGAGGCCGTGGAGGCCGTGTTCCGCTCTTGGAACAACGACCGCGCGATCATCTACCGCCGCAAGGAGAAGATCGACGACGCCATCGGCACCGCCGTCAACGTCCAGGCCATGGTCTTCGGAAACATGGGCGACGACTGCGGCACGGGCGTCGCGTTCACCCGCAACGCCTCGACGGGCGAGAACGTCGTGTTCGGCGAATACCTCATCAACGCGCAGGGCGAGGACGTGGTCGCGGGCGTCCGCACCCCCCTGCCCCTCGACGAGATGAAGGAGCAGAACCCGCCCATCTACAAGGAGTTCGTCGAGATCTGCAAGACCCTCGAGGGTCACTACAAGGACATGCAGGACATCGAGTTCACCATCGAGCGGAACAAGCTGTTCATCCTGCAGTGCCGCTCGGGCAAGCGCACGGGCACGGCGGCGGTGAAGATCGCGGTCGACCGCGTGAACGAGGGCCTGATCTCCAAGGAGGACGCCATCGCCTCGGTGAACCCCGACCTGCTGAACCAGGTCCTCCTCCCGGTCATCGCACCGGGCACGAAGTACGACGTGATCGCCAAGGGTCTGCCCGCCGGCCCCGGCGCGGCGACCGGCATCGCCGTTTTCGACGCGAACCGCGCGGCGGCGATGGGCAAGGGCGGCGAGGGCCAGCGGGTCATCCTCGTCCGCGCCGACACGTCGCCCGACGACCTCGCGGGAATGCTCGCGGCGCAGGGCGTCCTCACCGAGCGCGGCGGCATGACGAGTCACGCGGCGCTCGTCGCCCGCGGCTTCGGCATCCCGACGGTCGCCGGCTGCTCCTCCATCCGCGTGGACGCGGAGAAGCGGCAGTTCACCATCGGAGACGTGACGATCCGGGAGGGCGACTACATCTCCCTCAACGGCGGCCAGGGCGAGGTCATCCACGGCCAAGTGCCCGTCGAGGACGCGAAGATGACCGGCGACTTCGGCACCTTCATGGGCTGGGCCGACGAATACCGCACGATGGGCGTCCGCGCCAACGCCGACTCGCCGTCGGACGTGCGCAAGGCGATCGCCCTCGGCGCCGAGGGCGTGGGCCTGACCCGCACCGAGCATATGTTCTTCGAGGGCGACCGCCGTCCGGTCGTGGTTTCGATGATCCTCGACATCGACAACGCGGCGACGCGCGCGTCGAAGCTGGGCGAGCTGCTCGACTTCCAGCGCGAGGACTTCCGGGGCATCTTCGAGGCGCTCGAGGGCAAGCCCGCGACGATCCGCCTCATCGACCCGCCGCTCCACGAGTTCCTGCCGAACCTCACCGAGCTGACCGCCGAGGTCGCGGTCGAGAAGGCCGAGGGCAAGAGCGACCCCGAGAAGGAGACGATGCTCCGCGCCGCCGAGTCGATGCACGAGATCAACCCGATGCTCGGCCTGCGCGGCGTCCGCCTCTCCATCGTGTATCCCGAGATCGTGGCGATGCAGGTTCGCGCGATCCTCGAGGGCGCGGCGGCGGTGATCAAGGCGGGCGGAAAGGCCGTCCCCGAGATCATGATCCCGCTCGTGGGCCACGTGAACGAGCTGACCACGATCAAGGCCGACCTCGAGAAGACGGCGAAGGCCGTCGTCGAGGAGCAGGGCGTTCCGATCCCCTACTCGTTCGGCACGATGATCGAGGTCCCGCGCGGCGCGCTCACCGC
>CAXTOO010000076.1:0-15118 GCA_964245875.1 uncultured Fimbriimonas sp. | reverse complement strand
TCGTTGCTGGCTTCTGCCCGACCGCGAACGACGTGATGGCGGCGGTCGTCGCTGTGTCGGGAAAGGGTTGCGCCGTCGGCTCGATTACTGTGATCGAACGCCCGCCGAGATCACCAAGGAAAAGATCGCGCACGAGGCTTCCGTAGTTGACGTCGAGCCACTCCGCCGCAGTAACGAAGCTCCCGAAGTCACCGGGCGCCGCAAAGACGCGCGTCGAAAGGAAGAAGTGGACGTGAAGGCCGGCCAACCCGCTCGCCTTGAGGCCGATACGTTCTGCATCCGCCAAGAACTGGGCCTTGCTCGCAGGAGAGAGTAGGTGGTGCCGAACGTAGGGCGGATTCCCCACGAACAGGGTCGGCCCTGCGACGGACGGAAGGTCGGCGTCCCGGAAGTCACAGAGTTGGATCTTCGCACGACCCTCGAGTCCCAGAACACGCAGGTTGGCCTTCGCGAGGAGGGAAGCAAGAGGATCGACCTCGTAGCCGACCAAATCTGCTTTGGGGTAGTGTGCCGCGGCTCTTAGCAAGAACCGCGCCGAACCGCAGCCCGGATCGACCACGCGCTTCGGCGTTCCAAGCCGGGCCACTCCGTCCAGCATCGCCTCGACAAGGGGCAACGGCGTGTAGACCGCGCCATCAGTTCTTCGAACGGACGGCGAGCGCAATATCATGAAGGCATCACCCAAGGGGTCCTGCCCGTTACGGATCGCCGCCCGGTACTGGCATACGGTTTCCTTGGAGGGCACCGTGGCTTGCGTCAGCAATGTGCGCTCTGCGGACTCAAGCACCGTTAGATCGAAACCGCCAAGATCTGCGGCAATAGCGGCAAGCGTCGGTTCATCGAACGCATCAAACAGGCTCCCTTGCTGCGCTGGGATAGTAAATTCTCGACGTGCCAAGACCAGCTTCCTGTTTAACATTGTGGTCTGAGTAAGGCCGTACCTTTCTTTCTAGACGGGTCATGCGCAATAAACGGCGTCTCGCGCGCAAAAAGTTCTCTGCCCGTCCGTACTGCCCTTTTCCTTGAGAGAAAAGTTCCGGGTCGTAAGTACGATGGCGTCGTGCTTAGACATCGGGTACGTTCCCGAAAGGGGCCGACGGGCGTCCGAGGCGATCCATGCAACTTCCCGTGATCCAGGGATTGATTCGGCGGCGGCTCCTCCTGAACTACCGCATCGACCCCGAGGTCGCAGGACGCCTATTGCCCGCGCCGCTCCGGCCGAAGCTCCAGGAGGGCTTCGCAATGGCCGGGATCTGCCTGATCCGGCTGGAGGACGTGCGTCCGGCGGGCCTTCCAGGCCCGATCGCCCTCTCGAGCGAGAACGCGGCCCATCGCTTCGCCGTCGAATGGGGCGACGCGCAGGGGCACCCTCGGCAGGGCGTCTACATCGCGCGGCGCGACACCGGCTCGCGCGCTTCCACGTCGAAGACGACGGTCAGGCGGTCTCGCTCAATGCTCGCGCCCAAGGCGGGATGACGGTCGAGGTGAGGGGAGAGGCCACCGACGCGTGGCCCGCCGACTCCCTCTTCCCCTCGCTCGCCGAGTCGTCGGCGTTCTTCGAGAGGGGAAGCGTCGGCTACTCCGCGACCCGTGACGGCGACCGCCTCGACGGGATGCGCCTGGAGACCCAGGAATGGGCGGCGCGACCCTTCGCGGTGGAGTGCCTGCGATCCACCTACTTCGACGACGGGACTCGCTTCCCGCCGGGAAGCGTCGCGTTCGACCACGCCCTCGTGATGCGCGACCTGCGGCACGCTTGGCACTCCGTGGAAGACCTCATGGTCGGTCGCGAGGAGCCCCCTCTCGTCGCCCCGGCGCGGAAAATCCAACCTCCACTCGCCTCCACCGGGCGATGAGAGGGGGTTGGGGGAGAGAAGACAAACCTCTTCGCCCGCCCCTCGAACGCCACCCACCACTCACTCGCCCCGCATGGTTGACGAAACCCTCTCCCAAATGCCTAGGGAGATGGGACACCGGCAAAACGCCTCGGCGCCCGGCCCTTCAAAAACCCTCAAAAACGAACATGAATTCGCATTTAACGGAATCCACAAGCAAAACGATGCTACCTCCCACCCCCACAGGCTCAAAAACGGGAAAAGGCGACCGCGTTTGGAAACCCCATGCGATCGCGGAAGTCCCGAAATCCACAGAAAACGCGGCCTCGCCGACGCCAAACGATGCTGACAAGTACACTATCGTGCCCGCCCTCTCCCGAAAAGCCTCCGCCGAAACGTGGAAACTGGCGTACAGTAGGGTGTGGCCTCGGCCACGACCCTGTACCGAGTGGGTCCGAGCGGGCCATCCCAAGGCCCCTTCCAACCTCTCGCGACGCGCACGCCCCTCGCAAGGGGCAGGAGTTCCCGTGAGAGAAAACCTGACCCGACTCGCCCGGCGGCTCTTCGCGGACCGAGGTCCCGCGGAGAGCTTCGCGACCGACTTCGACAGCGTCGCCCAGATGGCCGACGCCGCCCGCGCCTTCCGCAGCCACGGCTGCGGCGTGAGCCTGGGCAACGCGGCCCTGCGCCTCGTCGTCACGGTGCCGAGGCCCTCTTCCGACCGACTCCGACAAGTGAAAACCCATGGGTGACAAGAAACCGAAAAAGAACTCCTCCGGCAACGCCGACGCCCACAAGGCCAAGAACGTGAAGAACGCCGCGAGCGCGCCCGCCGTGCCGCCGAAGGGACTCGACAAGAAGGCGGGCGACAAGAAGTAGCCCCTGACAGAGCGACCCCGCGCCCGCGCCAACTCCCGGCAAAAGGCGGTCCGGCCGACGAAAGGACGGAGACTTCTCGCCCAAGGGCGGGCGAACCCCCAATGGCAACAGACCCCAACGACATCCGCGGCATGAAGGGCGCGCGGCAAGAGTTTTCCCGACGCGGCATCGACGTGTCGCGCTGCGACGTGAGCGTGCGCGGCGGCATCTGCACGGTGCGCGGCCTCGTCGGCCGCCTCCTGGGCAGCGCGCCCAACCTCATGGTCGACGTCGAGCACGCGGCGAAGGCGATCCGGCAGCGCTCCGAGATCAAGGACGTGGTGATGGAGGTTTCCGGCAACCTGCTCTGATTTCTCGCATCTCTGCGACGCGGAAACCGCTTTCGGCGTAGAACCCCTTGTTACGATCTTGTACCGACCCCTTCTCCGAACCATTCTTGCCACGGCTTGAGTTTCGCTCCGAGATCGCAGAACCAAGCCCGTACGGACGGCCCGCTTCCGGCGAGGCCCAAAGGCAAAAGAAATGGCAAACAAATCGCTCTACGTGGGCAACATCTCCTACTCCGCCACGGAGGAGTCCCTCAAGTCCGCCTTCGCGGCCTTCACCCCCAGCAACGTCCGCATCATCGAGGGCCGCGGCTTCGGCTTCGTGGACGTCCCGGACGATCAGATGAGCGCCGCCATCGACGCCATGAACGGCAAGAACGTGGACGGCCGCGACCTCACCGTGAACGAGGCCAAGCCCAAGGGCAGCGGGAGCGACCGCGACTCCGCGGGCTCCGGCGGCCGCGGCGGCCGCTGGTAGGGCGACCGGCTTAGAAGCCAAGGGGGCGTCCGGGTCTTTCGGGACTCGGCGCCCCTTTTCATCTGCGAAGAAGCGTCTGGGTTGGCTCACGGTAGCCGACGATTGCCGGAGGGCATAGTGCGAGCGGTCGTCCGCCTCGCCTCGGTACTCTCCCCTTCGCCGATGCGGACTCTCGCCCTCGCCGCCGCCCTCTTCGCCGTCGCGCCCGCCGTCGCGCAGGGCGGGTTCCCAGACGTGCCGCGCAACCACTGGGCGTTCGCCGCGCTCGCCCGGATGCGGCGCGACGGGCTGCTGGTGGGCTACCCCGACGGGCGGTACCGCGGCGGAAGGCCCGCAAGCCGCTACGAGATGGCGGCGGTGCTGGGCGCCGGGTACGAGAACCTCAGGAACATCGCCGATGGGCTCGACGCCCAGATCCGGACGCTAACCCTCCTGCCCGGCGTGGCAGAGGAGCGGGGACTCAAGGACGCGATGAAGGCGCAGGTCGCCGCCCTGAGGGGCTACGCGATCGAGATCGCCGACCTTCAGCGGGCGAGCGACACCTTCGAGCTGGAGCTGACCCGACTCGGCGTCGACCTCCGGTCGATCCGCGACGAGACCACCGACCTCGCTGCGCGGATCGCCGCGCTGGAGGGGCGTCGGGGGAAGAAGGAAGGGGTAAAAGGAAAAGGGGAGAAGGTCGCCCCGCTTCCCTCATGATCGTCGGCCTCGGCATGGACCTCGTGGAGATCGCGCGCATCCGGCGGGCGATGGAGAACCCGCGCTTTCTGGAGCGCGTCCTCACGCCCACCGAGCGCGAGTTCGCGGTGACGCCCGCGCAGGTGGCGGGGCGGTGGGCGGCGAAGGAGGCGATCTACAAGGCGCTGGGCATCCCGCTCACGTGGCAGGACATCGAGGTGCTGCCCGCCGCGCACGGCACCCCCCGCGCCACGATCCGCAGCCCCCACTACAACGCGGGCCGGATGCGCCTCCAGGTCACCATCACCCACGAGCGCACCCACGCGGCGGCGGTGGCGGTGGTCGAGCGCACCCTGCACCAGTCGCCGATCATCTAGGCGTACATGGAAGCGAAAGCCGAAAGGATTCCTCTGCGCGCGACCCGCTCCGAGAAGGCGCTGCTCGCCCGCGCCTCGCGCACCAGTCGCTGAGCGAGTTCGTGGTCTCGCGCGCCTGCGCCGCCGCCGAGACGATCCTCGCGGAAAGGACCCGCTTCGAGCTGTCTCCTGAGCGCTGGGAGGCCTTTCAGAAGCTGTTGGACGAGCCGCCCCGCGACGTGCCCGAACTTCGGCGGCTCATGGCCGAGCCGAGCGTCTTCGAGTGACGCCGCTCACCGGGCCGGTGCCCTTGGCCACCGAACACGACGTTGAGGCCTTCGACTGCGGCTCTCCCGCGCGGGACGAGTTTCTGCGACGCTTCGCGTTGGCGAACGTGCGCAACGGCTCCTCCCGAACCTACGTCGGACTCCGTGGTGACCGGGTGGTGGGCTACGACAGCCTAGCCGCCGCGCCGATCGAGCCGGAGGAGCTTCCGGTAAGAGCAACCCAGGGACTCGCCCGCCATCCGATTCCGATGATCCTTCTCGCCCGGCTTGCGGTAGACCGCGCGGAGCAAGGTCGAGGCGTCGGGAAGGGCTTGTTGAAGGACGCGCTTCGCCGATATCCCGGCCATCGCCGGCGGCGTCCTCGCGGACTCGGGCTACACGCTGAGGCCCGTGCCCGAACCGACCGCGCCCGCGGCGCTCGGCCTCGGGGTCGTGGCCTTCGCGCGCCGTCGCCGACGGTCGTGAGGACAGACCTGAGCCGGGTCGCGCAGGGTCATCGCCAGACCCGCTCTCGACCTAAAGGGATCTTGGGCCGTGACCTTCGATCCCCATTGCCCCGCTCTGTTCGAAGGGTTCCGAGACGGGAGGGGCTGCCCCGAAGAGGCCTCCGCCACGGCCTGGACAAAGTGTCTGCTCCATCGCCCTACCGCGCCGACCCTGCTCCCCTCCGGTCTGCCTGGTCCGGCGGCTGCGCTAGCCGCGCCTCAGATAGGCGTAGGCGTTGTGGTCGTGGATCGACTCGTGGTTCTCCACCTCGATCTCGTATCCCCGAACGCTCGGGTGCGCGTCGAACGCCAAGGCCACCTCGCGCACCAGGTCCTCGACGAAGCGGGGGTTCGCGTAGGCCAGCTCCGTGACGTACTTCTCGTCCGGCCTTTTCAGCACGGGATACAAGGGCGCCGAGCCCGCCGCCTCGATCATCGCGATGGCGTCCTCCAGCCAGAGCATCCCCTCGGGCCGGATCCGCGCGCTCACGTAGCCCCGCTGGTTGTGCGCGCCGCCGTCCGCGATCTCCTTGCTGCACGGGCAGAGCGTCGTGACGGGCACGGTGAGCAGCAGCGCCATCTCGTCCTCCGCCTCCCCCGACGCCGCGGAGAAGCCGCACTCGTAGCCCATCATGCCCCTCTGCCCGGTCACCGGCGCGGCCTTCTCCAGGAAGTACGTGAAGCGCACCTCCAGGTGGGCGTTCTCGGCGTAGAGCCGACTCCGCAGCTCGCTCAGGATGCCCGGCAGGGTCGCGGCGGTGACGTCGCCCGCGCGCTCGCCCAGCACCTCGATGAAGCGGCTCATGTGGGTGCCCTTGAAGTGGCGCGGCAGGTCGACGGTGAGCTGGAACACCCCCACCGTGCGCTGCGAGCCGCCCGCCTTCTCGGCCACGGTGAGCGGGTGCTTCACGCCCCGCACCCCCACGCGGTCGATGGGGATGTCGCGGGTATCGGGGCTGGCCTGGACGTCGGGGAGCAAGGTTAAAGTGTGGCTTACGTCACCCCTTCCTTTCACTCCGGTGAGAGGAAGGGGCTGGGGGATAGAGAGTCCGGAAGGTCAGCCCGCCGTCCGTTCTCGACAAAGTCGCTCCGTCTCGCGCACCCACTTCGAGAAGAGGTCTACGTCTTTCTCGAAGAGATCAAGTGAGGGAATTCGGAGCGTCAAGACACCACGGTCGGCCAAGTATGCGTCTCGCCGCGCATCGCTCTTAGCTCGTTCTGCATGCTGCTCGCCGTCGATCTCGACACATAGCTTCGCCGTCGGGCAATAGAAGTCGAGGAAGTACGGCCCGATCCGATGCTGGCGGCGGAAGCGGAAACCCAAGAGGTCTTTTCGAATGGCCATCCAGAACCATCGTTCCGACACGCTCATGCCATGACGAAGCTCTCGTGCTCGAAGCTTGGCCCTAGGGTCCTTGTTCAGGCGGATCGGCTTCATCCCGGACTCTCTATCCCCCCGTCCCCTTCCTCTCACGGCACGAGCCATCCGCGAGAGGAGGGGGTGACGAGACTACGCTTCGGCGCGGGCCTTGATCGCCTCGCCGATGTTCTCCAGGTTCTTGCGCGTGATGCTCAGGATCACCTTCTTCACGATCGGACCCAGGGTCGGCACGTTGAACTCGTAGCTCATCGTCTGGTCGAACCGCGTTCCCCCGTTCTCCTCCCGAAACGACCAGCCCCCGGACATCGAGTCGTAGTCCCCCGAGAGCTGCCGGAACGTCGAGGAGGTCGCCGCGTCGTCCCAAACCTCCTCCTGACGCCAGCGCACCTTCAGCAGGAACTGCGGCACGAGGCCGACCCAGTCGGCCACCACCCGGTTCCCCTCGCGCTCGACGGGCGTCACGGACTGCACGTCCTTCATGTATTCGGGATACTGCTCGCTCTGCTTGGCGATCGCGTAGACCTTCGCCAGCGGAGCGTCGATCCAGACGGTGGTGTCGACGGTGGGCATCGCTAGGCGTACACAATACCTAGAGGGATGGGTGGTGGGTCCAAGCACCCATCACCCACCACCCACCACCCACCATCCGTGCGCAGCCTCTTCCTCGAAGCCCCCGGTCGCATCGCCCTGCGCGAGACCGACCTCCCCACCCCCGCCGAGGGCGAGATCCTCGTGCGCGTGAAGGCCGCCACGACCTGCGGCACCGACCTCAAGGCCTACCGCCGCGGCCACCCGAAGATCCCCATGCCCGGCCCCTTCGGCCACGAGTACGCGGGCGTCGTCGAGGCGGCTGGCGAGGGTGCGCCCTTCCACGAGGGCGAGGCCGTGATGGGCGTCCACTCCGCGCCCTGCCAACGCTGCTTCTGGTGCCTGCGCGGCCAGGAGAACCTGTGCGACTCGATCATGGAGACGATGGTCCTCGGCTCGTTCGCGGAGTTCCTGCTCGTCCCCGCGCGCGTGGCGCGGCTGAACGTGTTCGAGAAGCCGGACGACCTGCCGTTCGCCCAGGCCGCGCTCCTGGAGCCGTTCGCCAGCATCGCCCAGGGCGTCCTGGAGCTTCGCCACCGCGGCGCGCTGCCCGGCGTCGAGAACGCCCTCGTGATCGGCCCCGGCGCGATCGGCCTCCTCTGGCTCGCCGCGCTCAAGGCGGAAGGCGTCGAGAACGTCACCGTCGCGGGCCGCAATCCCGGACGGCTCGCCGTCGCCGAGCGCATGGGGGCGCGCGTCGAGCGGGCCGACGCCATCCCGCCCCTCGACCCCGGCTACGACCTCGTCGTCGAGTGCACGGGCCAAGTCTCGGTCTGGGAGTCGAGCGTGGACCACGCCCGACGGGGCGGGACGGTCGTCCTCTTCGGCGGACCCCCGGGCGGAACGCGCGCCTCGTTCGACACGAACCGATTGCACTACGACCAGATCTCCCTTCTCAGCCCGTTCCACTTCGGCGCCCACGCGGTCGGGCGAGCCCGCGAGTGGCTCCTGAGCCTCGACCTCTCTCCCCTGATCACCGCCGAGCGGCCCCTGGAGGAGGCCGCCGCCACCTTCGCCGACCTCGAGGCCGGCCGCGGGATCAAGTACGCCTTCGTTCCCTAACGTGGCGATGGTCTCCAGACCATCGTGCCCAACGCCTTAAGACCTTGCTCGAAAACTCCTCACCATCCACCATCCACCATCCACCCTCTCTCAACCGCCTCGCCCGCTACGTCGGCGAGGGCCGCGTCGAGATCGTCGAGGAGCCGACGCCCGACCTGCCGACGGGCGGACTGATCGTCCGCACCGAGGCGTGCGGCCTCTGCTCCGGCGAGCTGATGTCTTGGTACATGGACCGCAAGCTGCCGCACGTCCTCGGCCATGAGGTCGCGGGCATCGTCGAGCGGTCCGACGATGACCGCTTCCCCGTGGGCGCGCGCGTCTTCCCCCACCACCACGCGCCGTGTGGCCAATGTGATCTCTGCGTCACCGGAAGGGGCGTCCACTGCCCCACCTGGAAGCGCACGAGGCTCCTCCCCGGCGGCATGGCCGACCGCTTCGCCGTCGCGGCGGAGAACCTCGCCGACACCCACGTCGTGGACGACCTCCGCGCCGTCGACGCCGCCCTCATCGAGCCCCTCGCCTGCGTCTGCAAGTCGTTGCGGAACCCCTCCCTATGGGGAGGGGCAGGGGTGGGGTTGGAGAGGCGCACCGCCGTCATCGGCCTTGGCGTCATGGGCCTCATGCACATGATGCTCCTCGATGGAGCCACCGGCCTCGACCTCAGCCCTTCGCGCCGAGAATGGGCGAAGGGCCTCGGCCTCGACGCGCACGCGCCCGAGGAAGCCAAAGACGCCACCTACGACGCCGTCTTCGTCTGCCCCGGCTCTCAGGCCGCCTTCGACCTCGCCCTGCGCCTCGCCGCCCCCGCCGCCACGATCACGATGTTCGCCCCCCTCGGCCCCGGCGAGGACCTGAAGATCCCCCAGGCCGCCTACTTCAACGACCTCACGATCCGCCACGCCTACTCCGCCGCGCCGCGGGACACCCTGGAGGCGATCCAAGCTCTCCGGGAAGGGAAGGTCAAGGCCGAGGACGTCTGCTCCGAGTTCATCCGCCTCGACGATCTGCCAGCGGCCTACGGCCGCATGAAGCGCGGCGAGATCCTCAAGCCGATGGTCGTCTGGCCTTGACGCAAGACGAACAAGCAGTCCTGCTTCTCCGTAGAGCCCCCGAGCACACGCCTTGGCGTCTGGCCGTCACGTATAATGAGGTTGTCGGCCCCTTGGTGCCTCTGGCATCAACCAAGGCAAGGCTGACAGGTGAAGTACCCGTGCAACCATCGGTGCCGGGGCCGGTCCGACCACTTCCGTCGTTTCAAACGATGCAGGGGCGACCTTGACGACAAGAAGAGAACGCGACCTCCCAGGAATGAATATAGGGGCTTACGCGCTGCCTGAGGCTGCGCGTATCGTCCGCATCCGTCCAGAGCGCCTGCGCGCCTGGGTGAGAGGCCGTGCGTCTTGGTCGGGCAAGCTCGTGACCTCGTATGGGCCGGTATTCGAGTCCGCAAGCGACGCTCTGACTTTTCCTGACCTTTTGGAACTCCGGGTGGTAAAGGCTCTTTTGGGCCATGGCGCCACCCTAGGCAAAATCAGGATTGCTCACGACAGGCTTTCTACTATTCTCGAAACGCCTTATCCCTTCATTGATGCTTCCGGCTTGAGGGTCCTCGACCGTGACGTGGTCGCGCCGATCGAACAAGGTCTGCTCAACCTTACGGACGGTCAGTATCTTTTTAGGTACGTGGACGTGTACCTGAAAGACGTAAGATTCGAGGGGGCGACGCCTGTGAGCCTTAAGCCGAATGGAGCAGATAGTGCGGTGATCATTGACGCTCGTGTCCGCTTTGGAGAGCCAACGGTTGAGGGAACGCGAATCCCGACCGCTGACGTGTACGACCTTTGGACTGCAGAAGGTAGAGATCTTGACGCGGTCTGTGAGTCCTATGGCCTGAGTCTTCAACAGGTGGTCTCCGCCATTGCCTATGAAGAGGAAAGACGGGCGCCTTGGGCCGCCTAAGCGCGACAAGATACCTGTTCGACGAGTGCGTGACGGCAAACGTCCCCGAGGCTCTTCACTCAGTTGGTTTTAAGGGCATCACCCACCTTCGTACCATTAGCTTGCTGGGAGCAACCGACGTGATCATCGCAGGGATGTGTTCATCGAGTGGCCAGATACTGGTCACTCGTGATCGCAAGCAGCTTGTCAACCTCGATGAGTTGGCGGCATTGAAGAATGGACGCGTACGCGCTGTTTTCCTTTCAAGCGCCCTGGCGACTTACACACCCTGGCGCACTCTCCAATGGTTCGCTAGATACTGGGATCAGATCGATGCGCGTGCATCAGCTCTCGGCCCTGGACAGATTCTCCTCGTCGATCTTCGAGGAAAAATTCGACTGTGTGACGATGTTATGACCGCCGCCAGAATTCACTCGCGACGGGCAGAGGCGGACAGGAGGCGCAAGGCGAAAACCGCATCAACCATCTGACCTGACACCGCGACCGGTTACGCCCGAGTAAGTCGCCGTCCGCCATCGTCGCGCCCCCTACCCCTCTGTCGGCACCAAGGCGATCGACACCGCCTGCCCATCCACCTCCCGCGCCAAGGGCAGAAAGCCCTCCTCCCCCAGCGACAGCACCACCGCCGTCGTCGCCGCGATGCCCCCCACCGGCGCGATCTCCTCGACGTGCGCCGCGATGTCGATCACCTCGGTGAACTGCACGTCGTTCAGGTCGCCCGCCACCCGGCCCGCGTGCAGCCCCAGGCGCAGGCGGAAAGGCTTCGGAAGCCGGTTGAGCGTCGCGTTGAACCGCCCCACGTCCGTCTGGAGCCTCCGCGCCGCGCCCATCGCCGCCGCCGAGTCGGCGAACGCCACCACCGCGCCGTCGCCCGCCACCGAGTGGATCCGCCCCCCGAAGCCCCGGCACACCGCGCCGATCCACGTCTGGTACTCGCGGAACGAGTACTCCACGTCCAGCGGGTCCGCGCCCACCTTCATCGCCGTGCTCTTCGCCGCGTCCACCACCAGCACGGTCACGCTCGTCGCGTCCTCCTCCAGGCGCCATTGGATCTCCAGCATCTCCGCGACGAGGGTCGCCCCGTCGTCCCGCTGCATCCGCATCTCGTGCGCCGCCCGCCGCTGGATCGTCGCGCCGAGGCCCGCCAGCGCGCCCAGGGCGGCGTAGATCGCGACACCGAACCCGACGCTCGCGATCCGCACGGGAATCGTCAGCCCGACGAATCGGTCGTCGAACGGGAGGATCAGCGTGGTCGTGACGACGCACACGGCGTACACCATGCCGCAGAGCGCGCCGCGGCTCGCCCGGCCCGCCAGGAACGCGGTCGCCGCGAACGCCGCGAAGGCGAACACGCCCCGCACCACGATCAGGATCGTCAACGCGTCGAACCCGCCCGGAACGCCGAACGTCGCCCGCATCGCGGCGTCGAGCAGCCCCAGCCCCCCGCCCAAGAGCGCCGCGGTGAGAACGGGACGCGCCCGCACCCAGGCGACGAGGGGCAAGGCCTCCCACCGCTGAGGCTCGTCCGGCGTCGGCACGCTCCGGTCGAGCCGACGCCCGAGCTCGAAGTAGCGCTCGAGAAGCTCCTGGCGGCTCAGCCGTTCCCACTCGCGAGCCTCGCGGCGGAGATGGGTCCAGCCTCCCGCGAGGCTCGCGACCGTCGCGACCGCCGCGTAGAGAAGCCCCACGAGGCTCATGACGAGCCCGGCCCCAAGCACCTTGAGGCCCAGCGGGACCTCCGGCTGGCCGCGGCCGTCGCGCCACACCACCACCATGAACGGCAACGCCGCGAAAAGCCAGGCGACCAGCCCGCCGTAGGCCGCGAACCGGACCATGCGCCGCCGGTAGAACGCCGCCATCTGCGCGCCGACGACGAGCAGGAACGCCGCCGCCGTCGCCACCGTCCACGCCGGTGAGCGGTCGAGACCGCCGCCCGGAGGCGCGAGCGCCCCGACCCCGAAGGAGACGGCGCCCGCCACCAGGAGAGAGAGCGTCTCGAACGGGATCGGGCGCTCCGCGGCGCGCTCCAGGACGCCTTCGAGAAACGCGGCGAAGCCGCCCGCCCCCTGTGCGAGACGACTGGGACCCCGAACGGGCTCGGCGCGCTCCGCGGGCGAGGGCAGTCGCGCGAGGGCGCGGCGCACGAACTCCGTCTCCAGCCCGAATCGCCCGGCGAGCGCCGCCGGGTCGCCGCGCGACTCGTCGGGGTTCCGCCGGAGATGCTCCACCAACGCCCGCGCGGCGTCGGTGGGCTTCTCCTCGAAGGCTTGGTTCGGCATCGATTTGCCCCCCCTAAGGAGGAACGATAGTGTACTGGTCTCCGGAGAGGGTTCCCCTTGAAGCCGCGACGGCAAGGCTTGAATGTTTGCACGTTGCAGCGCGAGCGGAAGGGGGAACCGTGGGGGAGGGGGTGGTGACGTCTGGTGCTTGGATTAAACTCCGCAAGGCTGGTTGACGAAATCCTCCGCCGGGAATATAGCCCATGAGCCGTCGCGAGCCGCGGGATGCCCTCGTGCCCGCGCCGCGAAGCAGTCCGCAAACCCGTCAACCAACCCCGTGTGAGAATGGGTCGAAAGCCCCAACCGAAAAGGGACCAAAACGAAATGGAAAAAACGTGCACTGGACCCGCAGGCGACAGACGGCAGGCTTGGGGTTCTCTGAGGGGGTGACCGCGCGCGTGCTGGAGGGACCGGGCTTTCTCGAAAGCCTCCGGGCCGAGTGGGACGACCTCCTGCTCGACGCGCCGACCGCCACGCCGTTCAACGCCCCCGGGTGGCAGGCCGCCTGGTGGCGGTTCTTCGGACCGGCACGGCGGGCGATGGCGATCGAGGTGCGAGAGGGCACGGACCTCGTCGGGCTGTACCCCCTGACCGTCGGGGCCGGCCCCTGGCGGGCGCTCCGCGCGATGGGCACCGGCCCGAGCGACTACCTCCACCCCCTCGCTCGCGCGGGCCACGAGGCAACCGTGGCGAAAGCCATCGAGCCTCTCCTGCGGGAGATGAAGGGCGTCGACCTCCTCGACCTCCACGGCCTCCGCGAGGATCAGCCCCTGGCCGCGATGACCACCCACGACCAAGCGCGCTGCCTCGTGCTCGACCTGCCCGGGACCTACGACGCGTTCCTCGCCACGCTCGGCAAGAGCCTCCGCTTCGACTGCCGCCGCCTGGACAAGACGCCCTTCAAGGACGGCAAGGCGACGATCGAGACCAACCCGCCCGACGGCCTCGACATCCTGTTCGACCTGCACAAGGCCCGCTGGCGCGCAAAGCGCCTGCCCGGCGCATTCGTCGGCCGCCTCGTCCCCTTCCAGCGAGCCTGGGCTTCGGAGGCGACGGAGAAGGGCTACTTGCGGCTCTCGATCCTGCGCCTGGAGGGCGAGCCCATTGGCGCGCTCTACGCGATGGCGGTGGGTCGCCAGGTCTTCTACTACCAGGCGGGCTTCGCCCCCACCGAAGGCTCGATCTCTCCCGGGACGCTCCTCGTCGCCCACACCGTCCGGCAGGCCATCGACGAGGGCCGGACCCGCTTCGACTTCCTCCGCGGCGACGAAGGCTACAAGCGCCGCTGGAAGCCCCAGCACGAGTTCCTCGACCGCCGCGCCGTGATCCCCCTGAACGCCCGCGGCAAGGCGGGCGCCGCCTGGATCGCGCGGGCGTCCACCCTAGAGGCCAAGCTCCGCGCCAAGCTCGAAGGCTAGACGCGCCAGTTCTCGACCGTCAGACCCGGCACCCGCGAGAACGCCTCGTCGGCGGTCACCAGCGTCGCGCCATGGACGCTCGCGGTGGCCGCGATCCAGAGGTCGTTGGCGTCCATCTTTTGCCCCATCAGCTCCAGACGAGCTCGAAGGCGGGCGTACTCGAAGGCGACCTCCTCCGTCACCTCTACTTTGGCGAACCCTGCCAACAGGCGACTGAGCCGCTGTTCCTCGCTGGCGTGCCCAGACTTCTCGACGCCGATGCGCAACTCGCCCAGGACGATCACGCTGATCTCCACGCCGACTCCGCCGAGCGCGTCGAAGCGTCTCTCAAGGCCGGGTCGACCGCCGCGGAGCAGGTCGACGATCGGATTCGCGTCGAAGTGGCGGAGCGTCAAGGCTCGGCGCGGCCCTCCGAGAGGAACAGCGGCTCGACAGGCTCGGGGTAGTTCCGCGCGAACTCCTCGATCTCGAAGTCGGGCATCGATCCGGAGCACTCGCGAATCAGCGCCGACCACTCCTCCCGCGTCGCCTCGGGCCGCTTAGCCTCGACCCGGACATCTACGCGTGTTCCCGCCTCGTACGGCACGTTCTCGACGTGCAGCACCCCACCCTCTTCGACCACCGCCTCGATGACTTCCATGCCCTTACTCTACGCCAAACCTCAGAACAGACTGTCCTGCCCCGTATCCACCGGCGGCACAGCCGGAGCAGAACCCTCCGGACGACGACCCTCCGCGAGCGCCACCGCCGCCGCCCACGCCTTCGCGATGTCCGCCACCAAGAGCGGAAAACCCGAGTTGTCCCCCGCGCTCTGCTGGCGCAGGATGTACGCCGGGTGCAGCGTCGCGATCGCCGTCTTCGCGAATTCCGACGGGAAGTACTGCCCCCGCTCCTTCGTGATCGCGAACGACTTCTTGATGAGGTTTTTCGCGCTCGGCGCGCCGATGCACAGGATCACCTTCGGCGCGATCAAGGCGAGTTGCGGCACGAGCCACTGCCGGCACGCCGTCGTCTCCTCCTCTGTCGGCGGACGGTTCACCGGACGCCCCGAAGACCAGTCCGCCGCGCGGCACTTCACCGTGTTCGTGATGTACACCCGCTCCCGCG
>CAXTOO010000075.1:0-15246 GCA_964245875.1 uncultured Fimbriimonas sp. | reverse complement strand
TCCTTTCCCCTATGGGTCTTTGGCTCAACCCGCGTCCCGGGACGCTGACAGAACTTCCTCCGGAGGACACGGACGGGTCTCTTGGAGTGCTGATAGCATCAGGAGTATTAAAAATGCTTTATTGATGTACGATTTTTCTTTCTTATTACCAGGTTTTTGGGGTTTTGTGAGAGGCGTGGTTGACGAGTTTTCCACCATGCCTCGCAAGCAAATCGCTCACCCTCATGCCCTAACGCCTCGGCGTACCACTTTGTAAACCATGTCTTGCCACTCTCAGACTCCCGGGAGAAAGCGGTCGCAGGCGCCCGCATTCTAGAGGAGGCTCGCGACCTCACGAAGGGACACGCGAAACTCCTCCAGCAGCCAGGGACGGGCGCAGAGATTGGTGTTCGAGGGGTGCGGGGCGGCGACGTGCGGGAGGACGAGGTCGAGGGAGCGCCAGCCCTCGCGGGCGGCGACGCCGAGGGTGAGCACGACCTTCAGGCTAGGAAGCAGGGCGAGGAACGAGGGGAGAAGCGCCGCGCCCTCGCGACGCTCGGCGAGCGTCGGATTGCGGGCCTTCTGCGCGTCGCCAAGGTACCAGGGCACGACGTTCCAGACAACGCGGTCTTCGCGACGGATGCCCGAGGCGGCCATCTCCTCCCGCATCCGCCTTCCGGTGGGCGTCGGGTTGTCGGCAGAGGCGAATCCCTGCTCGATGCCACGACGGCTGGGCGACTCCATGAGCACGAGCAACCGCGCCGCAACCCCGCCATCGAGGGGATCGAAGCGGGGAACCGGGCGTCCTCTCGCCGTCTCTAGGGCGCGGGCGTAGTCGTCCAGCGCCCGGACGTGCGTCAAGGCTAGTGCTTGTGGAGCGCGTCCTTGGCCTTGTCGAGGAGGTTCTCCGCGCCCTCCTTGATCTCGCCGACCACGCCCTGGGCCTTGCCCGCCGTCTGGTCCTTCACGCCCTCGGCGCGGAGGGAGTCGTTGCCGGTCGCGGCGCCGATGGACTCCTTGCCGCGGCCGATGGTCTCACGGGCCGATCCCTCGGCCTTGTCGGACGTGCCCGCGCCCGCCGCGTCGTCGATGTTCCGCTCGGTGGCGGACTTGAGATCTTCGCTCATCATGTGTGGGGCCGTGCGATCGGGCGTAATGTTCCGCAGGCCCGCGCGTATGGACCTCTGTGCGCCCGCCCGCTCTCGCCCTCTTCGCCCTGCCCTTCGCGCTCGTCGGCTGCGGAGGCGGCTCGTCCCGCGCGGACGCCGGCAAGACCAGCCTGACGATCGACTGGCCCGCGACGACGCGCAGCTTCGGCGGCTCGCCGATCGCCGGCTCGGCGCGCGTCATCTTCTCGACGACGGCCACCACGCCCGTCGAGGTGTACAACTTCGCGGTGGTGCGACCGTCGGGAACGTCCGAGGTGAAGAAGAGCTACACCTTTCCCACGAAGCTGACCGCCGGGAGCTATAGCCTGGCGGTGCGATTCTGCAAAGGTGCCGACGCGAACCTCGCGAACGAGGTGGGCCTGGGCGTGATCATCGCCACGGTCACCTCGAACGGAAAGCTCGTCGGTTCGGACGGCGAGGGCCTGGGCGACGTCGCCTTCACGAACACCCTCTCCTCGCTCGCCCTCGCGCCGAACCAGACGGTGCGCGTGGGCCAGAGGACCAGCCTGGACGTTTCCGCGACGAGTCCCGGGGGCGGGATCGTCGCGATTCCCGACAGCCAGGTCACGCTGAGCGTGGCGTCGGGCAGCGCCCTTCAGGCGAACGGCGACGGCACGGTGACCGGCGTCGCGGCGGGCAGCGCGACGGTCGTCGCGAAGGCGTTCGGCATCCAGAGCGCGCCCGTCGCCGTGACGGTCACGGCGGGCTAAGCGGCGTCTCAACGTTCGGCCTCGAAGCCCGGATGTCGCGGAGGGGGATGAGAGGAAAGCCTGAGGACCGCAGAGGGCCCACCTGCGGGCTTAGAGGTCGTTTCACAACCTGCGTTCCGCAACGAAGCCCTCTCCGTTCCAGGTTCTCGCAAGGGCGCGAAGACGCAAGGGGGAGGCACAAAGCCAAGTTGTGAAACGACCTCTTAGAGCGTCTAACAGAACTCTCTTCTGCGCCTTGACAGCCTTCTCGCCCACCCCCCGATCCGCCTGCCGCAGGTTCCTGGGACCCCCCGTCCCTCTCCCCCGGAGGGGAGAGGGGAGCCGGAGTTTTGTTAGACGCTCTTAGGAGGGCACCGCCTCGGCGTGCCCTCCGACGGACCCTGGAAACACGTCGCCCCACTCGTTCATGCGGTATTTTTAGCTAGAACACGGATGTGTTGTCTCACGTTATAGGTATCTTGCATCCTTAAGTCGTTAGCGCGACGGAGATTCTACGACAATGCCAGGACACGACACCCACCAGCCGCACGGATCGGGCATCCGGGGCCTCAACAGCCTCCTCAACATCGACGGTCACCAGGGGCGCTTCGGGCGCATGTTCCCCGACCTCAGCCCCGGCCAGTTCGACGAGGCCGACCTTCAGGCGCTCGCGGCGAAGATGGTCTCCACGCCGGATGCCCCGAAGGACGACCCGGACGACGAGGAGAGCCACGTCCCGGCGGCCTACACCTACTTCGGGCAGTTCGTCGACCACGACCTGACCTTCGACCCCTCGACCTTCGAGCAGCAGAAGAGCGACCCGGATGGGATCATCGACTTCCGCTCGCCGCGGTTCGACATGGACAACGTCTACGGCCGGGGTCCGGGCGACCAGCCCTACCTCTACGACGGCTTTCGCTTCATGGTGGGCGACCCACTGACCAACGCCGCCCGCAACCCCGACGCGAGGGACCTCGCCCGCGCCGCGCCGAACTCCGCCGGTGGTCGCCGCGCGATCATCGGCGACCCCCGCAACGACGAGAACGTCATCGTGTCCCAGCTTCAGGGGATGATGGTCCGGTTCCACAACCGGGTGCTCGCCCTCAATCCGGGCCTCTCGTTCGACGAGGTCCAGCGGGAGGTGCGATGGCACTACCAGTGGGTCGTGGTCCACGACTTCCTCACGCGCATCGTGGAGAAGTCGGTGCTCGACTCGATCTCCAAGGCGATCGTCGATCCCCATCACACCTTCGCCTCCAACCCTCCGATGTTCCGGTTCTACTGCCGACCGGACGCCTACCTGCCGGTGGAGTTCTCGGTGGCGGCGTACCGGATGGGCCACTCCATGGTGCGGCCCGCATACCGGGTGAACGAGGTCGTGCCGCCGCTTCCGATCTTCGACGCGGCCGCCCCATCGCTTGGCCTCAATGCGTTCGGCGACTTCAACAAGGGGTGGGCGATCGACTGGCAGCGGTTCATCGACCTCGGTCTCCCGCAGCCCGGGGGCGACATCACGGATCGCGTGCAGCTCGCGTACAAGCTCGACACCTCGCTGGTGGACCCTCTGGGCAAGCTGCCGAACTCGGTCGCGGGCGAGGAGGCCGATCCGGCGGCGACGCCTCCCGGCGACGCGCACCTGAGGTCGCTCGCCTTCCGCAACCTGGAGCGCGGCGTCAAGCTCCTCTTGCCGACCGGCCAGGGCGTCGCGCGCGCCATGGGGCTTAAGCCCCTGAGCGACGCCCACATCCTCATCGGCAAGGCGCTTCATCCCACCATCCCGGCGGACAGCCCCACGAAGATCACGGACATCAGTCCCGCGTTCGCGGACAACTGCCCGCTGTGGACCTACGTCTTGGCCGAGTCGCGCCACAACTGGGTCAACCACGGGCAGGCCCGCCTGGGCGCGGTCGGCGGCAGGATCGTCGCGGAGACCTTTCTCGGGCTTCTTCGACGCGATCCGAACTCGTACCTCAGCAAGGATCCCTACTGGCGGCCTTCGCTCGGCATCGGCGGCGCGTTCACGCTCGCCGATCTTTTGCGGGCCGCCCTCCAGGCGTGATCCGGACGCCAGCCCCTTCCCTTGGGAATCGAAGCATCGCCCGGCCAGCCTGCTTTTGCCGGACGGGCGGACCGCCTCGCGGGGCGGGCACGGGCGCCTCCGGGGTCCGCAAGGATTCACGCGACGCAGCCTAGCCTCAGCGCCTGAACGGCCTTCGTCTTGCCGCTCCAGACGGCGCCGGCGGTCAGTACGCCCGGAAGCGCCGAAGTGACCGACAGCATCGCCCGCCCCAGCGCCGGACTCATGCACAGCCGCGCGTAGACGCCCGCCGTGCGGATACGGCCGGCGAACTGCGCCGACCAAGCCTCGGCGTAGCGCCCGCCCGCCTCGTCGAGCGCCCGCCGGTCCCGCGGGTCGACGCCCTCCAGGCAAGCGCCCAGCACGAAGCCCGACTGGATCGCCATGCTGATCCCCTCCGCGATGGTCGGGTGCGCCTCGCCCGCCGCGTTGCCCACCCGGAAGAGTCCGTCCGCGTAGCGAGGCCGGATGCCCGGCCGCAGAGGCCCCGCCGCCTTGGCAGGAGCCTCCAGCCGCGCGCCCTCGACCGCCTGGGCGATCCCGCGATTGCCCGAAGCCACGTGGCACAGCAGGCTGTCCCAGGCCGTGGCCAACCCATGACGGGCGCGGCAAGCCTGGAGCACGTCGCGCCGTACGCAGAAGCTCAGCCCCACCGTGTCGCGGTCCCGATGCACCATGCCGCCATACCCCCCGGGAAACCCCGCGAGGATCATCAGGTCGTCGTCGAACGTCGCCCCGTGGAAGAACCCCTTGAACGCGAGGACGTCCGAAGGGGAGCGGCTCCTCGAAGGCTGCGTCGGCAGCCCACCGACCTCCCAAGAGCCGTGCGCCGCCACCACGACCGGCGCTCGCAGTCGCTCCACCCGCCCCTCCGACTCGATGACGACGCCGTCCTCAAGCCCGACCGCCTTCCAGGGCTGCCACACCTCGACGCCCGCAGACTCCGCCGCGCCCAGCAGCGCGGGGTCGAGCACCGCCCGCGCCAGCGTCCTTCCCCACCCGTGCGGCCCGTCCACGACGGGCATCGGCGCCGTCGCGATCCGGTCGCCCACGTAGAGCCCGACCCGGCGCGTCGTCGGCCCGCCCGCCGCCCGCATCGCCTCGCCGATCCCGATCGCGTCGAGAACCGGGAACGTCGTCGCCGACACGAACTCGCCGCACACCTTGCGCCGGGGGAACGACGCCCTCTCGACGATCGCCACCCGCCATCCCGCCTGCGCGAGGAAGAACGCCGCGCTCGACCCCGCCGGTCCCGCGCCGAGCACCACGGCGTCGTAGCCCCTCATCGCGCGCGCTCCGCGACGAAGACGTGGCTGAAGGGGAACGCGGCCCGCTCGTCGCACCGCCATCCTTCCGCGCGGGGCCAGAGCGCGGAGAGTTCCGTTCCTCGAAACCCCGCCCGAACGCTCACCGGCGCGTCGTGCCGGGTCACCTCGTTGCACCCCAGCAGCCGCAGGGTGCGGCAGGTCGCGAGGTTCAGCGCGATCCGCGCGGGCTCGCAGGCCGCGAAGAGATGGGTGTTCTCCGCGGCGAGCCGGAAAAGCCAAGCCAAGCGGTCCTCCTCGAAATGGTGCAGGAAAAGGTTGGCGGTGATCGCGTCGTAGGGTTCGACGTCCAGGCGCGCCATCTCGTCGAACGCATCGGCCTGCAAGGCCTCGGCCTTCCATCCCAGCTCCGCGAACGCCTCGATCCGGCTCTCGGGCACGGACGCCCGCAAGTCGAGCAGCGTCAGTCGAATCGGTGCGCCGCGCCCCGCGACCCTCTTCGCGACCTCCAGCGTGAACGCGCCGTCGCCCGCGCCGATCTCCAACAGGCGCAAGGGCCGTCGAGAGGGGAGAATCCGCGCGAACACCGCCGCGTGCCGCATCAGGGCGTTGATCCGCCTCAGGTCCTTCCGCGAGGCGACCGCCCGCGGATCGTCGGGCGGCAGCTCGTCGAGCCACTCGGGACGGACTTCGCGCTCCATCATGCGGCGTGGAACAGCATCGTCTCCGCGACGAGCCCCGGCCCGAACGCCATCGCGCAGCCCTGCTGGCCGGGCGACGCCTTCTCCATGAGCGCCTTCAGCACGAACACCACCGAGGGCGACGACATGTTCCCGTAGTCGCGAAGCACCCCTCGCGACGCCCAGAGCGCCTCGTCGGGAAGCTCCATTGCCGTCTGCACCGCGTCCAGCACGGTTCGACCTCCCGGATGGATCGCCCAAAGGTCGATCTCGTCCTTGGGAACGCCCTTCAGGATCTCGTCCCCCTTATCGCGCAGGGCCTCGCGGATCGCGCCCGGCACCTTGCCGGAGAGCAGCATGTCGAAGCCCGAGTCGCCCACGTTCCAGGTGATGTGGCCCCGGGTCTCCGGCGCGAGCACCGCGTGGAAGCTGTCCATCGCGACGCCCGTCGGCTCGGCGCTGATGAGGCTCGCCGCGCAGCCGTCGGCGAAGAGGAAGAACGAGAGGATCTGCTCGACGTCCTTGCTCTCCTTGAGGTGCAGCGTGCAGAGTTCCAGGTTCAGCATGAGCACCTTCGCGTCCGGCTCCGATCGCACGACGTGCCGCGCCATCTTCATCGCGTTCACCGCCGCATAGCAGCCCATGAACCCGATCGCCGTCCGCTCGAGGGTGCTCGGCAGGCCGCACCGCTCGGCGATCTGGAGGTCGACGCCCGGCGCGGACATCCCCGTGCAGGAGGTCACGATGAGGTGGGTGACCTTGGAGCGATCCGCCCCGAGGTTCAGACCCTCCACCGCCCGCTCGGCGAGGATCGGCGCGTACTCCTCGAAGAGCCGCATCCGCCCGGCGGTGCTCGGGAACGCGCCGCGCGTGTACACCCCGTCGGCGTCGATGGTGCTCCCGCTCTCGTCCTTGAGGACCCTGATGAACGAGTACCGGTGGTCGATCCCTCCCATCTCGCTCAGCCGCCGGAACACCCGCGCGCTGCGCTCGTCCGCGCTGAGCTGCTCGCAGGCATAGTCCACGAAGCCGTGGTGGACGTCGTTCTCGGGCACACTGGTCGCGATCCGGTTGACGTGCGCGATGGCCATGCCCCTCGTACTACCCCCGCGCGAAAAGCCAGGTTCCCCAAAAAGTGCGATTCGATGGGGTCCGGGCAAAGGCACCGAGCCATCATCCCGCCCGACAGACGAAGGCCACACACCGCCGGCCCCGCCGGACGCGGTTGACTTTTTCCCGCGAGCGGGCGGTCGTAGAGCGACCCTCGCCTTCCTCCCCTCCTTGTCCTCCGCGGTGGAAAGCCCGTCAACCACCCTGCGAGAGGAACATATCTTCGGATCGAGCCGCGACGTTCTCATGGCCACTTTGTGCGTGGTGCCGCCTTCCAGGCGGCATCTCCGGCCTCTCGTCGCCCCGGCTTCCAGCCGGGCGCACGCTCGCGCCCTGCGCCACAATAGCCGCATGGACCTCGGACTGACCGGCAAGGTCGCCATGGTGGCGGCGGCGAGCAAGGGCATCGGCCTCGCGACCGCGCGTCTCCTCGCCGCCGAGGGCTGCCTCGTCTCGATCTGCGCCCGCGACGAGGAGCGCCTGGAGGCCGCCGCCGCCCTGATCGGCGAGGAGACGCGGAGCTACGTCGTGGACGTCGCCCTCGCCGAGGACCTCGAGTGGTGGGTCTCGCAGACCCGGGAGGACCTGGGCGAGCCGTCGATCCTCGTGACCAACACCGGCGGCCCCAAGGCCGGCCCGCTGGGCGAGCTGACCGACGCCGACTGGCAGGGGGGCGTGGACGGGACGCTGATGAGCGTGGTGCGGCTCGCCCGGCTCGTAATGCCGTCGATGGCCGCCGCGGGCTGGGGCCGCGTGGTCCATGTCTCCTCGCTCGTGGCCCGCGAGCCCTCGCCGCTCCTGCCGATCTCCAGCACCCTGCGCGCCGGGCTGATCGCCCTCACGAAGCTCCAGGCCCTGGAGGTCGCAGCGAGCGGCGCGACCGTGAACGCCGTCCTGCCGGGCCACACGCGGACCGACCGCCAGACGCACCTCGCCGAGGTGCGCGCCGCCCGCGAGGGCACGACCGTCGACGCGGCGCTCGCCGCGACCGAGGCGTCGATCCCCACCGGCCGCTTCGCCGAGCCCGAGGAGGTCGCCGCCGCCGTCGCGTTCCTCTGCGGCGTTCCGGCCTCGTCGATCACCGGCCAGAGCCTGCTGGTGGACGGCGGCTCGGTGCGCGGAGCCTAGACGCGCGCAAGGGTCGGCTCAGCGCTGAGAGCGGGCCAGGCTGAAGAGGTACGAGACGGTCAGGTCGCCTCTCTGGGAGATCAGAGTGCCCGCGAGCGTCGCGTCCGTTTTCGTGAGAGTGCCCCGATACGTTTGCGGGAAATCGAACTACGGTCTGTTCTACCTTTCGCGCCGACTCCGGTCGCGCCGCGTTGTCGTTGACCGCCGCCGCGCTCGTCGCCGTGGCCTCTGCCCAGCCCCTCGTCGGCGGGGTCGGTCAGCCCAACGTGGTCTCCTACAGGGGTTCGGCCAACGGTCCCGGCGTCAGTCGCTTCCTTTCCTTGGCGCGACGACGTTCTACAACGCGGATGTACCGAGTCTCGCTCCATGATCGCCAACATTTCCGGGGGGCTCCGCGGTTGAGTCGTGCGCCCGGAATGCCGCTCGTAGGTCGCAAATCACAAGCAGAGATCACGCCGTGCGACCGAATGATAAAAAAGGACTCCGGAAAACCGGAACTCTTTTGTATAATGGAGTCGGCAACACAGGGACCTTGGTCCCGGTCATGCCTTTCGAAGGTCCTTTCACCATGTTCCGTCTTAGCACTCCCCTCTCCCTCGGCGTCCTCGCCCTGGGCCTTACCGCCGTCGCGAGCGCCCAGCGACCGACCAACGTTCCGCAACTCACCAGCCGCGCGGGTGGCGCCTACACCCTCTATCTCAACTTCGCCGGGTTCGACTTCACAGGGTCTTGGGGCGGAAACCAGACGAATCCGAGTACGACGTCGTACGCGACCTACCGCAACGCCTCGGGAAGCTTCTCCACCGCACAACAGGACGAGATCCGGGAGATCTGGGCGCGCACCGCAGAGAAGTTCACCGCGTTCGGAATCAACGTCACCACCGTCGATCCGGCGGGCGCAGGACTCACGGATCGGCAGCGCCAGGCGTACTACGACACCCAGGCGCGAATCCAGCAGACCATCATCTCGCCCACCGACTCGGTGAGCAACTCGACCGCCAGCGGCGTCTCGTATCTCGGACTGCTCAAGAACTCCTTTACGACGACCGAGAACGGCGGAGCCGGACGCGGCTACCACACCAACTTCATCGCCACCACCGCCACCCCCGCCTATTCGGACGCCTTCTTGAAGAAGACGACCGCCGAGGGTATCGCCCACGAGAACGGCCACGCGCTGAGCCTGAACCACCAGGCTGACTACAACGCGAACGGTTCGCTGCGCAACGAGTACAGCGACAACTACAACGCGGGCGGCGGGGGCTTCACCGTCAACGCGCCCAACGGGACCTTTGCGCCGATCATGGGCTTCTCCGACTTCACGCAACGCGGCGAGTGGCGCGTCGGACGCTCAGCGAGTCTCAACGGAGGACTCCAGAACGACGTCAGCGGCATCATGGGCAATACGGGCATCGGCGGCTACTATGAGGACGGAATCGGCAACTCCTTCGCCACCGCCACTTCGATCGCCCTAAGCGGTGGCGTCATCGATTCGAGCCTTGCGAAGGGCGTCGTAGTCCCGCTCGCGGCCTCAAATCCCAACCCGATCGGCGAGGCGAACTACCAAGGCGGCTACTATCGGTTCTCGACCGGAGGCGGCGCCATGAACCTGCGCGCGACCAACGGGAGTTCGTTCCTCCAATCGGGAGTCGCCGACCCGGGCATGACTCTGCGGAACGTGCTCCGCATCTATGATCTCAACCTCAATCTCGTCGCCACAGGCGCCGAGGATTCCTTGACGCGATGGACGGAGTACAACGGCAACCTATCCGCCGGCAGCTACTATGCCCTCGTGACGAGCACGGGCGGTTTCACCTCCGCGAACGACGCGTCGGCCCGTTACTTCAACATGGGTTCCTACTTCCTCTCTGGAAGCATCACGCCCGTGCCCGAGCCCGCGACCTGGGCCGCGATCGGCCTCGGCGCGCTCGCGACGCTCCGCCGCCGCAAGCGCGCGTAAGGCGTCTTCGGGAAGGAGTCCCCGGCCATCCGCCGGGGACTTTTTTGACGTCTGGGTGGCAACAATTTCGCCATTGGTCGGGTACTCTCTGCATTCGACATGAGCCAAGAGAGATTGACGCCGCAGGCCGAGGCCCTCGCCGCCATACCCCGCCCGGACAACAAGGACGCGGAGCCGGCCGGGCGCGGACGGGGCAAGCGCCGCCGCAAGGTCAGCTACCTGACCGCCAACAAGATCGACTACGTCGACTACAAGGAGACCAACATCCTCCGCCGCTTCATCAACGATCGCGGCAAGATCATGCCTTCGCGCCAGTCGGGAAACACCGCCAAGCAGCAGCGCATGATCTCCTCCGCGATCCGCAAGGCGCGCGAGATGGCCCTCCTGCCGTTCGTGGTCACCGAGATGACCGCCGAGCGAGGCCGAGAGGGCGGCTATCCGCGCCGCCCTCGGCGTGACGAGGATCGCTCCCCGCGCGACCGCGACAACGAGGAGTAGCCCTCTCGTTGGAAGGACCGCCAATCCGATGGAGCGGCGGTCCTTCTTTCGTCCCAACGCGCCTGTTCGACAATCAGGCTAAACGCATTTTGACGTGCGGGTTCCGAGCGGTGGGAACCCTCTCCGAAAGCCTCGCTCCGACCACACGCCTGCGGTGCGAGGCTATGGCCTAGCCGCCGCAACGGCCGTGGCAGCTCGACGGGTTCGGGCGGCAGATCCGCATCCGTGCGCCGGGGAGCGCGTCGGCGACGTCGCTCGCGCCGTAGCCGATCGTGCCGATCGCCTGGGCGCAGTCGTCGGCGGCGACGCCGTGCCAGTACATCCCACAGGCGGCGGCGTAGTAGCCGGGCAGCTCCTGCGCCATGAGGGTGGCGATCACGCCGCTGAGGACGTCGCCCATGCCGCCCGAGGCAAGTCCAGGATTGCCCGTGCGGTTCACGAGCATCGGTTGGCCGGGCTCGCCCACGATAGAGTACGGTCCCTTGAGCAGAACGCAGGCCTTCGTCTTGAGGAGCGCCGTCTGCACCGTACGGAAGCGGTCGTTCTGGACCTCGGCCACGCTCGAGTGGACGAGCCGTCCCATCTCGCCCGGGTGCGGCGTGAGGACGCGCTCCGCCTGGGGTGGCGCGACGCCGAGAGAAATCGCGTTGAGGGCGTCGGCGTCGAGGACGCACGGCTTCGTCCAGGTGGACCAGACGCGACCGAGAAGCTCCTTCACGCCGTCGCCGTGGGTCAGGCCGGGTCCGAACACGGCCGACCTCGACTTCGATTCGGCCGCCAGGATGAGGTCGGCGGCCTCGGGCGAGACTGCACCGTCCCGCTCAGGGAGGGGAAGGAACATGACCTCGGGAAGCTGTGCGGCGACCGCGTCGCACACGGACTCGATGGCGGCGACGGTGACCAGCCCCGCGCCCGAGCGCAGGGCGGCGCGGGCGCAAAGGGCGGCGGCGCCGCGCATCCCCCGCGATCCCGCGACGATGAGGACGCTGCCGTTGTCGCCCTTGTGGCTCGCCTTCAGCCGCTCGGGGAGGAGTTGGCCCACCCATTCCTCGTCCAGCAGCCGTGCGTGGGTGGGCGTGCCGACGAGCACGGCGGGATATCCGATCTCGGCGACGGTCCAATGGCCGGAATGCTCAAGGCCGATGCCTTCGAAGAGGTAGGGCTTGGGCAGTCCCATGGTGACGGTGCGCAGGGCCCAGACGCTCTCGCCAAGCTCCTCGCCGGTGTCGGCCTGGATGCCGCTGGGCACGTCCACGGCGACGACGGGCACGCCCGAGCGGTTGACGGCCTGGATCGCCTCTTTGATCGCGCCCTTCACGTTGCACCGGGCGCCCGTGCCGAGCAGGGCGTCGACGACGAGGTCTCGCGCGCCCAGCGCGTCGATCCGACGACGCCAGCGGGCGTCGTCGAAGAAGATGGGCTGGAGTCCCAGCGCGCGGGCGACCACCATCTGTTCGCGGCCAGAGTCTCGGAGCTCCGCCTCCTCGCAAGCCACGAGGCACTCGACGTGGTAGCCCTGGTCTCGGGCGACGCGCGCGACCACGAAGCCGTCGCCGCCGTTGTTGCCCTTGCCGCAGAGGACGGTGATCCGTCCCCCCTCGGGAAGGAGCTCGCGCACCGCCTCGAACACCGCCAAGCCCGCACGCTCCATGAGCACGTTCGCCGGAAGCCCGAACTCCTCGGAGGCCCGGCGATCGATCTCGCGACTGTGCTCAGAACTTGCGATCCACATGGTCCGGCCGTACTCGGGTCTACGGGAGCGGGGCCATGGTCGTCGCAGGAACGGGAAGGCATTCAGCTTCTTCCCTATTCCCTCTCCACGCGTTCCAGCCTCAGCCCTCCGCCGCAGGCGGCGTGGACGTAGACGCGGTTCCGAGGAAGGCGGCGGCGGCGCTCGATGGACGCACCGCAGCGGACACAGCGGTACAGGACGCTCTGTCGCGTGGCGTTTCGGGCGACCTCGTAGGTGTGACGAACGTGCGGCGCGGCCCCGAGCTCGACCATCGCTTGCCGCCAGAGGGGGCCGTGGCCGGTTCCTCGCCCTCCGTGTCGAGTGAAGGCGAGCAGGTGGGCGTACTCGTGGACGAGCGTGTCGGCGAGACGCTCCGGGGTCGTCAGCAGCTTCGCGCCCAGGCCGATCGCCTTCCGGCGGAAGTAGGCCATGCCCGCGGTGGTGCGGAACGGACGCCACTCGATCGCGGGTCGGTAGCCTAGGGGGAACGCCGCGCACAGTCGGTCGAGCTCACGTTCCGCGAGTTCCGCCATTTCGGCGCTGGGAGCCACGCCCCATTATGGTCGGCGGCGGCGGAGGAGCACGAGGGTCTCCATGCCGACCCCCGCTTGGGCGCTTGGTTCGGGAACGGGAGGCGGAGCGAGGACGGTGAAGGCCACCGTCGCGGTGGCCGTCTGGGTGGCGGCCACCCCCGAGCAACCCAGTCGGATCGAGGCGGGTCCGCTGTAGACGCCGGGGCGGTGGTGGAGCTGATGGCGGGGGTGAAGAGATCGCCGGTCGCGACGTGGCCCAGGATGCTTTCCGTCGCTTGTCCGTCGGCGGTCCTGAAGGTTCGTCCCGGATCGGTCGCTTTGAGCGACGTCAGGCTCTCGGAAGAGACCGGCCCAAGGGAGAGCATGGCGCCCATCACGGTGAGAAAGGAGTTCCCGATCCCAGAACGCACGATGCCCAGATTGGGATCTTGTACGACCAGCAGCCCGGGAGACGCGGCGACAAGGGCGAGGAGTGGCAGGAACGATGCCGGGCGGAGCTTAAGAAAGGATCGGCACCCGGCGGTCCGATCCGCAGGGAGAAGCGAGGCCTTCACAGCGTCGCCCAGAGGTCGCCAAAGGCGCGCAGCACCTTGCCGCGATGGCTGACCGCGTGCTTCTCCTCCGCCGTGAGGTCGGCCATCGTGCGCCCGAGTTCGGGAAGGAAGAAGATCGGATCGTAGCCGAAGCCCCCGTTTCCGCTCGGTCCGTCGGCGATGCGCCCTTCGCAGGTCGCCTCGAGCACGCGCGTCTCGCTGCCGGGATGCGCCAGCGCGACGCAGCAGCGGAAGCGGGCGCCGCGCGGTTTGTCGCCCATTCGGGAGAGGATCATCGCGATCTTCTCGGGGAACGGCAGGTCTTCGCCTCCGAACCGCTTGGAGTAGAGTCCGGGCGCACAGTCCAGGGCGTCGATCTCCAGCCCGGCGTCGTCGGCGAGGCACCACTCGCCAGTGAGGGTCGCCGCGGCGTCGGCCTTGATGGCGGCGTTCTGGGCGTAGGTCGTTCCGGTCTCCTCGGGCTCGGGGGCGCCGTCGTAGTCCGCGAGGGTGCGGAGTTCGAGGGCGGGGAAACGTCCGGCCAGGATCGTGAGCATCTCGCCCGCCTTCTTGGGGTTGTGGGTGGCGATCACGAGGCGCGGGGGCATGGAGCCTATTGTGATGCACCGACCTGCGCCGTTGGTCTAGTGCCTCTTCCGGTGAATTCTTGCGGGCCTCGGACACCCTCGGGGTCGGTCCCCCTCCCGCGAGGCTCGCCGGATGGACCATGGAGGCACGGAGAGCGCGGGGGGGTTGAAGATAACGGATCACGGTACGCAACCGCCCGCCTACCCGTAGGCGGAGAACGGAGGACCCACCCCCCGACGCATCGGGACCGCTATGGGATGAGGGACCCTTTCTCCACGCCCCCTTGGAGGGCGTTTCACAGCCTACGTCCTACAAAGGCACGGAGACGCAAAGGGGCGGCACGCGGGAGAGGGCTTTCGCCGACCATAGGAGGGTGCAACGACGCATGGCGTTGCAAGGCGACTCGGTCGCTCTCCTCGTGCCCCGACTGGAAGCCGGGGCGAAATGGGGGGTGCCTCCTGGAAGGAGGCATCACGGCTAGCCGCCGCAGTTGGGATGGGAGCCTTCGACATCGGTCGACCAGTAGCAGACGTTGCCGACCGCCTGCTGCCAGGCGAGAGTCTTCGCGTGGCCGTCCGTCCATTGGACGTTCAGCTTCTCGCGCTTCTTCAGTGCGGTGATCGCGTTGGCGTCGCTGATGTTGGACTCGGTCCAGTTCGAGTCGCCCAGGTTCTTCCAGTAGTTCACGTAGTTGCCCACGTTCTGGTCGTCGACGTACTTTCTCTCAAAGCCGTTGAGCTTGGAGGCATCGACCACTCCCGAGGCTCCCGTTCCGGTCACGGGAACGTCAGGCCCCGTGCCGTAGTAGCTGGCCTCGATCGTGAGGATCGTGCTCGCGATGCGCGGCACGGCCGTGTTGGAGGGGGGGCTGAAGTTGGCGGGGCTCAGCCAAAAGTCGTTGTGGCCGTACGAGTTCTGGCCGCCGTAGTTCTTGCCTGCCTTCGCGCCTCTTGCTTCCGCGAACGTCACGCTGACGCCGCTTCCCGGATAGAACGCGGTGCCAGCCTTCGTCGGGTCCTTGAAGAGTTGATAGTTCTTCGTATAGGGCTGGAGCAGATAGACCCAGTAGAGCCGCGTGTTGGTGCCCGAGGCGGCGTCCTGGTCGGGAGCGTCCGGCCGCATCGCAGCCCCGTTCATGTATTCGGAGCAGGTGCCGTTGCAGGTCGTGCGGTGCGGATAGAAGACGTCCTCGCTGTCGCCCAGATAGAGCATCGTCGACGTGCCGATCTGCTTGAGGTTGCTGAGGCTCGCCGTGCGCTTCGCGGCGAACTTCGCCTGGGCGAAGACGGGGAAGAGGATGGCGGCGAG
>CAXTOO010000074.1:0-15307 GCA_964245875.1 uncultured Fimbriimonas sp. | reverse complement strand
TAAATTGCCGACCATGCGCAAGAACGCTCGCAATCATTCTCCAGAGGCGGTCCATAACGCGCGTCGCCTCCGGCGCGACATGACCACTTCCGAGAAGGTTCTTTGGGAGTGCCTCCGCAAGGAGCGTCTTGGCTTCGGATTCAAGCGTCAGGTACCGCTCGGTCCCTACACGCTCGACTTCTACTGTCCTGCGGCATCGCTTTGTGTCGAGGTGGACGGGGAGATGCACGACGTTGTCCGCGATGAACAGCGCGATCTTTATTTGGAGCGGCAGGGGGTGTTCACCATCCGCATCCAAAGTCTCGACCTCTTCGATGCGAGCACGCTGGCAGCGGAACGCGCGCTGAGGCTTGTTCAGGAGACTTGTGAGCGGCGTGTGGATCGAAAGTCTCTTTAGCTCCACCCCCAACCCCCTCCTCATTTTCCACGCGGTGGGGCTTTGCGGAGATCGCTTCTGCTCCGCCGCGGAAAAACGAGGAGGGGGCTTTTGGCCCGCGTGTTCGGTATGCTCTGCGACCGATGGCCGAACTGCTCGCCCGCGCCCTGGTGCGCGACGTCCCGGACTTCCCCAAGCCGGGCATCCTCTTCAAGGACATCACGCCCGTGCTGGAGGACCCGAAGGCCTTGCGCGAGGTCGTAGGGCGGATGGCGGAGGACGCGAAGCGGGTTGGGGCCGACGTGATCGTGGGGATCGAGAGCCGGGGCTTCCTGTTCGGAGTGCCCGTGGCCTTGGAACTGGACCTGCCGTTCGCCTTGGCGCGCAAGCTGGGCAAGCTCCCGGCGGAGAAGATCCGCGAGGAGTACGACCTTGAGTACGGCACGAACACCATCGAGATGCACACGGACGCGATCCGGCCGGGGCAGAAGGCGTACCTCGTGGACGACCTGCTCGCCACCGGCGGAACCGCCGCGGCCGCCGCACGGTTGGTGAAAAGGCTCGGGGGCGAGGTCGTGGGGTACGGCTTCCTCATCGAACTCGGCTTCCTGGACGGCCGCAAGGTCCTGGACGACGCGTCCGTCGAGGCGCTGCTGGTGTACGCATGAAGACGCTCTCCCTCCTCTTCGTCTCGCTCGCCCTCGTGGGCAAGCCCGTCGACGCCAAGGTTTCGCAGATCCGCGACAAGCCGGCGGAGTTCGACGGCAAGGCCGTGTCGGTGAAGGGCAAGGTCGCCACGTTCAAGCAGAAGACGAGCCGGGCCGGGCGCGACTACTACACGTTCGACCTCGTGGACGCCAAGGAAAAGATGTCCGTCTACGGGGGCGATAAGCTGGAGGCGGCGCTCAAGGACGGCGACGAGGTCGTGGTCACGGGCCGCTTCGCGGCGAAGCGCACGGTGGGCGAGCACACGTTCGAGAACGAGATCGACGCCTCGTCGAAGCTGGACAAGGCGTTCGGCGTGAAGCCGGTTAAGAAGGGTGAGTAGTGGGTAGTGACGGGTGAGTAGTGATGGGTAGTGGGTTGAGCGCAGTTACCCACCATCCACTCCTCATCGCAGTCATGGGGACGACCGCGTCGGGCAAGACGGCGCTCGCGGAGGCGCTCGCGGACGAGTTGGACGCGGTTCTGATCAACGCGGACGCCTTCCAGGCCTACCGCGGCATGGATGTGGGCACCGCGAAGCCCTCCAGACGCGAACGGTACCGGCTGCTCGACATCAAGCGGCCCGACGAGCCGTACGGCGCGGGCGAGTTCTGCCTGCGCGCCTCCGCCGAATTGTACAATCTCTTTGCAGATGGACGGTCTGCGGTGGTCGTCGGCGGCACCGGGCAGTACGTCCGGGCGCTCTTCGAGGAGTACCGGGACCTCATGCCCGATCCCGATCCCGCCTTGCGAGAGAGGCTCGCGAGGCGGCTGGAGAGCGAAGGGCTCCCGCGTCTCGCGGCGGAGCTGGAGGCGCGGTCGCCCGCGGTCGCGGCGAGGACGGACCTGCGCAACCCCGCAAGAGTGGGCCGTGCGCTGGAGAGGCTGGAGGATGGGCGACCTCCCTTGGCGTTCGGTGTGCCATACACTAAGAGGGTCAAGATCGCCCTGAGCGTCGACAAAGCGGAGCTCGGCGCGCGTATCGCCCGCCGAAGTGCCGCGATGATGCACAATGGATGGGTCGAGGAGGTCGAGAGACTGCGCGACGAGGGCTATGGGCCGGGCGACCCCGGATTCCGCGCCATCGGCTACCGCACGATCTGCGGCCTGATCGACGGAGACCTCGCGACGGAGGAAGCGGAGCGGGCGATCGTTGGAGAGACGACCGCCTACGCGAAGCGGCAGCGCACGTGGCTGCGCTCTGAGCCGGGGCTTCGAACGGTCGTGCCGGGTACGCCCGAGGGGGCAGAAACCGCCCTTCGGGTCGTCCGGCAGGCGTCTTTGGAAACTTAAAATGGGCAAGGCAATCAATCTTCAAGACATGTTCCTCAACCAGGTGAGGAAGGAAGGGATCGGGGTCACGATCTACCTCACCAACAGCGTCCAGCTTCGCGGGCAGGTTCGCGGCTTCGACGCGTTCACGGTGCTCCTGGACACCCCGGGCAAGCCCACGCAGCTCGTGTACAAGCACGCGGTGGCGAGCATCGTGCCCACCAAGCCCGTTGGCTCCTATCGGCCTGCGGCGGAGCACGAGGCCGAGCAGCAGCGGATCCGCGCAGAAGGCGAGTGATCCCGTTCGTCAAGATGCAGGGCCTCGGTAACGACTTCGTCGTGCTCGACGCCCTGCGCGACCCTCTGCCTAGCGACCCGGCTGGGCTGGCGCGCGTCGTCTGCGACCGTCGGCGGGGCGTGGGCGGGGACGGCCTCCTCGTACTCGATCGGGGCGAGTCGGCGCCGTTCCGGATGCGGATGTGGAACCCCGACGGCTCTGAGAGCGAGATGTGCGGCAACGGCCTGCGCTGCGCCGCGGCACTGTTGCGCGAGCGCGGGCACGCGGCGGACGACGTCGAGATCGAGACCGGCGCGGGCGTCCTGCGCGCGTCGTTCGTGGGCGGGGACGTGGCGATCGACATGGGCGTCGCGCGGCTGACGCGCGGCGAGATCGGCATGGCCGGGCCGCCGGATGAGACGTTCGTGGACGCCGAACTCGACGGCGAGCGGGCAACGGCGGTCTCGATGGGCAACCCCCACCTCGTCCTCTTCGTCGCGGATGTCGACGCGATCGACCTGGAGACGCGCGGGCGGGCGCTGGAGGTCCATCCCCTCTTTCCCCGGCGGACGAACGTCCACTTCGTGCAGCTTCTCGGCCCGGACGAGGCGCGGGTGCGGGTTTGGGAGCGCGGCGCCGGAGCGACGCTCGCCTGCGGCACCGGGGCCTGCGCGGTGGCGGTGGCCGGAGTCGAGACGAGGCGGCTCGCGCGGCGGTCGACGATCCGCCTGCCGGGCGGGCCGTTGACGGTCGAGGTCGACGAAGGACGGCGGGTGACGATGACCGGACCGGCGACGACGGTGTTCGAGGGGCGGCTAGGGGGATGGGGAATTTAGGGAGTCAGGAAATCGGGGAGTTAGGGCGAACGTCTCGGCTCCTCCCTCCCTAACTCCCTAAATTCCTGCTATCCTAGGCGGCATTCCGATCGAGGAACACAAGAGCATGAAGCTTCCCACTCTCGGCGCCGTTACCGCCGCCCTTGCCGTTTGTGCCGTCGCCGGCGCCCAGACCAAGCCGTACCTGCCCATCGGCGTGAACCTCCGCTTGGGCGGACTGGTGTTCTCGAACCAGACGAGCGACGGAGACACCGGCAGCGGCGCGTTCGCCTTCGGGGCCGACTATGCGCTGACCGCGCGCACGCCGCGCCTTCTGGGCTACGACAGCCACCTCAGCCTTTCGGTGGACTACTATCGCCACGGCGACACGGGCAACATCCCGGTCCTGCTGAACTACGTCGCCACGAGCGGTCGCTACTACGCCGAGCTCGGCGCAGGCATCGGTTTCGAAAGCCAGCCCGGACACGATGAAACGGGCTTCGCCTACGAGGGCGGCATCGGCTACAACGTCCCGTCGAGCAGCAGCCTTCCGATCTTTCTCCAGGCGAACTTCTTCGGCGCGGACCGCTTCCACCTGAACGGCTTCGCCTTCTTCGTCGGCGTCAAGTTCTGAGGGGAGCCTTTCGGACGTCGACTCCGCTTACGATGGCGAACGGTGGCTCTTGAGGAGCCTTCGTTCGCCATCGAGGCGAACTTTTCCGCCTTCCGTTCGTTCAGGCTCCCTGGAGCCATGGAACTCGCCCTCGGAGCCCAAAGATTGTTCGGATCGAAAGCCCCCGAAGCCACGGAAGCGACCCTGATCGACCGGTGCAGAAGGGGCGACGCCGAGGCGTTCGGACGCTTCGTCGACCTCTACCAGGCCCGCGTGACGGGCTTCGTGCGACGCATGGTCGCCAACTCGGACGACGCCGAGGACGTCGCCCAGGAGACCTTCCTGCGCGCGTTCCAGAGCTTCGGACGGTTCGACGGGCGCTCGTCGGCGCGGACCTGGCTTTTCCGGATCGCGCACAACCTGTGCATCGACCGCGCCCGCCGCTTGGATCGGCGCGTGGAGGAGACGGCGCTGGTGGACGGCGAGGACGAGAGCACCATCGACGTCTCGGACGAGCGGTGGCAGCCCGACCGCGTCCTGCTCGACGACGAGCTTCGCGGGGCGGTCGAGCGGGGGATTGCGGGCATGAGCGAGAAGCTGCGCGCGGTGCTCCTGCTGCACGACCGCGAGGAGATGCCGTACGATGAGATCGGGCAGACTTTGGGCATTCCGATGGGCACGGTGAAGAGCCGGCTATTCCTGGCGCGCGGCCATCTTCAGGCGGCGGTCAAGGCTTACTTGGAGGAGAGATGAACGACGAGAGACTAGCGAGCGAGAACCAGCGGCAGGCGGCCGAGTGGGTGCGCGGGCTTCCCGAGGAGACGCCGGGCATGGCCTGGCGCGCGGGGCTGAACGAGAAGGTCCGGGCCGAGGCGGCGCTGCGCGCCCGGCGACGGTGGCGCTGGACCGTGGCCCGCCCGGCAATGGGCCTCGCGCTCGCGGGGGCGCTCGCGCTCGTCGTCTTCGTGCCGCGCGCTCCTCTGCGTCCTGCCGCTCCCGAGAAGGGAAGACTGGAGGCGAGTCTCGTGGCGATGCACGACCAGTCGGTGGAAACCGCCGACATCGTCGGTACCGGGCTTAATCCCGACGAAGCGCCCGCCACCGCGCCGCGGACGACGGACGACCCCTTGGACGACTTGGAGACGCTATGAGGGCAGAGGGCAGAGGGCGGAGGGCGGTGATAGGAATCGTTCTGGCGATGGCTTGCGTCGCATCGCCCCAGCGCCCCGTCCGGCCCTTTCGGGTGCTCAGGGGCGGGCAGGCACGACGTATCAATCCCGTACCGCCCATCCTGCTTCGCGCGATCCAGGCCTCGGACACGATCCGGTTCACCGGTCGCCGCACGGTCACGGTGCTGAAGGACGGCCAGCCTGACCGCCACGAGGAGATCGTGATGCGCGACGGCCCCCAGCTCCGCATCGAGTTTCCGCGCGAGGGAAGCTATGCGGGGCAGGTGATCGTGGAGGACGGCAACGAGCGGCGCCACTACATCCCGCGCACGAACGAGGTCCGCGTTCTGCCGACTCGCCGTGAGGAAGGACTGCAGCGGCTCCGCGGCCTCGCGCGCAACGGCGGGGTGACGACGGAGGGCGGCGACCGGATCGCGGGGTACGCCACGACCGTCCTCGTGGTGCGCGACGCGGCGGGCAACCCCCTCCAGCGCCTCGCCATCGAGCCGGAATCGGGCATGGTGCTGAGCCGCCAGGTTTACGACGCCACGGGCGTCCAGGTCGGCGGCTTCACGTTCACGAGGGTCGACCTGAATCCCGGCCCGTTCGCCCCGTCGCTTTTCCGGATCGCGCGCAAAGGCGCCCGAATCTCGACGCCGTGGGACAGGCTCAGGCAGTTGGCGCGGAAGAACGGCTACGTCGCCGTCGGCCTGCCGGAGTCCACGGGATTCCGGCTCGAAGGCGCGAGCCTTGACCCGAGGACGGCCCCGAGCGGCGTTCTGGCGCAGAACTACTCCGGGCCGGGAGGCCGGCTCTCCCTCTACGCGCTCCGCGCGGCGGTCGATCCGGCGACGTTGCGGAAGCAGGGCGGCAAGCGCCTACACTCCCTGAGCTGGGTCGACGAAGGGGTGACGTACGTCCTGCTCGGACCCCAAGACGACGCTACGTTGGCCCGGCTGAGGAGCACGGTCGGCCCCCTGCGCTAGGCTCGACGGAACGCGCCCCCGCCCCCGAACGTTATAATCGAACGTGGCCGCGAAGCGATCGATACGCCGACGGGTCCGCAATCCTTGGGTGCGGCTTCTCAAGCGGATCGCCGTGTTCGGCGGATTCGCGGTCTGTATCGTGGTCAGCGCGGGTTTGGCGGTGTTCATCCCCATCAAGCAGGAGGCGTCCGACGATGCGGGCCACATCGAGAAGCTGCTCACGGTCTCGAACGCGCGGCCGACGACGATCTGGTCGGCCGATCGCGTTCCGAAGCTGCTCTACCGGGTCGCGGCGATCGAGCGTAAGGTCATCGATCTCACCGACCCGAAGTACCCCTCGTACATCCGGTACGCGCTCGTGGCCGCGGAGGATCGGCGGTTCTACGACCACCAGGGGGTCGACTACATCGGCCTCGCCCGCGCGGCCTACCGGCACGGCTCGGCGGGGGGCGGCTCGACGATCTCGATGCAGCTCGCCAAGAACCTCGTGAACGGCGACGACCGCAACATCCGCCGGAAGCTCAAGGACATCGCGACCGCCCAAGAGATCGAGAACCTCAAGCCCAAGGATGATATCCTCAACCTGTACGCGAACTCGTCCTACTTCGGCGAGCACGCCTACGGCATCGAGCGCGCGTCGGAGATCTACTTCGGCAAGCCGGCCGAAAAGCTCACCGTCGGCGAGGCGGCGATGCTCGCGCGCTGCGTGCGCCTTCCCGGAAGGGTCAACCCAGTCAAGACGCCGCAGAAGATGCTCGGCCTGCGCGACTACGTGTTGGGCGTGATGCGCGACGAGGGCTGGATCAACCAGGGACAGTACGACGAGGGCGTCCAGGAGACGCCGAAGATCGTCCACGGCGGATCCAAGGGCCAGCGCTTCGTCGCCCCGGACGCCGAGTACTTCGTGCAGCACGTCCTCTCGCAGCTTCACGACGACCTGGGGGTCGATCTGAACGAGGGCGGCTATACGATCCAGACGACCCTGAACTACGCCCTCCAGCGGAAGGCCACCAAGGCGGTGGCCGACACCCTCGCGGAGTACCGTGGAGACCATGTGAACGACGGTGCAGTCGTCGTGATGGACGCGCAGGGAAGGATTCTCGCGGAGGTTGGTGGTCCGAAGGGGCGGCAGTTCAACGTCGTCACGCAGGGACTGGGCCGCCAGCCGGGCTCAGCGTTCAAAGCGATCGTCTACGCGACCGCCCTGAAGAACGGCTATCTCCATCCCGGCGACATGCTTTCCAACGCGCGGATCCGGCTTCCCCTGGATCGTCGCGGACGAAAGTGGTGGACCCCGGAAAACTCAAGCGCGAAGGAGAACGCCCCGTCCTACAGCCTGGAGACCGCCTTCGCGCTCTCCGTGAACAGGCCTGCGATCTGGACCATCATCCAGCCAGGCGTGAAAGAGGGGCCGAGGAACGTCGCCGCCGCGGCCCACGACGTGTTCGGCATCCAAAGCCATCTCGACGCCGTGCCCTCCCTCGCGCTCGGCTCTTCCGGCGTGAAGCCCTTGGAGATGCTGGCGGCCTACTCCGTGTTCATGCTGAACGGGGACCGGGCCACTCCCCTGCCGATCCTCAAGGTGACCGATCCGGGGGGCGAGGACGCGCACCCTTATTCGCCGATCGTCCACCACGACGTCCTGGATCCGAAGTTCGCGGGCGAGATGGACGAGATCATGAAGGGACCGGTGCAGTACGGCACCGCGACCTACGCGCGGGTCGTGCCGAACGCCCGGGGCAAGACGGGCACCACAAACGACCACAAGGACGCTTGGTTCTGCGGCTACTCCGACGGCCTTGTCGGGGTTGCCTGGACCGGCAACACCTCGAAGAAGGGGTTGCCCCTTCAGATGGGCCGGAGCGTCTTCGGCGGCACGGTGCCGGTCAAGATCTGGACGGCGGTGATGCTGGCCGCCCACAATCTGGGCCTCGCGAAGGGCGTGAAGGCTACCCCGGAGACGTCGGTCACCGCGGCCGAGGCCACCGAGGAGTCTCGGCCCCGGCACCCCCACGACGACTCCGCCGACGACGCGCCCCGGCCTGATCCGGACGCGAAGACGCCTCCGCCAGAGGGGCCTGTGACCGTCGATCCCGCGCCGGACGCCACGCCCGCGTCGCCGCCGCCCGACCCGGTCGAGCCTCCTCAAACCGATCTTCCGAAGTCTGACCCGCCCGCCTCCCCCACCCCCGTCGATCCTCCGCCCTTGGAAAAGCCGCGGCGGGCCGACCGACCGAAGCGGGCCGAACCGAAGCGGGAGGCGGAGACCGTCGAGGTCGAGGTTTGCGTCGATACGGGGCTTCGGGCGAGCATGTACTGCCCGGAGACGGTGACCCGTAGCTTCCCCAAGGGCCGCGCGCCGCGCAAGCTCTGTACGCTGCATCATGGCTAGGGGAGGAAGTTAGGAAGCTAGGTAATTAGGGATTCAGGAAGTCAGGATGCTCGCGATGAAGGACACCGAAGTTTACGGACGGACGAGCGTCCTGTCGGACCTCGTCTACGATGCGGTTGCAGGGTGGTCCTTTCTGGCTCAGCGTACGTTCGGCATCCAACTCGTCCAAAGCCTGGATAGCGTCGGGGCCAACTCGGTCGAAGGCGACGGGCGTGTCCCTGGACTCGATGCGATTCGCTTCTTCAGGATCGCCCGCGCCTCATGCCGAGAGGCGCGCAATTGGCTGCGCCGGGCGAAGGCGCGACGAGTGTTGAGCGACGAGACCGCGGACCAATGGATAGGTGAAGCCACCGAAATCGCGAAGATGATCAATGGTCTGATCGCTCATCGCAGAGAGATCCGGCCGAAAGTGCGGGAGACCGTCGCGGAATACGATGCGAGCGATCCTTCCGCTGACCCGTTTGCCCCTAACTCCCTAACTCCCTAACTCTCTTCATGTCCGTCATCCACGCCCCGCGCCGCCCCGAGCTGGATCTGCGCCTGGTCGCCTTTCCGGCGGTCACGTTCGGCCTTCTCGGCGTGCTCGCCGCCCGGCTATGGTACTTCCAGGTCGTCAAGGCTCCGGAGCTGCTCGAGCGGGCCGAGGCGACGCGGGTCCAGCCCACCGCGCGCCCCGCGCCCCGCGGCCTCATCGTCGACCGCGACGGCGCGACGATCGCGGGCGTGAGGCCGCAGCTCGTGGTGACGGCGATCTACGACGTCGTCTCGAAGAAGGAGAACCGCTGGGTCGTCGACCAGGTTGCCGCCATGTTGGGGGTCGATCCGAAGAAGATTCGGGCGAAGGTCGAGGACGCCAAGCGCAACCGAAGCGAGCCGATGCCGATCTACTTCGGGGCGCCGACCGACGTCGGATCGCGGATCGCGGAGTCGGGCGCAGATTTGCCGGGGATCGCCATCGACACCGCGCCGATGCGCGCCTACCCCGACGCGACCTCCTTCACCCACCTCCTCGGCTACGTCGGCCTGCCGAACGCGCATGACTTGGAGCGCCTCAAGGGGCAGGGCATCGACGCCCCCGCCGAGTTCGTCGGCAAGGGCGGCGTGGAGCAGGCGTTCGAAGCCGAGCTGATGGGTTCTCCCGGCGAGGATCGCACGGAGATCGACGCCAAGGGCCGCGCCATTCGCCAAGTGGGCCGCGACGCGCCGGTGCCGGGCAAGCGTCTCGTGCTCACCCTCGATTCCAAGCTCCAGCGGTATACCGCCGAGATGATGAAGGAACGCGGCTACGTCGGCGGCGTGGTCGCGATCGACCCGAACAACGGCGAGGTGCTCACGATGGTCAGCGCGCCGACCTACGACCTCACGATGTTCCAGGCGGGCCTGAGCCACCAGGACTACGACCGCCTCGACGGCGACCCGCGAAAGCCGATGGTGAAGCGCCCGCTGAAGGCCGTCTACTCGCCCGGCTCGACCTTCAAGATCGTCACCTCGCTCGCGGCCTACCGCAAGGGCATCTTCGACCCCAACCGCCCCTCCTTCTGCGAGGGCGGCTACAAGATCGGCAAGAAGGGCTACGTGAAGTGCCTGGGCCATCACGGGGCGATCACCTACCAGACCGCGATGGCGAAGTCGTGCAACGAGTACTTCTGCGACTTGGGATACCGTGCGGGGGAGAACGCGATCACGGAGGCCGCGCAGGAGTTCGGCCTCGGCGAACGACCGCGCATCGACATCGGCGGCGACAGCCGCGGCGTCGTGCCGACCAAGGCGTGGCTCGCGCGGCGGCACTTCCGCTGGCGCGGGGGCGATACCCTGAACCTCGCGATCGGGCAAGGCTACGTCAACGCGACGCCGCTCCAGATGGCGGGCCTCGCGGCGATCGTCGCGAACGACGGGGTCGGCTACCGGCCCCACCTCGTCCGCGCCTTCCGCGAGCCGGTCGGGGGCCGGATCGAGCGGGTCACGCCGGAGGTAAGCCACCGCGTCCAGGCGTCGCCGGAGTTCTGGGCGAGCCTCAAGGGCGCGCTGCGCGCCGTCGTCACCGAGGGCACCGCTCGCTCGGCGAACGCGGTGGGCTTCGACCTCGCGGGGAAGACCGGCTCCACGGAGTTCGCGGCGAGCAAGGACAAGAAGACCCATGCGTGGTTCGTGGGCTATGCTCCCGCGGACCACCCGAAGATCGCCGTGGCGGTCCTCCTGGAGGACGCGGGCCACGGCGGCGACGTCGCCGCGCCGGTCGCGGCGGAGATCGTGAAGAAGTACCTGAGCGCCAAGAAGTAGGCGTAGAATAGATCGATGGTCCTCACGATCGAGCTTTCCGAAGAAGTCGAGAGATCGCTGCTCGCCCGCGCGGAGCGTGAGGGGAAGAGCGTCGAGGGTCTGAGCGTGGAGATCCTGAAAGGTTCGGTGTCGCGCGAGACGGTCGCGGCAGAGTTCCGCAACATGTCGCCGGCCCAGATCATGGACTATTGGGAGCGCGAGGGGCTCGTGGGTTGGAGAGACGACGTCGAAGACTCGGCCGTTCTTGCCCGTGAGATCCGGGATAAGGCCCAACGCCGGGTGCTTTAGCCAAGGTGTTGGTCGATACGGATGTGTTGATTGATTTCCAACGGGGCTACCCGCCTGCGCGTCGTTGGTTCGATGGCTTGGTCTTGCCGCCTTTGGTGCCGGGCTTCGTGGCTATGGAGTTGGTTCAGTACGCGCGGAACGCACGAGAGGTAAGGGTCTCAAGAGAACTGGTCGCTGAACTGAAGGTCGTCTGGCCAAACGAAGGCGCATACGATGCGGCCTTGGACGCTTTTTCTCGCCTCCACCTCTCCGCCTCGGTCTGATCGACGCCCTCATCGCGGCGACCGCCGTCTCGCATGGCGTCCCGCTCGTGACGCACAACGCCAAGCACTACGCCGCCTATCCGGGGCTAACGATCCTCAGGCCCCACGTCAAGTAGCCTTTACGGAACCGCCTTCTCCAGCGCCGACGCTTGCGCGGCCATGTCGTCCGCGCTCTTCGCATCGTCCAGGCTCTTATAGAGGCTCGCCGCCGCGCGGGCGGCGGTCGCGCCCGTGGTCAGCTTGTCCCGCGCCGTCGCCAGGGTCTCGCCTCCGTAATTGCCGCGAGGATCGTCCTTGGTCATTCGGACGACCGTCGGCACCGTGATGTCTGCGTACCGTCGCAGCCCGCGGGTCGCCTCCGCGAGGAGGTCGGCCTTTCGCCGGGCGTCCTTCTCCGCCGGAGCCAGCACCTGGACGCGAGCGAGGTAGGTCTCCGTGGGCACCAGCTCGTCCAGCGAGCGGATTCGGAAGTACGGCGAAGACTCGACCGCCACGAGCCGCCGCGCCGTCTCCTCGGCCCCGGCGGCGTCGCCCGACTCTTGGCGGATCTGCATGAGCAGGGCCAGCACCTTGAGGTTGTTCGGGTCGTGGGCGAGGGCGGGGAAGAGTGCGCCCTCGGCCTCGGCGAACGCGCCGCGCGCCTCTTGCACCCTCGCGAGGCTCCGCGCGATCTTGGGCGTCGGCTGCATCTCGAACGCTCGCTTCAGCCCCGCCTCCGCGCCCGGACCCTGCGCGACTGCCCAGAGGTACGCCGCGTCCCCGTCCCATCCCGCAAGCCCCTCGATGGACGCGACGTCGCCCTGCGTCTGGGCCTGGGCGAACCGGACCTCCGACTTCGCGAGATCGCCCCAGGCAAGGTAGGCGAACATGAGCCAAAGGCCCGCCATGCAACCCGCCGCGACGAGGCGCGAAGGGCGCGGGATGAACTCCGGCGCGACCGCGTCCGCCGCCAGCAAAGTCGCCGCCCCGAGCACCAGGAAGAACGCAAGTCCAAGCCCGAAGTACGACAGGTCGCTGTCTACCACGCAGTGGGCGAGCATCGCCACCGCTCCGCCGACCGCCGCGGCGAACGGGAGGCGTCCCTCGTCCGGCAACCGCGCCGCGCCGCGGAAGGATCGCCAGCCCCAGAGGCCTAGGAACACCAGGAAGAGGCCGAGCGATCCGATCCCCGCCTCTGCAAGGAGTTGTAGGTAACTGTTGTGAGCGAAGACGGTAGATGTGGCAAGCCCAGGGCGTGCTGACTCGTAACGGTAGCTTCCGAGCCCCCAGCCCGTGATCGGCCGTTCTTGAAAAAGCCGCCACGCGCTCTTCCAGAGGTTGAGGCGGAAAGTCGCTGACTGGTCCTGGGTCTTCGCGGAGGCGGCGATGCGCGAGCCGGGGGTGACACCCGCCAAGCTGGATGAGGCGCTCGGCTTTGCAGCAGTCAACAAGAGCAGTAGGACGAACGCGGCTCCGACCCCATACACGCCGAGGGCGCGGAGGGAGGACCTGGATGCCTCGGCCCGGCCTTGCCAGATGAGGGCCATGAGGGCGAGCAGCTCGACGGCGACCGAGGCGAGGGCGAACGACTTCAGGAACGCGATGGGAAGCACCACGATGGCGAGACCCCCCACCAGCCACAAGGCGACGCTCTTCGGTCTTCGCACGAGGGCGTAGACGACCGTCCCGAGCGGAAGCGCGAACAGCGTCGCGCCCTTCGAGCCGGTCAGGAAGATCGCGAACAGGATCACTCCGCCCCCCAGGACGGCGCCGAGCGCGGCCAGCCGCTCCTTGGTGCCGAGCAGCGCGAGTCCGCAGAAGAAGCCCAGCGTGAGCATCGCGGCAGTGGCGTTGGGGTTGCTCCAGCCTGCGAAGACGCGCCACGTCGGGTCGATCGAACGCATGTCGCCGTACTCGCGGATCCCCCGCAGGGCCACCCACACGCTCCCGACGAACACCGCCCCGAGCAGCGCCTTGGGTCCGAGCCGACGCCCCAACCCTGACACCGCGGCGAGGAACGCCACCGCATACGCGGCCCATTCGACCCAAACGTTCACCGAGACCGCGCGGTACTGGGAGACCGCCACCGCCGGTCCTAGCCCGGCGACCAGGAGCATCAGCGACGCCGCGACGTAGGGGTGCGGGATCTGCTGCACCCGGCGCGCGACGAGCAGAAGGATCAGCGCGACGAACACCGGAAGGGCGATCAGGGCGTGCTGAAGGATCGGCGCATACCCTTCGCCCATGGAACCGAGAAGGTTCGAGGGATCGACCACCGTCTGGTCACTGGCGACGTAGCCCCCGAACACCGGCGCGAGGAAGGCGGCGAGGATGAGCAGGGCCTGGGGTGCCGTGGGTTTCTTCAACCTTCTGCTCCTATCGCGAGTCTTATCGTGGTCCGATGCTTTCCTATAGACGTGAGAGCCTTGTCGTCACGCAGGCACAAGTGCATCCTGCGGCTACAGGGAACGACACGCCTCAACGTCGCACTCTCTCCTTGATCCGGTCCACCTTGTTGCCCGCGATGAACAGCCCGGCGCGCAGGGCGAGCGCCGTGCCCGCCCCGAGGAGGGCGAACGGTCGGAGGGGCGGGGCGATCTCAGGCAGCATGTTCTTGCGGTAGAAGCGCCACATCGACCGGTGGAAGCGGCCGATCATGCGGTTCGGCACCTTGTCGGTCGAGCGGCCGATCGCGTGCGTGATCACGTTCGACGGAAGGTACACGACCTTGTACCCCGCCTTGCCCGCGCGCCAGCACCAGTCGGTGTCCTCGCAGAACATGAAGAACTCCGGGTCGAGTCCACCGATCCGGTCGACCAGTTCCTTGCGGGCGAGCATCGCGGCGCCCGACACCCAGTCGACCTCCATCGGACGGTCGTGGTGGAAGTCGGCCATGAGGTACTCGCGGGTGAAGCGGTTGTTCGGAAAGAGCTTGCCGAGGGGAGTGTTGCGGAAGAGTGCGGCGAGGGGATTCGGGAAGCGTCGGCAGGACATCTGGAGCGAGCCGTCGGGGTTGAGCAGCTTCGGGCCGAGGATGCCAACCTCCGGGTTCGCCTCCAGATACGAGAGCAGCCCCGAGAGCGCGCCGGGGTGGACGACGGTGTCCGAGTTCAGAAGCAGGACGTGCGGCGCGCGGCGCGCCTCGATCATGAGGTTCTGGCCGCCGGTGAAGCCGAGGTTCGTGCTCTGAGCCAGCAGGCGTACCCAGGGGAACTCGCGCGCGACCATCTCCGGGGAGCCGTCCTCGGAGTTGTTGTCGCACACGATCGTCTCGATCTTCTCTTCGTCTTCCAGGCTCCTCAGGCAGGCGCGCAGGTCGTCCTGGGTGTTCCAGGAGCAGATCGTGACGCTAAGTCGGGGCTCGGAATCCTTCATGCGTTCCACGGGCGCGGACGAGGGCCGCGCCGTACACGGCGAGCGCCACGAGGGGCAACGCCAGACTCCTCGCACCGGTTCCGCCGTGCTTGCGCAGGTAGCGGACGAGGCTGCGGTGCGACTCCCAGATCATGGCCTTTCGGACCTGCTTCGTGCTCTCGCCCCCGTGGTGCAGGAGACTCGCGGCGGGCGTGTAGAGGGTCGGCCAGCCCGCGTCGTCGAGCCGCTTGAGCAGGTCGACCTCGTTGAAGAAGATCGGGAAACCCTCGTCGAACGGCCTCGCCGGATCGCCGACCACCTGGAGCGCCGCGCGGCGGAACATCAGGAACGTGCCCATCGGCTGGGGCGCGGGACCCTCCCGCTCGTAGTCGAAGCCCCTCAGCCGGTAGGCGTCGCCGACCCTCAGCACGTCGCCCAGGACGTTGAGCGCGGTGGGGAAGCCGCGCACCGAGCGCTGGGTTCGCCCGTCCGTGCCGACGAGGCGCACGGCGACCGCGCCCGCCTTCGGGTGCCTTTT
>CAXTOO010000073.1:0-15513 GCA_964245875.1 uncultured Fimbriimonas sp. | reverse complement strand
AGTTCTGTCAGCGTCCCGGGACGCGGGTTGAGCCAAAGACCCATAGGGGAAAGGAGAATATCTTCAAGCCGCCTGCGGCGCCGGATCGCTTCGCCGCCTTGCCATCGCCATCGTCGCCAACACGCCCGTCACAACCGAGAACACCGCCCCCAAGAGGAACGGCGCGCCCGGCACCTGAGGGTGGCCCGGCGCGGTGAAGAACGCGAACACGCCCGTCGAGACGAGCGGCCCCACGATCCCCGTCAGGCTCTGGAGCGACGTCAGCCCGCCCTGCACCGTCCCCTGCTCGTCCGGCCCGAACCGCTTCGAGATCAGCCCCTGCGTCGCCGGGCCGCTCACGAAGCTCAAGCACCACACCGCCGTCATCGCGTACATCCACTCGGAGCGCGTCGCCAGCCCGAAGCCCACGAAGCCGACCACCTGGAACACCAGCCCGAACAGCAGCGTCCGCGCCTCTCCGAGCAGAGGCAACAGCCGCCGCAGAACCACCATCTGCACCACGATGCTCATCGCCCCAATGAGCGCGAGGCTCAGCCCGATCTGCTTCGGCTTCCAGCCGAACCGGTACCCCGTCGAGATCGACCACGTGTTCTGGAGCGCCTGCTGCGCGAGGTACAGGAACGTCAGCGCCGCGACCAGGATGAACACCCACTGGACCTTGAACAGGATGCGGAACGTGCCGAACGGGTTCGCCCGCCGGATGTCGAACGAGCGCCGGTTCTCCGGCGCGAGCGACTCGGGCAGCACGAACAACCCGAACAGCGTGTTGATCCCGCACAAGGCCGCCGCGACCCAGAAGGGCGCGCGCGGGTCGGCGTTCCCCACGATCCCGCCCAGCGCCGGCCCAAGGATGAAGCCCGCTCCGAACGCCGCGCCGATGAGCCCGAAGTTCTTCGACCGCTCCTCCGGCGGCGACACGTCCGCGATGTACGCCCCCGCCGTGCTGAAGCTCGCCGCCGTGATGCCCGCGATGATCCGCCCGAGGAACAGGAACACCAGAGTCGGAGCGAGCGCGCACAGCACGTAGTCCGCCGCCCCGCACGCGAGCGAAACCAGCAGCACCGGCCGCCGCCCGAACCGGTCGCTCAGCCCACCCAGCACCGGCGCGAACGCGAACTGCATCAGCCCGAACGTCGTGCTCATCCACCCCAGCACCGTCGCCGAGTGCGACGCCTGCGCCGCCGCCGTGCCATGCACCGGCGCAAGCTGCGCCAAGAGCGCCGGGAACACCGGGATCACCAGCCCGAAGCCCAGCACGTCGATCAGCAGCGTGACGAAGATGAACGCCAACGCGGGCGAGCGACCGGCCTTCATGGGTGCTCTATTCTACTGCCCGTCGTAGAACAGAGGCCATGAAGCGACCTCAAGCCCTGCTTCGCTCCGCTCGACCTCGGCTGGGGGAGCTTCGCAGCGGCGACCTTCTCCGGCAGGCGACCGAGCGCTTCGACGACCTCGTCACGGTCGACATGAGCATGGGGTTCCAGGGCAGCCTGCGCGGAATGCGGCCGCGGGTCGCGGTCCTCGACGCGAAGGGCAACGACCTCACCCAGCTGGTCGCCGCGGCGCAGGCACTCCTACCGCGGCTCGAAGACCCGGGTAAGGGTTACGCCCGCACGAATCATCGGCGACCTCCGAGAGATGCGTAGGGTCTCCTTCTCGGGATCGATGAGGATGCCGATGCGGTCGCCGGAGAGAGGGAGCCGCCGCGAAGGTTCTCGGTCCCGAAGCGCCGCCCGCAACGTCGACGGCGCGGCTCTCCGTGATCTCCAGAGTGCCCCATTCGAGGCTCACGGGCAGTCGGCGCTTCTCGTTCTGCTCCGGGGTGGGTTCCCGCGGGTAGGAGGCGGTGCGGTCGCGCTTGGAACAAGGAGGTAGAGAGGGAAAGCGCGAGGCCGGGACAGGCAGGCTCCTTGCTCCATCTCCCAGCCCCTTCCTCATTCTCCTCGCGACGCAGGCTTGCTGCGTTCCAGCTCCCTGCCCCCTGGGAAGACGTGACGCGGGAGGGACCGTCCGGTACGAGAAGGGCGTAAGTATAAAAGGTAGAATCCAGGCTCCGCAAGGGCTTGGAAAACCGCGTAACCATGTCAGACAACCTTCCCGTCGAAGACGATCAGCTCGAGCACATCGAGGCGATCTCCAGCAAGGTCGAGGGCGACTACAACGCCTCGCAGATCCAGGTCCTCGAAGGACTCGAGGCGGTGCGGAAGCGGCCAGGGATGTACGTGGGCGACGATGGCAAGCACGGCCTGCACCAGCTGTTCAAGGAGGTGCTCGACAACTCCGTGGACGAGGCGCTGGCGGGCCACTGCGACGACATCCGGGTCGTGCTGCACGCGGACAACTCCCTGAGCGTCCGGGACAACGGGCGCGGCATCCCCGTGGACAAGCACGAGAAGATGGGCGTCTCGGCGCTGCAGGTCGTCATGACGGTGCTGCACGCGGGCGGCAAGTTCGGGGGCGAGTCGTCGGGCTACAAGACGTCGGGCGGGCTGCACGGCGTCGGCGTGTCCTGCACCAACGCGCTCTCCGAATGGATGGAGTCGACGGTGCGGCGCAATGGGAAGGTCTATCGCATCCGCTTCGAGCGGGGCATCCCGGTGGGCGACGTGAGGGAGATCGGCACGGTGCCGCCGGAGGAAACGGGCACGGAGCAGCGGTGGATGGCCGACGACACCGTGCTGACGACCACAGAGTACGACGTGGCGCTGCTGAAGAACCGGATGAAGGAGCTGGCTTACCTCAACGCCAAGGTCCGCTTCACGTTCTCCGACGAGCAGAACCCCGAGAACGACGAGAGCTTCTTCTTCGAGCGCGGCGTGCCGCAACTCGTCGAGGACCTGAACGACTCGAAGGACACGCTGCACCCGGTCATCTTCTTCCGCCGAGTGCGCGAGAACACCGAGGTCGAGATCGCGTTCCAGTACCACGACGGCTACAACACGACGGTCCTCGCGTTCAGCAACAACATCCACAACCCCGACGGCGGGACGCACGTCTCCGGCTTCCAGATGGCGCTCACGCGGGTGATCAACGCGTACGCGAAGCGCATGAACTTCCTCAAGGAGAAGGACACGAACCTCTCCTCGGACGCGATCATGGCAGGTTTGACGGCGGTGATCTCGCTCAAGCTGGAGAACCCTTCCTACAACTCTCAGGACAAGGTGAAGCTCGTGACGCCGGAGGTGCAGGGCCTGACCAACTCGCTCGTGGGCGACGGCCTCACGACGTTCCTCGACGAGAACCCCAAGTTCGGCAAGTTCATCATCGACAAGGCGATCACCGAGCAGCGGGCGCGCGAGGCGATGCGCAAGGCGGCGGAGAACATCCGGCGGGGCAACGCGATGGACTCGTTCGGCCTTCCCGGCAAGCTGACGGACTGCATCTCGAAGAACCGCGACGACTGCGAGCTGTTCCTCGTGGAAGGCGACTCGGCAGGCGGCTCGGCGAAGGGCGCGCGCGACCGGCAGACGCAGGCGGTGCTGCCCCTGCGCGGCAAGATCCTGAACGTGGAGCGCGCGCGCCTCGACAAGGCGCTGGACAACGAGGAGATCAAGTCGCTCATCGCCGCGCTCGGCGTGGGCATCGACCTCTCGATGGGCAAGTCCTCGGCCCTGCGCGCCCAAGACGAGGACACCGAAAAGGAAGCCTTCGAGATGGTCGTCTCGGAGACGTCCTCCTCGAAGAAGAGCGGCTACGGCTCGAAGGGGCAGAAGGAGGAGCCGACCTTCGACATCACGAAGCTGCGCTACGCAAAGATCATCATCATGACCGACGCGGACGTGGACGGCGAGCACATCCGCACGCTGCTGCTGACGTTCTTCTACCGCTACATGAAGCCGCTGATGGACGCGGGCAACATCTACCTCGCCCAGCCGCCGCTGTTCGTGGTGAAGGTTGGTAACAACGAACGCTACTACGCCTCTTCGGTCGAGGAGCGCGACGCGCTGATCAAGACCCACAAGAAGAAGAAGGATCCGACGGTCACCCGCTTCAAGGGACTGGGCGAGATGAACGCCGACGAGTTGGAGGAGACGACGATGAACCCGGCGAACCGCAAGCTCGTGCAGGTGGTGATGGACCCCCAGCTCGAGGTCGAGATCGAGCAGATGTTCTCGCGGCTGATGGGCGACAAGGTCGAGCCTCGGCGCAACTACATCGAGGCGCAGGCGAAGAAGGTCACCAATGTCGACTGGCACTACTGAGATGGACCCCGAGGAAGCGCGACGGTTGCAAGACGAGTGGTTTGCCGCCCAACCGAAGTGGGGCGACTAGGACGAGAACGGCATCGATCTCGGTCATCTCCGCGCCAACCTGAGTCTCACTCCAACGGAGCGGATCGAAAGGCTTCAGCGCCATCTAGAAGTCGTGCTGGAGGTTAGACGTGCAGCGTACGCCGCCGGACTTCGCCGAACTCCTTAGGCGCACAGTGACCGGCGGCACCGACTTTGTGCTGGTTGGTGGACTCGCGATGACCGCGCAGGGATGCGACCATGTGACGACCGACATCGATTTCGCGATCTCCCGAACGAGGAAGAACGCGAAGAGGGTTGCCAAGGCGCTGGCAGACGAGCATCCCCGTCCGGAGGGTTGGGACGAAAGCCTGCCCTATTCCTGGGACGAGGAGACGGTTCTGCAGGCCACTATTCTCACTCTCCTGACCGATCATAGATCGCTTGATCTATTAGGAGAAACGCCCGGCGTCGAATCGTACTCGGTTCTAAGAGCGTCTAACAAAACTCCGGCTCCCCTCTCCCCTCCGGGGGAGAGGGGTTGGGGGTGAGGGGTCCCAGGAACCTGCGGGCAGGCGGATCGGGGGGTGGGCGAGGAGGCTCTCGAGGCGCAGAAGAGAGCTTTGTTAGACGCTCTAAAGCACTCGAAGGCGTCCCTTCGTCAACCACTTTTCGGAAAATTCCTGATCGAAAAGAAAAATCGTACGCTGATAAGTTCACAAAGACGCATTAAGCCCTAGATCGATCCTACGAAAGAAGCCGGGTCGGATTTTCCAAGTAGCCCTTGATGAGGTTCACGAACTTCGCGCCGCCCGCGCCATCCGCGATGCGGTGGTCGAACGAGCCGGTGAGATTCATGCGCGAGCGCGCCACGATCTCGCCGCCCTCCAGCACGACCGCCTTCTTCCGCACCGACGCGATTGCGACGATGGCCGCGTTCGGCTGGTTGACGATCGCGATGAAGTTGTCAACGTCGAGCATCCCCATGTTCGATACCGCGAAGGTCGAGCCGCTGAGATCGTCCATCGACGCCTTGCCGTCCCGCGCCTTCTTCGCCAGCTCCTTCGCATTCGCCGAGATCTCCCGAAGCGAAAGCCGGTCTGCGTTCTTCACCACGGGAACGGTCAGCCCGTCCGCCAGTGCCACCGCGATGCCGACGTTCACCGCGCCGAACTGCGTCACGCTGTCCGTGCCATTCAGCGAGGCGTTGATCTCCGGCATCTCGCGCAGGGCCAAGGCACACGCCTTCAGCACGAAATCGTTGATCGTGACCTTGCCCGCCTCCTGCGACTCGAACATCGAGCGCAACGAAAGGATGTTCTCCACGTCCACCTCGACGGTGACGTAGAAGTGCGGGACTTGCTGCTTGCTCTCCTGGGTCCGCTTGCCCGTGATGATCCGAAGGCGGGGCAGCTTGACGACCTTGTCCTCGGGCGAGGAAGCGGCGACGGCGGTCTCGACCGGAGGCTTGACGGGCGGCTTGAAGCCGGAAACGTCGGCCTCGACGATGCGCCCGCCGGGGCCGCTGCCCGTCACCTGCGCGAGGTCGACGCCCTTCTCGGCGGCCACCTTGCGGGCGAGCGGGCTCGCCTTCAGTCGTCCTTGGGCCACAGGCTGCGGATTCGCCGCGCCGTCCTCGTGCTTGAGCGACTGGGCGAGACCCTCCGTGCCCTTGCCGTTGTTCACGCTGGCGCTGTCTCCCGTGATCCCGAACTCCGTGCTCGCGGCCTCGGGCCGGGTCGGCGTGGTCGCCGCCTGCTGGAGTTCGATGGGCGCGCTGGCCGGCGCTCCGCCCTGTGGCGCGTCGGTCGGCGTGGGCGACGAAGCGGGCGTCACGGACGCGCCCGCGCCCCAGCCGGGGGGAAGCGACTCGCCCGCCTTGAGGATCGCCGCGATCGCCTGTCCCACCGGCACGGTGCCGCCCGCCTCCAGCTTGATGCCGGTGAGCGTGCCGGTCCCGGGCGCCTCAAGCTCCAAGGTGGCCTTGTCGGTCTGGATCGTCCCGATCACCTCGCCGCTCTTCACCGCGTCGCCGTCCTTCTTCAGCCACTCGAGGAGGGTGCCCTCCTCCATGCCGTCGCCCATCTTGGGCATGATCACTTCGGTCATCTGTTTCTTTCCCACCGGCGACCGGCGCGGGCAAAGATTACCCGCCGACCCCGGTCTAGCGGCGGCGCCAGCAGGAACGTGCGATACAATCCCAACATGATCCTCACCGACTCGGAGAAGGCGCAGATCGAGGATGCCGACGAGGTCGGTATCCGGGTCGAGATGGTCGCCGGGCATCCTTTCTGGGAGTTCCAGCCCAACTATCGCCACCAGAAACGGATCTTTCGCATCGAGACCACGCTCCGCAAGGATCCCGGCTCCGACAAGGACTGCGGCTGCTTCCACGCCTCCGACGTAGGCATTCGCTTTCCCGACGGCTCCCTCCGGCGTCCCGACCTTGCCGTCTTCTGCCGCGAACCCGAAGAAACAGACCTCATCACCCTCATCCCCGAAGCCGTCGTGGAGATCGTCTCCGAGCGCTCGCGCGAGAAGGACCTGGAGATATCCCCGCCCTGGTACCTGCGCATGGGCGTGAAGGACGTGCTCGTCTACGACCCCTTCACCGAGGACGTCCACCACTTTCGCCGCGAGGGCGAAAAGCGCTTCAAGACCGGACGCACCGTCGCCCTGGAGTGCGGCTGCCTCGTGGACGTGTAGCCAAACGTCTTCTCAACCTAGAACGTCCTGACAGAAGATGAAGGCCACCGCTGCCCGCGACCGTTTGCAGGAGATCGCCATTGCGATGGTCTGCGTGGTGCCGGGCTTTCTCCTGAATTATCTCCTTTCGAAGTACGCCCTCCTCTTCCTGCGCCTTGGCGGCGTGCCGACCGACCACGCCGCGCTCCTCGTCGCCGCGCCCCTCTCGGTGTTGCTCCTCGTCGGTCGACGCGCTTGGCGCGCCGCCCGTGCGCTCCGACCGACGACGCCTGTCGGCCCGACCCTGCGCACCGGCTTCCTCTCCGCCTTCGTGCTGGGCTCAATCGTGAGCCTCCTCCTGCTGGCCTTGAACGTCCTCGCCGACCACACGATCCAAGCCGCGATGGCGCAGGTGCGCTAGGTCGAAGGCCATTCTATCGCCTTGAACTGGACGTCGAGCAATCCGTACGGCATGGCGTGTCGGATTGAGCCTCAGGTGGGATCGGGTCCGTGGACGCTCCAGGCGGACGTGATCGCCAAAAAAGCGGTTCTCGGCGATTTTTTGGCGGGACGCCCACCGCTTTCCGCATTTCGGCCTCACGGAGCGGCAAGGTCTCAGCCTTCTCGCCGGTGGCGGTCGTCTACTTCGATGTGGCATCTCCCGCGATCCGGCGGGCGACCTGACGGCAATGTGGCGGCGTGACGAGTCACGCCGCTACGGGCGGAGCGTTCCGCTTCATCATCTCCAAGGCCAACGCCGCCCCGCCGAGCATCCCGGCGTCGTCGATCTGCTCGGCGACGCCGATCTTCGCGTCGACGAAAAGCGACGGAATCGCGACGTTGCGAGCCTCGCGGATCGCGGGCTTCAGGAGGAAGTCGCCCGCGCGGGCGATGTTGCCGCCGATGGCGACCACATCGGGGGCGAAGATATTGATGTAGTTGCCGATCCCGACGCCGAGGATGGTGCCGACCTCGTTCCAAACCTCCAGCGCCACCTCGTCGCCCTGCGCGGCGCCCTCGCTCAGGTGCTTGGGGGTGAGCTTCGCAAGGTCGCCGCCGACGAGGCCGTTCAATACGCTCGCCCGCCCGCGGTTCAGGCGGTGCTGGGCGCGCTTGACGATGGCGTCGCGCTGGCAGTAGCCCTCGATGGAGCCGTACTCGCCTGCGTTGCAGTCCATGCCGTTGTGGGCGACGACGACGTGGCCGAGCTCCGCGCCACCCTTGTTGCCGCCGACCATCACGAGGGGTCCCCGGGCGTCGCCCAGGACAGCGTCCGGCGAGAGGATCACGCCGCCACCGATGCCGGTCCCGACGGTGAGCATCACGAGGCACTTGGCCGCGTTGCGTCCGCTGCCGAAGCGGTACTCGCCCAGGGCGGCGGCGTTCGCGTCGTTGTCCATGTGGAGCGGCAGGCCGACCTTGGGGCCGAGCGCCTCGCGGAAGGGAACCTCCTTCCAGTAGTGGAACACGCCGTCGACGCTCTCGCCGAAGTTGGGCGCCCAACGCACGACGCCGGACGCATTGTCGATGTGGCCGGGGATGGCGATCCCAATCGCCTCCGCAGACTGGTTGGCGGCGTCCTTGGCCTGGTGGACGGTGACGGCGATCGCGTCCATGATCGCGTCGGTGCCGCTCTGAGCCTTCGAGGGATTGCTGAACGAGGGGCCGGCAGGAGTGCCGTCCTCCAGGAACGCGCCCGCCCTCACGTTGGTCCCGCCCAGGTCGACTCCGATCACGCATCGCACGGCGGGTAATGTACCTCCTGTTAGCGGACTCGCCTAGCCTTGGCGGCGGTCCAGGCTACGAAAATCCCGGCGACGAGAACCCCGACAATCAGACCGCCCAAGAGGACGTTCCTCTGGACGGTCTGGCTTCCCGACGCTTTGCGGAGCGCATGGAACTGGCTCTGCTTCTCGAACCGAACGTCGGGAGGCACTCCGTTGGCGTCTGGGAGGCCATATCCGATCCGACCGTCCGTCGCCATTAGGAAAATTCCTTTAGGAAGGAGGACCTGCCAATTGGGAACGCCCTGATCCGGAACCGTGACGACGCGCTTGACCTCGGTTTGTACCGATAGTTCCGGGTGGTCAACGTTCTTCTCCTGGTAGGCCCATGCCGGAGGCGTGGTAGCGATCCTCGCGTAAGCACCGTGGAACCAGATGAAGTCGTAGGCGATCTGGTCTGGGCGCTGCGTCAGGCGGAGGCACCCCCCATGTTGCTCGGCCACGTAGACGTTGCGGCAGTCCGCTCCGTGGCGGGTCTCGCCCCTCACGGAGCCGCACTGAGATTGATCGCCGAAGTAGAGCGGCTCGCTCGCAAGTTCGTCCGAACAGGACAGGCAGGACGACTCCTTCCTTATAACCGTGGATTCCGGCAGTTGCCTGAGATGTTCCGTAGCTGTAGACGACACGCTCCTTCGGAGATGCACCATAGAGCAGGAGGGGACGGCCCGAAGAGGAGAGTCGAACCAGGAATGCTCCGGGCTTACGCCACAGCTCGGCGTCAATTCAAGCTCCCTTGCGCACGAGATCGAGGCTCTCCGGCGTCAGAAACTTGCGTAGACTCTGTCCCACTATGGAGTCATTCCCGATCGTTGTGAATCGGAACGTGATCTTAGTCATTGGTCGAGGCTCCCTTGCTGAGGAAGGGAGCTTTGAAGTCGCTACTTGCCCGTGCAGTAGTCGTAGGCTTTGGTCGCCAGGCTGGCACGCGCCGTTTAGCTGAAGGGCGTCTCGTCGCAGAAGAGATAGTCGTTGTACATACCTTGGTGGATGTACTGCCTCAACTCTCGGTGGGTCAGCGTGAGCGTACCAACGGCCACTTCGCAGCTGAACGCCGAATGGCGGCTGCTGGTGTCGCACCGTCCATCGATCACAAGGGCGTCGTCGGAAGAGTTCATGTAGAGACCAGCAGCGCCCTGGTCGCAGTGGCCGTGGGACACGGAAGGGCTGAACGGGTCGGGGCAACCGATGCCTACCCACACGAGGCTTACGAGGGCGAAGATCGACGCTAGGGCGATAACCTTATGTAACGCTTTTCGACTTGCTCATCAGTAGGGTCCCCCGACGACGTTGGCGGGTTGAACGTCGCACCGTGTGATCGGGGTCACCGAACTGTCCGCGAGAACTGAGGCGACGAGGAAGGCGGTGCTCGCGAGGATTATTCCCCACGTCAAGCGATGGATGCGTCTCATCTGCATTATGGGAAAGCGGACCCCCCCCCCCCCTTGTGGTCGAGTTCTTGTGCTTCTGGCCGCAAAAGCGCACGAGCGCTTTCGCGTTGTGCGCGAGACCCGGTGGTTGACTATCATGGCGACTCTCCCTTGCGGCTGTCAGCAAAGTCGGACTCTGTTTGTCGAGCGAAGATGGAAGCGAAGGCCGTAGGATAGGGAGGCCGATGAACGTACAAGAGGTCGCGCAGTGCGCGGGAAAGATGGTCGACGAGGTCGAGAAGGCGATCGTCGGCAAGCGCGACACGGTGGAGAAGGCCGTTCTGGCCCTGCTGGCGAACGGGCACGTCTTGCTGGAGGACATTCCGGGCGTGGGCAAGACCACGCTCGCGAAGGCGCTCGCGAAGGTGATCGGCGGGGAGTTCCGGCGACTCCAGTTCACGCCCGACCTGCTGCCGGGCGACATCACCGGCGGCTCGGTGCTGAACCAGAGTCAGGGCACGTTCAGCTTCATGCCGGGACCGATCTTCGGCAACGTGGTGCTGGTCGACGAGATCAATCGCGCCACGCCGAAGACCCAGTCCTCGCTCCTTGAGGCGATGGAGGAGAGAACCGTCACGACCGACGGCGAGACGCGGCTCCTCCCCCGGCCCTTCTTCGTGATCGCCACGCAGAACTCCATCGAGATGACGGGCACGTATCCGCTTCCCGAGGCGCAGCTCGACCGCTTCTTCATGCGGCTGAGCATGGGCTATCCTGACCGCGACCAGGAAGCGGCGATTCTCGGCTCGCAGCAGCAACTTCACCCCCTCGAACTTGTCGAGAACGTGACGGACCTGCACACGCTGATGGATATGCAGTCCGCGATCCGCGAGGTGTTCGTCCACGAAACGATGCGCGGCTACGTGGTGGACGTGGTGCGGGCGACGCGCGAGAGCAACCAACTCGTCATGGGCGCCTCGCCGCGCGGCTCGCTGCTGCTGATGCGCGCGGCGCAAGCCTGTGCGGCGATGGCGGGGAAGGGCTTCGTGAGCCCGGACGATGTGAAGAAGGTCGCGATCGCGGTCCTCGCGCACCGCGTCCTGCCTCGGGCCGAAGTCCGGGCGCGGGGCGGCTCGGTGGAGGCGGCGGTGGCGAAGATCGTCGAGGGCGTTCCCGCGCCGGTGCCGGTCGCGTGAGGTCGCTGGCGGGGTTCGCCCTGACGTGGGCGTCGGTGTTCCTCGCCATCGTCGCGGTGCTCATCGGCTCGCAGGCCCTGTTCTTCATCACGACCGCGATGATCGCCACCCTGGGCGCCTGCCACCTCCAGGCGTGGCTGGCGGTGCGCTGGCTTCGCGTGGAGCGGGTCGTTCCGCCGAGCGCGCAGGTGGGCGACCTCGTGACGGTCGAGATCACGCTCTGGAGCGAGAAGGCGATCCGCCGCCCGCTCGTCGCGGTCGCCGACGCGCTGCCGCCCGGCCTGCCCGTCGCCGACCGCTCGCCCTCGCTCCCCATCGCGCCGTCGCACGACGAGCCGGTGCGCACGCAGTATCGTTTCCGTCCCCTCAAGCGAGGCCGCTTCCGCTGGAGCGGATTGCTGGTGGAAGGAACCGACGTCCTGGGTCTTGTGACCCGCTCCCGTGAGTACCCGACCGCCACGACGGAGATGGTTGTGCTGCCCCGAGCGATCCCCTGCGCGATTGAGCTTCCGGTCGCGGGCGGCTGGGGCGTGAGCGAGGCGGAGAGCGGCCAGACGCGCGGCGCGGGCATCGAGCCGCGCGGCGTGCGCGAGTATCGGCCCGGAGACCCGTTGCGATTGGTTCACTGGCGCTCGACCGCGCGTACGGGAAGGGTGGTGGTGAAGGAGTTCGAGGCGGGATCGCAGGCGACGGTGGCCTTGCTGATCGACCGGAAGAAGGGCCATGATGTGGGGAAGGGCGCGGACACCTCGCTCGAACTGATGGTGGGCCATGCGGCGTTCCTCGTGGAGACCCTCCTTCGTCAGGGCGTGCGGGTCCTCCTGCCGCAGGTCGACAACTCGCCCAACCACGCGAACGTCCAAGAGCGCACCGCAGAGGCGATGCGTTCGCTGGCCCTGCTGGACTCGGACGGCGATACGTCGCTCTCCGAGGAGATGGCGGACGTGCTCCTGCCCGGCGGGTCGGTGGTGTACGCTTTTCACGCGGTGGCCGATCCGGAAATGCGGGCAGTCGGAGCGGGCATGGTGGGGCGCGGCATGCGGGTTGTGCCCCTGGTCTACGATGTGGCTTCGTTCGGTCGGACCTCGTTTCCCACGGCGGTCGAGGCGGGCTACGTCGACGAGCTCCAAGCCACGGGAATGACGCCCCAGGCGATGACGGCGGGGGAGGAGGGACGGTGAGCCTCTCGATCCCCCGCCGCAACCGCGACCAGAGCCGGCTGAACCTCATCGACTACGGCCTCATGGGCTTCGGCTCGTGCCTCTCCGCCTACACCGCAGGGATGTCGATCGGGCGGGAGGACACCGCGCAGTTCCTCGCGATGGGCGTTCTCTTCGGGACCGCGCTGTCCTACGTGGTTCGCACGCTCTTTGGGAACACCTCGGTGGTGAAGGTCGACGGCATCCTCTACGCCGCCGCCATCGGCTGCGCGGTGGTCGGCTTCCAAACGCTGAACGGCTTCCTGCCCGAGGAAGGCTTCGCGCGCGACGTCATGATGGCGGGCATCCTCGCGTGGATGATCGTGCTGGGGAGCGTCGTGACGTGGCGCGACGGCACGCTGCTGTTCCAGGCCATCCCGAGCGTGGCCCTCTTCGGCCTCGTGGGTTGCTACGACACCTATGCGTTCGCCCCATACCTCTTCTTCGGGTTCCTCGTGTGCCTCGCGATCGTGCTCGCGCGGGCGAACCGGCGGGAGATGATGCGGCAGGCTGTGGAGAGCGGCTACTTCAACCGTGCGGACGCGCCCTCGACCCCGCAGCAGTTTCCCGAGCAGTCCGCCGAGCTGTACGAGGACATCCGGCGCGGGCCGTGGCGCTGGCAGGCGGGGCCGGAGTGGGCTCTCGCCTCGGCCCTCGCGATCGTGCTCCTCTCCCGCCTGGGCGCGCCCGCCCTCCAAGAGGCGGCAAAGCCGATCACCGGCGCGGTCCACATCCTCGCGCCGCAGTCCGTGCGAACGCGGCTGCGGGACGCGAACCAGACCCAGGCGACGAACTACACCGTCGGTCGCGGGCCGAACGGGAGCCTCAGCGAGCATGTCGTCTACCACGCCAAGCTCGACCAATCCCGGTACATGAGGACGGCCGCCTACGAGACCTACACCGGACGCGGCTGGAGCACCACGCTGTCCACCACGGGCGCCCACTTGGGCCTGATCGGCGACTCGGTCCACGCCTCGAAGGAGGCGATGGGCAAAGATAAGCGGGTGGTCCGGTTCTCCGTCGAGGCGACCGATCCGACCCATCAGCTTCCTCTTCCTGCCGAGCCCAATCTGAGCGGAGGCGGGGCGAGAATCCGGGCCGACGGGGGCGGTTACCTCTACAACGGCGCAAGAGGCTTCGTTCCGGGAACGCTCCTCGAGGCGACCCTGCCTCCGCGCGACGCCCAAACCGATCTCATAGCTTCGGACCAAGAGCTCCTGAACGCCGAGCGGGTGCCCGAGCGGGTGCGGGAGTTCGCGCGGACGGCCGCCTTGGGTGCGGGGAACGATGCCGAGAAGGCAAGCCGGATTGCGACCGCCATCGCGGCTCAGGTGAAGTACAACATCGAGGCGGCCGCCGTGCCGAACGACGCCGACCCGGCGGAGTGGTTCCTGTTCGACAATCGCGAAGGATACTGTGACCTGTTCGCGACCTCGATGGCGCTCTGCGCCCGCTCGGTCGGCCTGCCCGCGCGGTACGTCATCGGCTACCTGCCGGAGATGAACGACGGCAACGGCACCTACGCCCTCCGGGAAGCCGACTACCACGCGTGGTGCGAGGTGTTCTTCAAGGGCGTCGGGTGGGTCGTGTACGATGCGACGGCGGGCGCGGAGGATGTGAAGGGCGGCGGCCGGGGCAGCAGCGACGAGTCGCGCCCCTGGTACCAGGCGGGCTGGATCGCGTCGGCGGCGCGAGGCCTGCTCGTCGTGATCGCCCTGGTGGGCGGGTACGTCGTGCTGCGAGGGCTCCGGCCCAAGGCGCGGCCCGCCCGCTACGAGGTCCACCGCGCGTATGCGGGATTCGAGCGGACCCTGCGGCGCGCCGTCGGGCGGCGGAGGCATCCGGGCGAGTCGATCCTCGCCTACGCGGCGACCGCGCAGACGCCGTTCGGGCCGGTGGCGGTTGGCCTGGGGCAGGACTTCGAGCGGGCGCTGTACGGCTCGTCAGAGCCCTCCGAGGAAGAGGTCCGACGGCTAAGGGCGGCGACGCGGAGCCTTCGGAAGCGATGAACCTCGACAAGGCGATCGGCCAGCGGACGGTCCTGATCCTGGGCGATGAGGAACTGCTCCGTCGGCGGGCGATGGACGGCCTGCTGGCGGCGGCGGGGATCGAGAAGGACGACTTCGACCTGGAGGGGTTCGAGGCGGACGAGAGCAGTCCCGAGAACTGGATCGCCTCGGCGGGGACCGCGCCGTTCCTCGCCGAGCGGCGAACGGTGGTGGTGCGGCACCTGCTCCGGCGCGACCCGGTCGACTTGCGCGAGGGGGCGCTGGCTTCGCTCCCCCCGACGGCGCTGCTGATCCTGGTCGCGGACGAGGAGCAGAACGAGAACCTGGAGAAGCGGGGGAAAACATGGGCCAAGGCCGTGGAGAAGGCGAAGGGCGCGGTCATCGACTGCAGCGCGGACCCCAAGAAGGCCCTGGAAGGACTGCGACCGGAACTGGCGCGGCTCGGCAAGACGATGAGCTCGGCGGCGGCGGCGAGCCTCGTCGAGATGACGGGCGGCAGCCTCAGCCGGGCGACGGACGAGATGGAGAAGCTCGCGCTGTTCGTGGGGGACGCAGAGCGGATCGACGAGGCGGCGGTGCGGGCTCTGGTGGTGCCCAGCCGCGAGTGGAACGTGTTCGGGATGATCGACGCGATCCTCGACGCGAATGTGTCGGAGGCGCTGCGGCACCTGCGCATCCTGGTGGGCAGCGCGGCGAAGGCGGCGGACGTGGCGTTCTCCAGCATCCTGCCCCTCATGTCGCGCAACCTGCGGCTGCTGTGGCAGGCGCGGGCGTGCCTGGACGCAGGGCGTAGCCCCGGCGACGTGACGCCTGAATTGCGAGCGACGTTCCCCGACAAGCCCTGCCTTGCGAAGGAGCCGCCGTACCGTCAGGCGCGGGTGATGGCGTCAGCGAAGAAGACCACGCTGCCTGCCCTGGCCAAGTGTCTCGGGGTGCTCGCGGACACGGACTCGCGGCTGAAGGGGGCGTTGCCGAACTACACGGCGATCGACGGCCTGGAGCGGATGGTGCTGGAGATGGTGGAGGCGCTGCGGAAGAGGGGGT
>CAXTOO010000072.1:0-15526 GCA_964245875.1 uncultured Fimbriimonas sp. | reverse complement strand
CGGCTTCCTCTCCGCGACGCCGACCAACGACGCCCCCTACTCCGCCGTCCTGCCCCCCAAGGCGATCGTCGGGGAGGTCAACTCGCCCCTCGCCTACCGCGCGAAGGACAGCGCCCGCCTCATCGATCCCCTGCAGGAGGGGTCCGCCGCCGACATCGAGCTGAACGACATCCTCTGGGGTTCGATCAAAGGCACCGAGGCGAAGCGTCCCGCCACGCCGAACGCGCGGTGGCGGGTGAAGGACGCGGACTGACTTCCGGCTCCCCTCCTCGTCGCCGCGGTGCGACGGCTTGCCATTCGGCAGGGTCTCGTCGGGCGATGAGGAGGGGTTGGGGGTGGAGAAAGAAACTCGAAAGTCGCCCACTACCGCGAAACGATCCCGCCTTTCGCTACATAGTCTGTAGTGACATGGCCCAGAACATCCTCTTCGTCAACTCCAGCGCGCGCGGCGACTACTCCGAGTCGAAGGGACTCGCCGAGCAGATCGTCGCGAAGCTCACCGCGGAAAACCCCGGCGCGACCGTCGTCCGCCGCGACGTCGCCACCGACCTTCCGCCCGCCGTCAGCATGGACTGGATCCTGGGCGCCTACACCCCCGCCGAAACCCACTCCGAGGGCGCGAAGGCCGCGATGGCGAAGTCCGACGAGTACGTCGACGAGCTGCTCGCCGCCGACGTGCTCGTGCTCGCCGCCCCGATGTACAACTTCGCCGTCCCCGCGACGCTCAAGCTGTGGATCGACCAGGTCTGCCGTGTCAACCGGACCTTCACGCCCAGCTACCAGGGCCTCGCCAAGGCCAAGGTCTTCGTCGCCAGCGCCCGCGGCGGCGCGGGCTACGGGCCGGGGCAGATGATGGAGAACAACGACTTCGTCGTGTCCTACCTGAAGGCCGTGCTCGGCTTTATCGGCATGACCGACGTGACGTTCCTCGACATCGAGAACACCGCGAGCACCGCCAACCCCAACTACCAGATGACCAAGGCCCGCGCCGCCGAGGTCGTCGCCACCCTGGCGGCGTGATCTCGCCGGTGCGAAGGGTGTGCGAGCAAGCTTGCGGATCGAAAGCGGGAGCAAGCTCCCGCACTCCCAAAGAGAACGAGCTCCAAGAGCGTTCTCGGGAGTTAAAGTTCGACGCTCGCATGCTCGCTCGTAAAAGCGGTGGCAAGCCACCGCACACTAAACCGGAGGTCTGTCCCTCGCTCTAAGAGGCGGCGGACGGTCCCGACAGCGTGGGGAAGACGAGGTCGTAGACCGGCTTACAGGCGTAGAGTCTCCCTTTTCTCCCACCAGTGAGCTCCTCCACCACGTCCACTCGGATCAACTCCTCGATCGCGCTCTGCACCGTGTTGTGGCTCATCCCGGTCCCTCGGGCGATCTGCCCGACCTCAAGCACGGGGGCCTTGAAGAACTCGCCGAGGACGCGGTCGATGGAGGCCTGCTTGCGGACGCCACGCACCTCCGCGCTCATCCTCGACTGAAGGTCGAGGAAGGTCCGGGTAAAGGCGATCGTCTCCTCGCACTGGGTCTTGATTCCATCGAGGAAGTAGGAGAGGTACTCGTTCCAGGCGCCCCGGTCCCTCACGCCCTGGAGAGCGTCGTAGTACTGGCTTCGACGTCGCTCGAAGTACACGCTGGGATAGATCAGGGGAGCGCTCAGCAGCCCGGACGCGATGAGGTGCAGGATGATGAGCAGCCTTCCCACGCGACCGTTGCCGTCTCCGAAGGAGTGGATCGTCTCGAACTGGTAGTGGGCGACGGCGACCTGCACAACGAGGGGCTGGTTGTGGCGCGCGTTGATGTACGCCAAAAGGTTCTCCATTAGCCCCGGTGTGTGCTCAGGCGGCGGAGGGGTAAACGCTGCGTCCTCTCCGATGCGGTCGATAAAGTTCTGCGTCTCCTTGAGCCTTCCGGCAAGCGTCTCGCCCCTGACTCCGCGCAACAGGGTCTCGTGAAGGGAGCGGACGAGATACAGGGAGATCGGACTGTCCTTCAGGAACTCGCAGCCGAAGCCCAGGGCTTCGCTGTAGTTGGCGACCTCGCAGACCGGCTCGCGTTTAGCCACCCGTGACGCTTGGTACCGTACGAGTTCCTCGGGAGTAGCGATGGTCCCCTCGATCGTTGAGCTCGCGAGCGCCTCCTTCTAGAGGGAACTGTAGACGAGCAGGTCGGCGTTGGGCAGGAGCGTCCGGCACATCTCGACTTGGCCGAGGAGGTGGGTTGTCCGCTCGGCCAGAGTGGCGTTCGACGGAGAGAGGACGAACTGCGGCGGCAGGTCGTGAGGCAAGAAGGTCTCCCAGCCGCCAATCGATCTTCCAGCACGACCTGGAACCGACATCATAATGTCAAGAATAGGCGATTCTTGACATTGGCCCAAGGTGTGCGTCCGAAACTGACATTGGGTCAGTCGAACCCCCGACCCCTACAGCATGAACTCGCTGGCGAGATTCTCCAGCATCTTCTGCCTTCCGCCTTTTCGCATTGGCTCGCACCCCGAGAAGGCACTCACGCCACCTTTCCACCCTCCTTTCTCCAGTGTGAACGTAGCGCGGTGGTTGCGAAAGGCGTGTAATTGTTCGACTTCTTGGCCCCGATTCCACTCATCCGTTGCATATCTAAGTCTCCGGTTACACTCCAGACGATTTTGACGACTATGTCGGTCCCTTGGCGAGTAGCGTCTATTGCATTGACCCTCGAACTCTTGATCTTCATAGCGTCGAAGACCATCCCGAGCATGGCGATTGCTTGGGTGCGGGTTGCGATAACGGAACTGGACAGAACCGGCGACTGGTTTTCCTGACAACCGGATGCTAAGTTCTTCTCGAACCACGAAGGGTTCTTGGTGACGAGCGCATGATTGAACTTGTCTTTATTATTGTGTACAAATCTAACAAGTGTCGTCGACAAGGCTTGGGGCGTTGAAGCGGGAGTCCTCCGCACCGCTCCGACCTTCTCGAGCTCTCCCGGCGCGCCGATGGTGTTCGACGGGAAGAAGAGGCGATCACCGTGAAAGGCGTAGTCGGCAGAGAACTCACCGTCGTTCGCGGTCACAATCAGCATTCCCGGGGCGGCGATCCTCCAGCGCATCACGTCCCGATCAAACGTCGTGCCGTTCGGCATGATGTGCTTCGACCGGATGAGGGTTCCATCGGTCATGAAGAGCATCTGCGAACGGAACCGAGTGCCGATCGGTTGGCCCAAGTAGGACGTCCCCGACGTTACGGCACCCACCTCGGTGCCATCCCAGGTTCCGATGATCTTCTTCGCGTCGCCTTGCCCCGCGAAAGCAGAGCAAGCGGCCACGACGAGGAAAGACAGCGCGAACGGTCTCCCCGGAGACAGCAAGTTCACGCCATCACTGTGCCAGCCGTTTACGGTGACGAGCCATCGGACGCGGCGCCGTTTTCGCCTACAGCACGAACTCGTTCACGAGGCCTTCCAGCATCTCCTGCCGCCCCGAACGCCGCGCCGGCTCGCCCGCTCCGACGGCGTGCGCATCGGCCTCCTCCAGCGTGATCTTGCCTGCAAGCACGTCCGCCCCGAAGCCCGACGACCAGCCCTGGTAACGCTCCTCGACGAACCGATCCAGACGTCCATCCTCCCTGATCGCCCACGCGATCTCCAGGCCGCGGGCGAAGGCGTCCATGCCGCCGATGTGCGCGTAGAACAGGTCCATCTCGTCGTGCGACTGCCGCCGCACCTTCGCGTCGAAGTTCAGCCCGCCCGTCGTCAGCCCGCCCATCGCGAGGATCTCCAGCATGATCTCCGTCGTGAGATACACGTCGGTCGGGAACTGGTCGGTGTCCCAGCCCAGCAGCGTGTCGCCCGTGTTCGCGTCCACCGAACCCAGCGCGCCCGCCTCGCGCGCCGTCCGCATCTCGTGCGCCATCGAGTGGCCCGCGAGGGTCGCGTGGTTCGTCTCCAGGTTGAGCTTGAAGCGGTCCATCAGCCCGAACTCGCGCAGGAAGTTCAAACACGCCGCCGCGTCCGAGTCGTACTGGTGCTTCGTCGGCTCCTTCGGCTTCGGCTCGATGTAGAACGTGCCCTTGAACCCGATCCGGTCGCCGTACGACACCGCCATGTGCAGCAGCCGCGCGAACTGCTCCCGCTCCTGGCCGATCCTCGTGTTCAGGATCGTGTCGTACCCCTCGCGCCCGCCCCAGAAGGTGTAGCCCTCGCCGCCCAGGGCCACCGTCGCGTCCATCGCGCGCCGCACCTGGGCCGCGCCCCAGGCGAACACCTCGGGGTCGGGATTGGTCGCCGCGCCGCCCTGGTACCGGGGGTTCGAGAAGAGGTTCGCCGTGCCCCAGAGCAGCTTGACGCCCGTCTCCTCCTGCTTCGCCTTCGCCGCCTGGACCAGGGTGTCGAGGTTCCGGTGGCTCTCGGCGAGGGTCGCGCCCTCGGGGGCGAGGTCGCGGTCGTGGAAGCACCAGTAGCCCACGCCGAGCTTGGTGAAGAACTCGAACGCCGCGTCCAGCGTGTCGAGCGCCTGCTGCACCGGCTCCGTCGCCTTGTGCCAGGGCCGCGCGGAGGTCTCCGGCCCGAAGGGGTCCGTCCCCGTCGGCTTCATCGTGTGCCAATAGCTCACCGCGAAGCGCAGCCACTCGCCCATCGTCCGCTCCCCGACCCGCTTGTCCTTGTCGTAGAAGCGGAACGCGAGCCGGTTCTTGGACCCTTTGCCCTCAAAGGCGATGGGGGAGGTTACTTCGGGGAAGTACGGCATGCAGTCAGTTTAACCACAGCGACACTGAGAAGGCACGGAGAACACAGGTCAGCGCACGAGTCGCCGAACGCCATCCTTCAGCATGGCGACGTGGAAGTTGATGAGCAGTCCCACTCGGCAGCCGGAAACCTTCAGGTAGGTCAGGACCTGTGCCTCGTGGACCGGGTTGATCGCTTCCACGGCCTTGATCTCGACCACCACGCACCCTTCTACCAGGAAGTCGAGGCGAAACCCGGTCTCGAACCGAACGCCGTCGTACTCCACCGGCATCCCGACTTCGCGGCCGAACGACAGCCCTGCCTTCGCCATCTCATGGGCCAAGCACCCGGCGTAGACGGATTCCAGAAGGCCCGGACCTAGTTCCGTGTGAACGCGCACGGCGCACCGCACGACCATGCCGCTGATCTTGTTCGTCTCGGGCGGCACCGGCGCGAACTCCCTCACGCCCCCATCATACGCTCTCCATGCTTTCAACCCCTGTGATCCCTGTGCCTTCCCCGTGCCCCTGTGGTGAACGATCACCCCCTCACAACCTTGCGCATCTTCGCCCAAAACAGGCAAAACCGCCGGCCTTCCCGCGCGTCCTGCGCCACGATGGCGTAGGGAAACCACGCGCCCTCGCGCAAAAGCTCACGGAAGAGAAACACCGCCATGCCCCTCCTCGCAAGCCTCCTGATCGCCGCCGTCCCCACGAAGGTCACCCCCGGCCGCGTCCTCGTCGGCGTCCGCCCCATCGCCTTCGCCGCCGCCCCCAGCGGCTCCAGGTTCGTCGCCTGCCTCGAGGACGGCTCCGTCCGCATCATCGACGCCAAGACCCGCCAGACGGTCCGAACCCTCGACAAGCACCCCGGCCCCGCCTACGCCGCCGCCTGGAGCGCCGACGGCAGCTTCGTCGCCACCGGCGACGAGACCGCCCGAATCTGGATCCACAACGCCCTCACCGGCAAGAAGGTCCGCGAGTATCGCACCCACACCAAAGGCATCGAGAAGCTCTCCTTCAACCTTCCCGGCTCCCTCCTGCTCTCGACCGGCAAGGACGACCAGTGCAACGTCTACGACCTGCGCACGCCCTCGATCAAGGAGCGGATGCGCGTCTTGGGCAAGGGCGTGAACTTCTACGGCGCCACCTTCCACCCCAAGCTCCCCTACACCTTCGCGGTGGGGATGCTCGGCGGCGGGGTCCGCCTCTACGACGCCCTCCAGGGCCGCCCCACCGGCTTCCTCACCGACGTGGGCGGCCTCGGCATCTACGACATCGCCTTCAACCCCGCCGGCACCCGCGCGGTGAGCGCCGGGAAGGACGGCAACGCCATCGTCTGGGACCCTATGAAGCAGAAGCGCATGGGAACCCTCCGGGGCCATCAGGAGCAGATCTGGTACGCCTCGATCTCGCCCAACGGCCAGCTCGCCGCCACGGGCAGCTGGGACCGCACCGTCTGCGTTTGGGACCTCAAGTCCATGACGAAGGTCGCGTCGTTGCCCAACGAGAGCACCGTCGGCTCCCCCGTCTGCTTCACTGCCGATGGCCTCTCGCTCCTCACCGTCACGGACGCGGGCGACCTCCAATTCAGCAGCATCACCCCCGCCCAGAAGGCGACCGTGGCGTCGCTGCCCCCGGCCAAGCGCGGAAGCTGATCCGGAAAGCCCCCTCCTCGTTTTTCCGCGGCGAGAGTTCTTCGTCTATCGGGTGGGTTTACCGCGAGGAAAATGAAGGGTCCGCCGAAGGTGGCGACGCAAAGAAGCTCGCCAAGTCCGCTGGCGTCGCCTCCCAGGTGGAGGGGGTTGGGGGTGGAGCCTCCGGGAGTCCTATCCTGGAATCCGTGCTCGCCTTCCTCGCCCTCGCCGCAGCCTGCGACATCCATATTCTCCGCATGGTTGACAAAACCCTGTGCCGGGGGCGCAAGGACGTGACCCACGCAAAACCTGAAGCCCGAAGCCCCTTGTTGGAAGCGGTCTCAGGCGCGTCAACCATCCTTTTCGCAGGTTGGGCCTAAAGGCCCAACCTGCGAAATAGAAATTTTCTCGGGGGGCCTCTGAAGCGCCTCCTCGTTCGAATCCGGTGCCACACCCACGTTCCGGTACCCTTAACGCTACGATGTCCCTTTCCTTGGCCTTTCAAACCGAGCTTGCGCAGATCGACGCCGTGCTTTGCCCCGACGCCGGGCCGCGGCGCGCGGAGATAGAGGAGGAGCTTAAAGCCCTCCGTCCCCGCATGGCCCTCGCCAAAGCCCGACGAATGGGCGAAATGGAGGCGAGGCTCGCCACGATGGTGGTCCAGCGCGAACAGGAGCGCGATGCCCTGATCGCCCTCCTCGCGATCAACGGCGGCGTTCCCGCCCGCCCCTCCATCGTCCGCGTCGTCCCCCTCCAGATCCCAAAGCCCCCCGAGCCGCCGAAGGAGCCCGTCGCCCGCGCCGTCCGCGCCCGCAACCTCACGCCGCCGCCCGACCAGCTCTTCGCCCCCGATCCCGAGCCGGAGCCCGTGGCCACCGCTCCCGAACCCGCGCCCAAGCCCGTTCCCCGCGACGCCATTCGGCGCAACCAGGCCTTCGCCAAGAAGGAGCGCGAGTTCTTCCGCGTCGGCGGCGCGGGGCGTGAGCGGCTCGCCGAGCTCAAAGGCCTCGCCTGCGAGGCCCGCGCCCTCATCGAGGCCTCCAACGAGGCGGAGCTCGACGCCAGCAGCCTCTGGCAAAGCCTGGGGATGCTCCAGGAGGAGTTCGACCGCCTCCATCCCGGCGGAAGCTTCTTCGCCTTCCGGCAGAGTCGCCACCACCGCGCCGAGCTGTGGGCGGAGCTCGGCGAGGCGTTCGCCCTGCTCGGACCCGCCGAGAAGGCGCTCGACTGGATCGACGCCCACCCCGACGTGCCCGAGCGCGCCGAGATGATCAAGCTCGCGGGCGCCCCCGAGGCCTGGATCCACCGCCTGAACGACGGCCACGGCCTGGGCTTCACCGACGAGCAGCAGCGCGACGCCCACCACCGGGTCGAGAACGCCGCCGGAGGCGAGATATACGTGCCCTGGTGGAACCTCGGCGACGGCCGCCGCACCACCGAGGAGGTGGCCGAGGCCGCCCGCTCCCTCCCCGCTCGCCTCGCCGAGGTCGCCCGCCGCATCGAGACCACCGCCAAGAAGGACGACGCGATGGGCGCGCTCGAAGGCCTCGTCGAGAGCCTCGAGGCCGACGGTCCCGTCGAGCAGACCCTCGTCCCGGCCGTCCTGCGCTGCCTCGACGCGGGCATCCCGCCGAGCAACAAGAAGCTCGTCGCCGTCTGCCTCCCCTACCGCTCCGCCCTGAAGGACGCCGAGGACCGCCGCCTCGCAAAGCTCGTCGAGTACCTCTCCAAGGAGGAGGCGCTCCTCGCCCGCAAGCTCGGACCTCCCGCCGACCACGACACCGAGGAGGCGCCCGAGGACGCCGTGTTCACCGCCGTCAAGGCCCACCTCGCGGGCAAGACCGTCCTCTTCGTGGGCGGACGCCGCATCCCCGAGAAGAAGCGCGAGGTCGAGTCGGCCCTTGCCCTCAAGGAACTGCTCTGGCCCGACGCCGACCCCGACACCCTGCTCCACGACTTCACCGCCTCCGCCCTCAAGGCCGACGTGGTCTGCTACCTCATCCGCTGGTCGCGCCACTCCTACAAGCAGGTCATCGACTTCGCGAAGGCCCAGGGCAAGGAGACGGTGATCCTGAAAGCCGGCCTCGGCGTCAACCGCCTCGTCCACGACTTCAACGAGCAGCTCGTCGCCCACGCCGAACCCGTCGCGGCCTGACGTGGCGCTCCCTTCCGGGAGAATCAAGCGGGGACGTTGCCTCCGGCAGAGCGACGCCTAGGCCCTGAGCATGATATCGATTATTGCTAAATTCCCGATCAAGGCTCTAATAGTTCTATTTTGCGTTATAATGCACATGGCCGGAGTTAGTATCCGTCTACTTTTTTCTTGCTAAGTTGTAAGTGGTCCGCGATGGTGGATCGCCAACGAGCTTCAACCTATAGAGAGGGGCAACTCCGCTCTATAGAACTAGGTCCTCGCTCATGTCGCACAACCTCCTGTCGCTAATGAAGTCTGATCGACACGTCCGCAAGGACGGCTCGTCGGTCCGCTCCGAGCACGGACGCCTTCGTCGGTTCTTGGACGACGCGGCGATGAGCGTCATGCTCCTGCTCTTGCTGCCGGAAGTCCTGCAGAGCGCCTTCCGACACCGGGTGCGGCTTCGATAGACGATCGCCGCAAGGGTGCCTGTTTCCCAACGGGCTCAATGACGAGCCATGTTACTTACTCCGCTCTCTTGAAACTGCATTTAAAAATGATAGGATCATGGAGGGCCATGCCCAGCGGCTAGATCGCCTTCCGCCTAGCCGCTTCTCGAAACCGGGACGACCGTCCCCTGACTTACAGAGATCAAATGAAAAACCTCTCTCGCTTCCTCGTCCTCTCGGCCACCCTCGCGGTCGCCGCCGCCGCGCAGGCGCAGTTGCTCAACGTCCAGGGCAACACGGTCGGCACTTTCAACTTCACTCAGAACGCTGGCGGTCTCACGTTTACCAACGGTCTGTTCAACACGTTTGTGGTCACGGACGGCAGCACGCCCGCATCGCTCTCTGACACCGACCTCGGTGTCTTCAGTTTGGTCAACGTTCCGGGCGGCCTTGACCAATACATTGGAACGTTCAACTTGGCCGTGACCTTCACGGTCCCGAACACGACTCCAGGTTCAAGCACTTACACGGCTCTGCTCTCCGGTGCGGTGAGGACAGTGCCTGGGCAGGGTACGACGAGTTCGGTTATGATTACGTTCGATGACGATGGAGATCTTGACCCCCTCACGGTCAAGAAGAGCTTCACCTATGTAGCGGTCGATGGAACCAGTGGAAACCTGTCTCTAGCTCTTGACCGTCAGTACAGCGTCAACGTCAATAGGCCGAACGACATCTCGGGACAATTGACCGCAACCGCCGTACCAGGACCAAGCGCGCTCGCTTCGTTCGGCATCGCGGGCATCGGAGCCCTTCGCCGCCGACGCCGCTCCTTGAAGTAACGGCGTTCTCAGAGCAAAGTCGCTCTGAGATTGTACAAGCCCCATTCAGCTCCCGTAGCCGAATGGGGCTTGTTCGGCTTGAGGCCTCCCAGATCAGCGGGAAGCTCCAAGCCACCCATGCGAAATCAGGGCAGGATCTCGATCGCGCTGATCTTCGCGTTCTGGTCCGCCGCCCCCGGCTCCGCTTGCACGCGGATTACGACGTTCCCGTCCTTATCCGGTCGAATTCCCTTGAACTCGCGGACGACCGCCCTCATCGGCCCGCCCGCCGCGACCACCGGGTCGAGCCGCTCCAGCACCCGGACGCCGTTGATCGACACGTTCTCCAAGCGCTCGCCCGGCGCGTCGCCAAACACCTCGGCGAAGTGCAGCCGCACCGTGTACGAACCCGGGGGTACCGCGAAACGCTGTGAGAAGTCCGGCCCGTACCGCTCCGTGAGGTAGATCGCCTCTGGACCCGCGCCCGGCGCGGACGCGTCGACGTGGCCCGTCGTGCCGTTCGTCGAGCCCTCGACCGCGTTCGGGTCCTCGACGAAGCCGCCGACCGCTTCGTCCGTCCCGCTCGCCACGCGGATCGGCAGGGCGAGCACCACGGGCTTGTCGTCAAGAGATGCGGGCTCCGGCAGCGTCGCGTACCTGAAGCCGCCCGGCATCGTTCGCGGCGGTCGTGAGGCCCGCGACGTCGCCCACCCGCTGGGCCTCGGCCCCATGACGAGCCGGAGAATCCCGCCCTTTCGAACCTGCGCGTCCGACACCCAGCACTTGTCCCAGGGCTTCCCGTCGAGCGTCGCCGACTGCACGTAGATGCTAGAAGGTGAGTTCCCGAGAGCCACCACCGTGAACGTCTTCTTGCCCACCTGCATCGTCACTCGGTCGGCCACCGGCGACCCGATCGCCAGCACCCCGCTCGACGCGTTCACCGGGTACAGCCCCATCGCGCTCCACACGTACCACGCTGACATCTGTCCGCAGTCCACGTTGCCCACCTGTCCCTCCGGCGTGTCGTCGTAGAACCGGCGCATCACCTCGCGCACCCTCTCCGCCGCCTTGGCGGGCGCACCCGCCCAGTCGTAGAGGTACGCGACGTGCTGGCAAGGCTCGTTGCCGTGTGCGTACTGCCCGATCCGCCCCGTGATGTCAGGGATGCCCGTGTGGACGTCCGAGGTCATGGTGAACATCGTGTCCAGCCGACGCACGAACCCCGCGTCGCCGCCGTAGAGCGCGATCAGCCCGTCCACGTCCTGCGGCCCGCCCAAGGTGTACTGCCATGCGTCCGCCTCGGTGTACTCGTCGCCCACGAGCCCGAGCTGGTCGAAGGGCTTGCGCCACGACCCGTCCTCCTTCCGCCCCCTCAGCAGCAAGGTGCTCCGGTCGAACAGGTTCCGGTAGTTCTGCGCCTTGGCGTAGAGGAGCGCGGCATCGTCTGCCTTCCCCATCGCCTCCGCCATCCGCGCGAGGCACCAGCAGTCGTAGCCGTACTCGACGGTCTTGCTCGCCGCCTCGTTCCCGCGCTTCGAGGCGACCCAGCCCAACCGGTTGAACGTGTCCAGCCCCCGGTAGCCGCCGAGCATCGTCGCCCGCATCTGCGCGTATGCCTTCTCGGCGTCGAAGCCCCGATATCCCTTCAGGTACGCCTCGCACAGCACCGGCACCGACGACACCCCCGGCATCGTGCCCGTCTCGTTGCCCCAGAGGGGCCACACCGGCGTCACGCCCCTGCCCGACTCCTCCGTCATCGCCACCAGCGAAGACATCATCCCGTCCACCCGCTCGGGCTGAAGGAGGGTCAGTAGCGGGTGCAGCGAGCGGTAGGTGTCCCAGAGCGAGAACGTCGAGTAGTTCGTGAACCTCGCCCCCGCGTGGACCTTGTGGTCCGTCCCGTAGTACGAGCCGTCCACGTCGTTAAACGTGTTCGGCGCCTGGTACGCGAGGTACAGGTTCGAGTAGAACGTCCGCCGAACCTTGGGGTCCTTCGCCTCGATCGTCGTCGCGCCCAGCACGTCGCTCCAACCCTTCTGCACCCTCTCGCGCGTCGCGGCGAAGTCCCAATCGGGGATCTCCACGTCCAGGTTCTTGCGCGCGCCCTCGACGCCCGTCGCCGAGATGCCGACCTTCACGAGCACGTCGTTCGACGGCACGGTCAGGAACACCTTGCCGAGGAGGCCTTTGAACTCGGTCGTCCCGCCGCTCCGCTCAATGTCGCGGGCGGTGACCTCACCGACCTTGACCGGCTTCGAGAGCTTCATGACGAAGTACACCGTTCGTTCGCCCCCCCATCCCTGCGACTTGCGCCAGCCACTGAGTGTGGTCGGACTCTCCATCTTCAGGCACGAGTCCAGCGTCCGGTTCTGTACGCCATGGTCGAGGTCGATCGCGATCGAGTGCTCGTCCGCGCCGTCGAACGTGTAGTGGTGCAGCCCCGCGCGCGTCGTCGCCGTCAGTTCGGCCTTCGCCTTGGGACCGTCCAGGTACACCGAGTAGTAGCCCGGCTGCGCCGCCTCCCGGTCGTGCGAGAAGGCCGACGACACGTCGGCCTTCTCACTGGGCGTCCCGGAGAACGGCATCACCATGATGTCGCCCAGCCCGCCGACGCCTGTGCCCGACAGGTGCGTGTGGCTGAAGCCGAGGATGCGCTTGTCGTCCCAGTGGTAGCCGGAGCAGCCGTCCCAGGTCTCCTTGCGGGTGGTGTCGGGCGAGAGCTGCACCATCCCGAAGGGCGAGGTCGCCCCCGGAAAGGCGTGCCCGTGGCCTCCCGTCCCCACGAACGGGCTGGCCTCCTGCACGGGAGAGAGGGGCGCGACCAGCGCGAGGGCGAGAGCGCCGAGCGTCATGGCGCGAGTGTACCGAGCGGGTCGCAGGCTTCAGCCTGGAAATCTACCGGTACGACGACGCCAGGTCTGCCGGTCCCGTCTCGACCACCGTCTTGCCCCCACGGCCCTTCGCGATCAGATCCTTGAGAACGCCCTCGTACTCCGCGGCGTCCAGCGGAAGCTCCACCGTCCGCCTCTGGAGGCCGCTGAGGATCATCGCGTTCGCCAGCTCGACGCTCGCCCGACCCTCCGCGGCGGGAGCGATCAGGGGAGCGCCGTCGAGGATCGCGTCGCCGAAGTTACGCAGCACCTCGACGTGCTGACCGCCCCCGCCCGGCGAGGGCGGAACCTCGCACTTCCAAATCTCCGGCGAGGAGAAGGAGCCGGGGTCGCTCTCCAGGAACTCTCGCACCGAGCCGCGCGTGCGCCAGAACGTGATCGTCCCGTGCTCCACCACGACCTTGCCCCGGTCGCCCGCGATCTCCAGCCGGTTCGTGCCCGGCGCCTCGCCGGTCGTCGTCGTGAACACCGCCGTCGCGCCGTTCGGGTGCTCCAGGAACGCCGTTACCTGGTCCTCCACCTCGATGTCGTGGAACGCGCCAAGGCCCAGGTGCGCGGTCACCCGTGCGGGCATCCCGAGGATCCATTGGTAGAGGTCGAGGTTGTGCGGGCACTGGTTCAGGAGAACGCCGCCGCCCTCGCCGCCCCATGTCGCGCGCCAGCCGCCGCTGGCGTAGTACGCCGCCGTGCGGAACCAGTCGGTGATCGTCCAGCTCGCCCGCCGGATCTCGCCCAACTCGCCGCTCCGGACGAGGTCGCGCACCTTCCGGTAGCGCGGGTCGGTTCGCTGGTTGAACATCGCCGCGAACACGAGACCCGTCTGGTGCGCGGCGACCAGCCGCTCGAGGAACGTCGCGACCTTGGCTGCGACCAGCCGCTCGGCGTCGGCCTTGTGAACCGAGATCGGCTTCTCGACGAGGAGGTGCAGGCCGTTCTCCATGGCGTCGATCCCGATCGTCGTGTGGAAGTAGTGCGGCGTCGCCACGAGCACCGCGTCCACCAGTCCGCTCCGGATGAGATCCCCGCTCCGCTCGAAGCGGGCGACGTCGTACGGCTCCATCCGTCGAGGGTCGGTGTCGCACACCGCCGTGAGATCGAAGCGGGGAAGCTGCGGCAGGTGGCCCTCGATGTGGGTCGCCCCCATGTTCCCAAGCCCGACGACCCCGAGGCGAACGCGATCCATGCACCGAGGCTACCTTTCGGCCCCACCAAAAAATTCTATTTCGCAGGTTGGGCCTTTAGGCCCAACCTGCGGCGAGGGTGGTTGACGCGTTTTCCACAGGGGACGGCGGAAGAGCCGCACAACCTTGGCCCATGACTATCCCCTCGGCGGAGGAAAACGTCAACCAAGCATCGTCGACTTTGGCAACAGGTCCGCCATCGCGACCTCGCCGCCGTTCACCGGCACCCGCTCGTCCTCCGCGAACACGCGCGTCTCGGCGTACCCTTCGGCGCGGGGCAGGCGACGGACCTCCAGTGTGCGGTTCTGAAGATTCACGATCCAGTATTCGGGCACGCCCTCGCGCGCGTAGAGGCTCGTTTTTTGTTTCTTGTCACGCGCCAAAGTCGAGTCGCCAATCTTCACCAAGAGCGCAACGTCGGTGTGAGAATTGACCCTGCGGCCCTCGAAATCCTCCAACCGCCCGCGGAGAACGAGAATGTCGGGTTCGACCTTGCTGTCGTTCGCAAACCTTGTCGGCATCTGCGGCACCCCTTCGAACCCTGACGCGAATGCCGCCCGAACGGCCCGCAGAGCGTAGAGGAGTCCGAAGTAGTGAGGATCGTTCTGGCCCGTGGTCGTGTAGATCAGCCCGTCGATGAGCTCGGCCCGTTCGCCTTCGGCGAGAAGGTCGTCCGGAAGGCGCTCGAACTCCTCAATCGTCCACCGGCGCGGACCGAAGTCGTCGGTGGGAGGCGCGGGATTGGCGGTCGTCACGGCCATGCCTCCACTATACGCCAGCCTTCAGAGCACATTTGGGCGAGCCAAGACGGTAGTCTCATCAGGTCTTCTGGTGAACAAGTCTGATCAGCAGTTGGCTTCGATCTGGGAAGCGAGCGAATGAGCTTGGATCAGGCACCGGCTCATCGCCGCATACTCCGCTTCGTCGCGCATCCATGCGCAGAGTTGGAGAACGATGTCCTGCGCCAGTAGCGGATCGTCGATCTGTTTCAGCGCCCGCAGGTAGTTGCGAATCGTCTCGGATCGCTCTCGCCGTTCGGTGTTCAACGTCTCCCGATCCAATCCCAGTAAACGGATCGTCTCGCGTCCTCGCTCCGTCTTCCCATGCGGCACTGGACCAACGAACTCGATGTGCTGCTCTGGATTGCTGTGACCGGGGTTGAGCAACACGGCCCGTTCTTGGAGGTAGCCGGGCGCGGCGTGGGTCGCCCGACTACCGCGAATCGGGAAGGCATTGCGTTTGTGACGCTGGTTGCATATCTGGCAGCTGGCGTACAGATTGCTCCACTCGTATGCGAGCCAGAAGTAGCCCGGCTTCTCGAACGGCTTCGTCTCGCCGATAGCCCCTTTTGGTCGGAAGTGCTCCACATCGCCGTACGCGACATGTGTGAACTTTGATTCGCAGAAGGCGCACTTCCCATGCTGCGCCGTGACGAGTACGACCTTAATCGTTTCATGGCCGTACACTGTCGGATCGAATTCGAAGTCGACGATGCCCCGGAGCGCCTCGGACAGCATGGCTTCGCGGAGCGGAACCCCGTGGGTAGTCAGCCGCGAAGGCGCGATTGAAGGTTTTCGAACCCGGATCACTCCGCCGCCTTCTTCTCCAGCGCCTCCAGCGTTCGACGCAAGAGGTCGTTCGTCCGGCGCGTCTCCTCTGTCTCCCCCAAAGGAACATCCCCGAGCAACGCCTCGATCTTGCTGACCTCATCCCGATCCG
>CAXTOO010000071.1:0-15577 GCA_964245875.1 uncultured Fimbriimonas sp. | reverse complement strand
CTCTAAGGGCGGCGACGCGACCCTCGTCGCCCGCGTGACGACGAACGGCTACCGTTGCCCCCTGACCTCCGGCAACTACGGCTGGGGCAGCAACTCCGACGTGGCGAACTACGGCATGATGCTCCTCCTCGCCGATCGCCTCCAGCCCGACGCCCGCTACCGCGACGCCGCGCAGGACTCGCTGCACTACCTTCTCGGGCGGAACGTTTTCGACACGAGCTACGTCACCTGGGTCGGCTCCAAGTGGCCGCTGCACCCGCACCACCGCCCCAGCGCCTCCGACGGCGTGGACCAGCCCTGGCCTGGAATGCTCGTCGGCGGCCCCAACGCCGAAGGGCGCACCCCGCCCGCCGAGCAGCGGGAGGACAACCAGGACAACTACCGCGTGAACGAGATCGCGATCAACTGGAACGCCCCGCTCGTGTTCGTCCTCGCGGGCGCGCTGTAGAGTCTTACAAGACTCCGGCTCCCCTCTCCCCTCCGGGGGAGAGGGGCTGGGGGTGAGGGGTTTGGAAAGGCACGCAAACCTGGAACCCAAAGCCGGATGGACGCATTCCTGCTCACGCCGCGACTCGGTTTCCGCCGCCACCGGTTGACTTTTTTCCTCCTACCAAGCGGGGGGATGTGACGCTCCATTCCTCTGAAAATCCACCGCGAAGAACATTTCTCCAATCTGAACAAATTTTCTCGATTTGTGCCTCGTCCCGTCTTCTCGAACCTGAAAACCACGAAAATGATAGCATTCTGGGATGGGTTTGCAAGCATCGTAGCGCGCTCCGGAAGCGTGAATGGCCTCTGGATCGCCCTCTTCCGGCGATCTCACGTAACCGCACCGCAGGGTGGCCTGTAGTCGCGGGATGCACTTGTGCCCGCGCCGCGTAGCGATCCGCCAAGGCCCGAGATCAAAGACTGTTCCGGGCGCGAACCTGCGCCCGCCGGAAGAACAGCAGGATCGCCACGACGGTGGCGATCCACAGCCCGAGAAGAGGGATCGTTCGCTTCGCCTTGGCGAGCTTGGCCTCTGGGTCGGGGCTGGAGTAGTCCGGCCTCTCCGGCAGGTAGCGCAACTCGATCGGCCCCCTCGCGGCGTACGCTCCCTGGTAGCCGTCGATGCGCCCTTTGTAGGCGGTCCCGTCCACCGTGTAGGCATACTCCGCATACCGATCGGAGGCCTTGCGCCGCTCGAAGACGGCGGTGATCGTGCCCGATGTCGGTCGCCCATGTTCCGCCAGCGCCCGCGCGGCGCGCAGGTCGGGCAGGGCCGAACCGAACAGGGCGGCCAGCCCGGCCACGAGCATGAGGCCGGGAATCGCGTACATGGAGCAGGAAGAGCGCGAGGAGGCGATGGCTCGATGCTACGGCAAAGGCACGGCGGCTGTCAAGGCGGGCGGAGAAAGCCGACCGTCAGCGCTGTCCGGGAGCGTGCTTCGAGCTTCCCGCGTCCAGGGAGAAGAACTCCAGCACGTCGTCCAGCCGGTCGGCCTCCTTGTTGCAGGCCTCCGTCATCGCCACGCCCTTCGCCTGGGCGGTCGCGATGTTCGCCTTCAGCCGTTCGATCTCCGCCTCCATCCGCAGGATTTCCAATTCTGCCTTCTGGGAGTAGGCGGTGGTGTGCTCCGCGTGGCCCTGCGCGTACTGCCCCAGCGCGGTCAGCTTCCGGCTCGCGTCCGCCACGACCGTCTCCGGCGTCACGCCGAGGGTCGCGCCCATCGCGTTGAGCGTCACCTTCAGGGTCGCCCGCTTCGCCTCCATCGGCAGCTCCGCGGGTAGCGAGGCGAGGATCTCCAGCACCTGCTCCGCGCTGAACGCGGTCGAGGGCAGGCCCGCCATCGCGTAGATCGCGCCGTAGTCCACGCTCCCGTCCGCCCGTTCCACCGGCTGCGTCGGCTTCGCCGGGACCTTGATCTCGTCCAGGCTCGGCCCCGGCTGCTCCCGCGCGATCTGTTCGATCGACTTCGTCGCCTTGGGCGTGGGCGCCTCGGAGGGCGCGGTGGGGAAGGGCGTCGCGGCGACGGGTGCGTCGCCGCCGGGCTCCGATTCGAAGAACAGGCCTTGGACCTTCTTGAGGGCGTCGTTGAGGGGCATGGGGGTGGGGGTAATTGGTTAGCGGTTGTTGGTTGTTGGTTGTTGGCCTCCGAACAACCAACAACCAATTACGCATTGTACAGCCGTTCCGCTCCCGGCTCCAGCGTCGCCGCGTCGAACGGCGCGACCTCCTCCAGCCGCTCCGTCAGGGTGTCGGTCTGCGACACCACCCCGTCGATGTCGGCCAGCACCTGCTCCGGCGAGCGCGCCCGGATCTCGTCGTTGATCAGGCCGAACGTGTCCTCCATCAGCCCGAGCTGGTGCCCGAGGTTCGTGAGCGTCTCGGCGATCCGCTTCACGTACTCGCGCCGCCGGGTCAGCACCTCCTTGCGCTTCTCCAGGATCGCCGCCGTGTGCAGGTTCGACTCGGCGGCAAGGGTCTCGTCGAGCCGCCCGATCTCCCGCTCGTAGTGCTTCTGGATCCGCTCCGCCGTCCGCCGCGCCCATCCCTCGCCCGGCTCCAGCGTCTGCCGCTCGTTGGGCGTCCCCGCCGGAAGGTTCTCCACCTCCGCCAGCAGGTTCGAGAGGTACGCCCGAAACTGCGCCTGCTTCTGCCCGAAGAGCAGGAACTTCTCCAGGAGGTAGTCCAGCTTCCGCAAAACCTGCCGGTACGGCTTCCGGTCGCCGCCCGTCTGCGAGTCGATCTGCCCCCGGACGTGCTCCAGCCGCAGGAAACGGTCGGCCACCACTCCCGAGAGCGTCGGCAACACCTCGCCCTTCAGCCGCTCGCGCCGTGCCCGCACTGCGAGGTCGTACTTCTCCTCGACCCGCTCCGCGTACCACTTCGAGTCCGGAACGAAAAGCAGGTAGGCCGCCTCCGCCACCGCCCCCACGATGAACGGCAGGGGGTTGAGCGTCGCCAAGGATAGGGCCGCCACCGACGCGAGGCCGACCGTGTTGTATCCCTCCAGGAAGGCGTCGCGGACGCGGTTGGGCGCGGACATCGGACGGTCTATTATGCGCGCTACGATCGTCCGCTTCGCAGGCTGCGCTCGAAGAAGGCGAGCAGCCGCCGCCACGTCACGCGTTGCGCCCGCGCGTTGCCCATCGCCGTCCCGCCCGGCAGGCCCGCCGTCGGCTGCCACCCTAAGCCGGAGATTCCGTGGCCCGCGTCGTCGAACACCAGGGCCTCGGTTGGGAGGCCTGACGCTGCGCGGCGCTCGGCCATGTTCTGCACCATCGGACCGGAGGGCCACGTCGCGTCCTCCATCGCGCCCGCAAGGAAGAGCGGGCCTTTGTATCGCTCGATGGGAATTCGCGCCGCAGCGACCCGCTCCGGGTGGGCGCGGCGCCCCCCGTCGTGGACCGAGCGCAGCCGCACGGGCTTTCCCGTCATCATGGCCGCGATCGCAGGTCGCATGCCCGTGTACGGAACAAACGGAAGTGGACGGCCCCGCCAAGAGAACGAGGACCGGGTATCGTCGGCGGTGACGCCCGGCCCCCAGCCCTCCCACACCACGTCCGAGGGCACCACCGCCGCCACGGCGCCGAGCCAGGAAAGGCGGCTCGCCGCGATTGCTGCGAACTCACCCCCTTTCGAGACGCCGTACAGGCCGATTCGCGAAGCGTCGACATCCTTTCGACTCTGGAGCCACGCGCGCACCGCTTCCAAGCGATCGACGGGGATGTCCGCAAAGTCGGCCCGAAGCCCCTTGATCTCTTGGCCGCCGCCGTAGTCGGGCGAGTAGTAGGGAAGCCCCAAAACCGCGAAGCCGTGCGACGCGAGGAGCGCGCCCGTCGTGCGACCGAACGAGCCGCCGCCCTCCGATCCACCCAGCACGATGATCACCGGTGGTCGCTCGAGGTCCTTCGGACGGAGCAGGACCGAGCCGGGGAACGCCGCGACCTCCTCGCGCGAGAGGTTGGGCGCCTTGGCGAGGACATGGATGACGATCGCCGACGACGGATGTCCTTCGATGGCGGCGGTGATCCTGACGTCGTCCTCAGAGAGGCCGTCGACGGAGCCGTCCGCCTTGACCATGGACCAGAAAAGGCCCGCCGGGTCGGCTCCCGTGTATGAACCGGAGGTTGGACCGACCGTAGAAAGTTCTACGCGCCCGCTATCGTCGGCGGGATAGCTCGCCGAGGCCCGGTAGAGCACGCGAGCGACCTTAAGCCCGTCCCACTCGCTGAGGACCCGCTCCGCCGTCACGCGGACCGTCGCGCGGGGCGGAACCTCCCGGACCACGATCGAGACCGGATCGCCGTCGAGGACGCTCTCCTGCGGCGATACCTCGATCCGCTGGGCGCCCGCGACCGCCGCGAAGACGAGCGAGCCAAGAAGAAGACAGCAGAGCCGCAGTCGCAGAGAGTAGCCCAAAAGTGCTCTCACAGCCTGGGGAACGCCTCCCGGATCTCCGCGAGCAGGGCCATGAACTCCTTCGACGACGTGACGCCCTTCTGCCACGCCAGCCCGCGCTGGACGAGGTTGTGCTCGTGCTGGATGCGCGCCCCCGGAACCGGGGCGCCGTCCGCCGAACGGTCGCGGCCGAGCATCAGGATGAGGTCAGAGACCTCGATCGCCGCCGTAATGTCGTGGGTCACGATCACGATCGTCTTCGTCTCGTCCTGGCCCGCCACCTCCTGGATGAACTCGATCATCCGCGCCACCGCCAGCGGGTCGAGGCCCGAGAACGGCTCGTCCATCAGGAGCAGGTCGTCGCTGCACATGAACTGCTGCGCGATCGCGATGCGCTGCCGCATCCCGCCGGAGAGCTGCGCGGGGAACTTCTCCTCGTTGCCCTCCAGCCCGAAGCGCCCGAGCAGCCGCCGCCCCTCGTCCGCCGCCTGCGCCTTCGAAAGGCCCACCTGCCGCCCCGCCACCACGACGTTCGAGAGCACGTTCCGGTGCTCGAACAAGGGATAGTGCTGGAACACCACCCCCACCCGTCCGCGCGTCACCGGCTCCTGCCTCGGGCCGACGAGCACCCGGCCCGCGTCGGGATGGTCCAGGCCCGCCATGATGCGGAAGAGCCGCGTCTTGCCCATGCCGCTCGGCCCCAGGAGCGAGACCACCTGCCCCTGCGCCCTGCCCGGCCGGAGCACGTCCCGCACCGTCATCTCCACGTCCCGCAGGATGGGCTTGCCGCCCAGGCTCAGCGAGACGCCCTCCACCCGCAGCAGGGTGTCGCCGTACGAGTGCTCGATCGTCGTCACGCGCCCCTACGCTCCAGCCGCAGGCCGGCGTATGGGCAGAACAGTCGCCGGAGCGCGCCGATTGCCCAGTCCTGCGCGAGGCCTATGGCGAGGATCAGCGCCTGGATCGCGAAGACGTTGTCGATGTGGAACCCCTTCTGCTGGTTCAGCAAGGCCGCCCCGAGGCCGCCCTCGTTGCGCACGATGCCTTCGACGAGCGTCAGCATGAGCCAGCCCATCGCCGCGTTCTGCCGCAGCACCTCGAACGCCTTGTCCGCCGTCCCCAGCACCACGACCTCCCACACCACCCGCCATTCGGACATCCGCAGGCTGCGGGCGTGGTCGAACGAGTCGCGGGGGATCGAGGCCACCACCTCCGCCATCGACGTGACGAAGAACACCGTCATCCCCACCACGAGGATCCACAGCTTCATCGGATAGCCGCCGCCGAGCATCAGCGCGAACACGATGGAGAACCCCGTGAGACTGAGGAACCGGCCCTTGCCGACCGCCGCCGCAAGGGGCCGAAAGAACGGCACCACCGTGAGGTAGCAGAGCGACAAGCCCAGGACGAGCATCCACGCCATCGCGTTGAGGTTCAGATGCAGGCTCGCGAGCAGGTCCTGTCCCAGCCCCTGCTCCGCCCAGAGCCGCCCGAAGGCGCGGAACACCTCGCCCGGGTTCGGCAGCACGGGGTAGGGCGAGCGGAACCAGACGAGCAGGAACGCGGCCACCTGCCCGGCGACGAGGATGCGGAACGCCCCCGGCGAAATCGTGCGGTTGGGTAGGAACACCCCGAGCCAGTTCCGGCTCGGGCGCGACCCGCGGGTGGTGTGGACCTTGGAGCCGGCCACCTCGGTCGACTTGGGAGCGTCGCTCAACGTCCAATCTCCTCCCGATAGGAGATCAACGCCCAAGTTCCAGAGACGGCCTCCCCTCTGGGGGAGGGTAGGGAGGGGGTGGGCAGCGCTCCATCCACCCACCACCCACCACCCACCATCAGCTCAACCATTCGTCTTGAGGATGATCTCGACCCGACGGTTCTGCGCACGGCCCGTGCCCGTCGTGTTCGGCGCGACGGGCTGCGTCGAGCCGTGCGAGAACACCCGGATGCGGTCCGTGCCGAAGCTAGCGGCGCCGCGGTTGCCGAGCCAGTTCTGCACCGCGAAGGCCCGCGCCTCGCTGAGCTTCATGTTCGCGCCGGGGTCGCCCTGGTTGTCCGTGTGGCCGTGGATCTCGACGGTCGCGCCGCTCGCGATGAGCAGGTCGCGCCGCATCTGCTCCAGGCTCTGCGCCGCCTGGGGCGAGAAAGTGGCCCGGCCCGTGTTGAACGGGATGTTCCAGGTCCGGCGGCTGAGCACCACCGTCTTGCTTCCAGCGCGCTTGGGCGTGATCGTCGGCACCGCCCGCTTGATCTGGTTCGACGTCAGGTTGCTCTTCACGGCCAGCGCCTTCAGATAAGAGAGGTCGGTGATCTGCGCGTAGGGCGGGTAGGAGGGCACCAGGGCCGGATACTGCTGCTTCACAAGGTCGCCGAACGCGGTGTAGGTCGCCTCGAAGAGGTTCGCCGTGCCGTTGCCCAGGCCGAACGTTGCGAGCGCATCGGCGAGGCCGTCGGTGTACGATCCGCCAAGCTCCACCGGCACGCCCGTCTTGTCCGGGTCGATCGCGCCCTTGTAGTACCGCTCCCAGTACGCGGCGCCCGTGCCCTTCTCCCCGAACACCTTGTCCTCGATCTCCGTCGCCCGCGTGAAGGCCTCCGGGTTCGCCTTCACGGCGTCGCCGCCCTCCAGGAACGCGCGGAGCATGTTTGTCACGTCCGCCGAGTGCGCCTTCATCCACTTGTCGATGCCGATCACGATGCACGGCATCTGCGTCGAGTACTCGCGCGTCGAGACGATGTTCTGGAGGCCACCCTTCTTCGTGGCGATGTTCACGTCGCCGGGCGTCCAGGTCACGACGCTGTCCACCGTCACCCGCTTCGTCTCGCCCGTCGGCTTGCCGTTCCGCACGACCTTCCGGACCTCGCTGTAGCCCGTGATGTACTTGTCCGCGGCATCCAGGTAGTCGCTCGCCGCGACCCAGTTCAGCGCGTCGGGGTCGTACGTCTTCTCGTCGGGATTGTTCTTCAGGCCGTTGTCGCCGAGCCACTTCACCGCGATGTTCCAGTCTCCGTCGCGTAGGTAGCCCGCGCACACGCCGCCCTTCGAGGCCACCGGGCTGCTCTTCCAGGCGGCGGGACCCATCAGCTTGTCCTCGCCGCGCGAGTAGCCGATCGCGCCGACGACCTTCGCCCGGTACTCCGGACCGAGCCGCTCCAGAGTCTTGTTCAGCCCCGCGAGGAACTGCGCGCCGCCGTCGCCCATGATCGTCACGAAGTGCGCGCCCGCCGTGGGGTTCGAGTCGCCGTTCTTCAGGGCCTGCGCGAAGGCGACCAGCGCCTCCTGCATCTTGCCCGAGTCGTCCTGGCGGGTCCACTTCACGTTCACGCCGTACTTGCAGGCGAGGCTGCCCTTCGTGGACTGCGGCCCGCCCACCGCGAACATCGCGCCCAGGTGCGCGTTCCACGCCCAGTGAAGGACGCGGATCTCCGGTCGGTCGGTGCATCCCTCGCCCTCTCCGGGCATGGACACGTTGGTCGCGGCGGTCCCGCCGCCCTGCACCGCGTCGTTCGAAAGCTCGACCTTGTTCGGGACGTTCGAGCCGGTCCCCTTCGCGGTCGGCATGATGCCTTCGAGCGATCCGCCTCGGGAGGTCCAGACCTTGTAGCCTCCGAACGCGAGACCGGCGATGAGGATGAGGGCGGCAGTCTTGCCCGCCGTGGTGAGCTTGGCCATCGGGTTGTTACCGCCATTATAGCGATGTCCGAGGTTGCGCGGTTAGGCCGGAGGTCCTAATGAGTCCCTCTCTCCCTTCCGGGGGAGAGGGACTGGGGTGAGGGGTAGCCGCCTCCATCCGCCCCCTCAGCCGCTTCTCCAGCCCCACGCGCTTGACGTCGCCCGTCTGCGCCAGCACGAGGAGATCGCCGTGGATTGCCCTCTATCCCTGTCCGGTGGTTGATGAAACGGCTTTACGGCAGCTAACGAGGAAGAGGCGGTGGTCAGAACGTGTCCCTGTGCTTTCTCTGTGTCGTCTGTGGTGAAAAGGATCCCGCATCCCGCCGTCAACCACGCGTATCCGAAAAGGGGTCCAAAGCCCCAACCGAATCGGTACCAAAACGAAAGGGAAAAAATCACACGACCTGCGCAGGCTTGAACGACACCCGCATCGCCCCTTCCAGGCACCGCTCTGGGATCACCCCGACCAGCTCCGCCCCCGCCGACGCGATCCCCAGCTTGAGAGCGCGCGCCTCGATCCACTCCACGATGGGGTCGAGCGGCGTGAGGTCCGGCAGCGTGACGTTCAGCGAGACCTGGCTCAGCTCCCGCGAGGGCAGGGTCAGCCCCAGCGCCCGCACCCCGAGGAACGTCGGGTCGCCCTGCGACCGCCGCTCCCGGATCTCCCCCGCGATCTGCCGGGCGACCGTCGCCACCGGCGAGCGCAGGTCGATGTTCAGCGCCACGAGCGGGTCGCGGACGCCCGCGACCGTCGCGCCGAGGTGCCGGTGCGCCCGCGTGGGGCCGAAGTCGGGCCGCAGCTCGCGCTCAATCAGGCTCCCGAAGCCGCCCTTGCGCAGCGAAGGCAGGTCGCCCTCGTGCCGCCCGCGCTCGGATCGCTCGTACAGGAACACCGGCACCGCGAACCGCTCCGCCAGCCGCCGCCCGAACCCCTCGGCGAACGCCAACGCTCCATCCAGATCGCCCGGGTCCGACACGACGAACGGCAGCACGTCGAGCGCCCCGATCCGCGGATGCACCCCGACGTGACGGGAAAGGTCGATGGCGTCGAAGGCCTTCTGTGCGAGCGCCATCAGCGCCGCGTCGACCGCGTCCGGCGCGCCCGAGAATGCCGACACCGTCCGGTTGTGGTCCAAGTCGCCGCGCAGGTAGTGCACCTCGACCGGATGGGAGTGGAGGATGTCGGAAAAGCAGCGCAGGAGCGCGGGCGACCGGCCGAAAGACCAGTTGGGAATGGTGAGGAGACGCATAGAAAAAAAGAAGAACGAGGGACGAGGGAGGCGGGGAAGCTCCCTACACCGCCATGACGTTGTAGCCCGAGTCGACGAACAGGATCTGTCCCGTCACGCCTCGGCTGAGGTCGCTCAGCAGGTACATCGCCGCCCCTGCGACCTCCTGCTGGCCATAGGGGCGCTTGAGCGGCGCCGACTCCTGGACGCCCTTGATCGCGTCCTTGATGCCGCCGATACCCATCGCGGAGATCGTCCGCACCGGGCCGGGCGAGATCGTGTTGACCCGGATGCCCCGGTCGCCCAGGTCGATCGCGAGGTAGCGGGTCGCCGACTCCAGCGCGGCCTTCGCCATGCCCATGACCTTGTAGCCGCCCATGGCACGGGTCGAGCCGAGATAGGAGAGCGTGATCACGCTCGCATCCTCCTTCAGGAAGGGCTCCATCGTCTTGCAGAGTCGGACGAACGAGTAGGCGGAGGCGTTCATCGCGACCTGGAAGTCCTCGAGCGAGGTGTCGATGAAGCGGCCCTCGAGCGCCGCCTTGGGCGCATAGCCCACGGCGTGGACGAGGAAGTCGAGCTGGCCGTACTTGCTCGACACCTGCTCGGCGAGCGCCTCGTACTGCTCCTCGAAGGAGAAGTCGGCGATGAGCGTGTCCAGTCTCTCCCGCCCCTCGACGAGCTTGCGGACGCCCTCCATCAGCCGCTCGTTCTGCGCGCCGACGCCGACCGTCGCGCCTTCCTGGACGGCCTTGTCCGCGATGGCCCAGCCGAGCGAGTTCTTGTTCGTGACGTTCAGGACGACGCCCTTCTTGCCTTCCAGCAACATATGGGGCGAGGGTACCCGCCAGACTCCCTCCCCTTGGGGAGGGGCAGGGGTGGGGTTTCCTCAGCCAGGAACCCTCCAAAGGGAGTACCATTCCTACCTGCAATGCCCTACGTCGTCACCGAACCCTGCATCGGAGTCAAGGACAAGTCCTGCATGACCGTCTGCCCCGTGGACTGCATCTACGAGACCGACGAGATGGTGGTGATCAACCCCGACGAGTGCATCGACTGCGGCCTCTGCGAGCCCGAGTGCCCCGTCAACGCGATCTTCGTGGACTCCGACGTGCCCAAGGACTGGAAGGCCTACGTCGAGCGCAACGCCGAAGAAGGCCGCAAGCTCGCCGAAGCCTAAAGCCCCTCTCGTCGCCTCGGTCGCTAGCTTCCCCCCGACGCACACTTGCGCCGGGCAATGAGAGGAGCTGGGGGAGAGCAAGAGAGCGTTCGCTACAGGTATGTCGGCTGCGTCGGCCTTTTCGGGCCACTCGGCGACAGACGCACTTGGCCATCGAAGGCCATCCTCTGCGAAACGGATGGTTCGTTCCGCCCCCCCCTTGGCGCCTTGCGAGAACCCTAGACCCCGGTTCGCCGCGCCTCGAACGTTGTGAAACGCCCCCGAACCCAGGCAGCGCTAGTGGATCGGAAAGCCCGACGTCAGTCCCTGAACGTCTCTACGTACCGACAACGGATCCTCTCGGGAGATCACGCGGTCCACGAACGATGCGATCCGTTCCATCTCGCCGATCCCCATCCCGCGCGTGGTCACCGCGGGCGTGCCAAACCGGATGCCCGACGTGACGAGCGGCGACTTGTCGTCGAACGGCACCGCGTTCTTGTTGCAGGTGATGCCCGCCTCGTCCAGCGCGGCCTGCGCCGCCTTGCCCGTCCACTCCTTGTTGCGCAGGTCGAGGAGCATCAGGTGGTTGTCCGTCCCGCCGGACACGACCTTGAAGCCCCGCGCGGTCAGCGCCGCCGATAGTGCGCGGGCGTTCTCGATGACCCGCCTCGCGTAATCGCCGAACGAAGGCTCCAGGTTCTCGCCGAAACCCACCGCCTTCGCCGCCACGACGTGCATCAGCGCACCGCCCTGGATGCCGGGGATCACCATCTTGTCGAGCAGCTCGCTCATCATGAACGTCCGTCCGCTCTTCGCCGCCTTCTGGCCCCAAGGATTCTCGAAGTCCCGACCCATGAGGATCAGCCCGCCCCGCGGCCCGCGCAGGGTCTTGTGGGTCGTGGTCGTCACAACGTGCGCGTGGGGCAGGGGCGAGGGAAGGAGCCCCTTCGCGATCAGCCCCGATGGGTGCGCGATGTCCGCGAAGAGGAACGCGCCCACGGAGTCGGCGATCTCGCGGAACCGCGCGAAGTCGATCGGTCGCGAGTAGGCGCTCGCGCCGACCGTGATCATCTTCGGCTTCACCTGGAGCGCCTGGTCGGCGATCCGGTCGTAGTTCAGCAGCTCCGTCTCGGGATCGATGCCGTAGGCGGTGAAGTGGTAGAGCTGGCCGGAGAAGTTGACCGGCGAGCCGTGCGTGAGGTGGCCGCCGTGTGACAAGTCCATGCCCATCACCGTGTCGCCGGGCTTGAGGAACGTGAAGTAGACCGCCGTGTTCGCTTGGCTGCCGCTGTGCGGCTGGACGTTCGCGTACTCCGCGCCGAACAGCTCCTTCGCCCGGTCCCGCGCGAGGTTCTCGACCACGTCGACCACCTCGCAACCGCCGTAGTACCGCGCGCCGGGATACCCTTCCGCGTACTTGTCCGTCAGCACGCTCTGCATCGCCTCGCGAACCGCGAGCGAGGCGATGTTCTCGCTGGCGATCAACTCCAGGTTGTCGTTCTGCCGCCGCTCCTCGTCGCGAATCAGGCCGAAGACGGTCGGGTCAGCCTCGGCGAGGGCCTTGCGGTGCGGATTCGCGGCGACGGTCACGAGAAGATTATGCGGGAAAAGGCGAGATGGAAGAGGTCTGATCCTTTTACCTCTTTCCCTACCCTCGGATTTGCCAACCCCGATGTGGGTCTACATTCCTATCGATTGTGAGTTCCGCAAGGGCGATCCCGTAGAACGTGCTAGATGAGACTCTCGGAATACACGGCCTTGATCGGCACATTGGTCGCTCTAGTCTCCGCTATAGTGGCTCTACTCACCTGGGCCACGAACCTCGCGAAAGAAAGGAAACAAGCTCTCGCTCAAACACGTGCTGAGGCTTACATCGACTACCTGACGGGGATGAGCCGCGTCTCGAACATCCCCGACCGTGGATCGAAGGAGTTTAAGGACGCCGACATTGCGATGCTGGAAGCGAAGCATCGCATCGTCCTCTATGGAGCCGAAGACGTCGTTGACGGGCTCCGTGAACTATACGATGGCCCGGCGCAGTTCGCTCTGACGCAGGATGGAAGACGACGCTATTCTAACTTGCTCAATGCGATGCGTAAAGACTCGGGGCAATCGCACGTGTCGGATAAAGCGATCGAGTGCATCCTGATCAACAAGCCCAATCACAAGGACGGGTTGCCACGCTTGGAAGCGTGAACAACGGAATACCTCAAGCCGCGACTGCGAACTCTTCGGCGCGCGTTGTGGGCTCAGGAACGGGAAACCCTTTCCTGCGCAAAGCATCTAAGTAGACCTGGATGCCGGAGACCATGCTCGCTCGACACTCCTCCAAAGTGTCTCCAACGACCGCAAGGCCGGGCAGATCGGGGGCGTAGCCGCTCCAGTTATCCCCGGATTGGGTGGGAGCCTCGAAGACGACGGCGTACTTGCTCATTTGATGCCCAGTTGTTTCTTGATATTAGACTCCGTTCCCGGCGCGAGTGTCTTGTAGTCGTTGCCTGGAATGACCAGAGGACCGGAGATTGTCGGATGGTAGTAGACATGATGATCGCCGTTGGTGTGGCTGTAGGTCCAACCAAGCCGTTTCGCGATCTTCTTCATGTCCCGGACCGTGGTCGGCATAGACCTATCTCCTCGGCGCCACCGGATTCGCCACCACCCGCACCGGCTCGGGAAGGCTCGCGAGCATCTCCGCCGTCGTCACGAACCGGTAGCCCTGCGCGCGGGCGCGGGCCACGATCTCGGGGACGGCCAAGAGCGTCACCGGGTTGTCGTGGAGCAGGATGATCGTGCCCGGCTTGAACTGCCGCTCGACCTTCTCCACGATCTGCGCGGGCTCGGCGCCGTAGGCGACCGCCTCCTCGGGGGTGAGGTCGCTCAGACCGCCGTTCGGCGCGTAGTCGCCCGCAACGTTGTTCACGTCCACCGTCACGTAGCCGTAGTCGTGGGCCACCTGGAGCACGAGGGGCGTGAAGTGCATCCCCGGAGGCCGCATGAACGCCATCGCGCGGCCCGTCGCCCGCCGGACGTCGTCCTCGCACCCCTGCAACTCCTGGCCGATCCGCTCGGCGGAAAGGTCGAAGAGCCGCTGGTGGTCCTCCGTGTGGTTGCCCACCTCGTGCCCCTCGGCCAGCATCCGCCGTACGATCCGGGGATGTGCCTTCACCCGCTCCCCCACCACGAAGAACGTCGCCTTCACGTCGAGCGCCCGGAGCGTGTCGAGCAGTCGCCCCGCCGACTCGGGGTGCGGGCCATCGTCGAAGGTCAGCACGAGGGTCCGGGCGTCGCGCGGCCCGCGCTTGAAGAGGCCGTTGACGGGATCGAACAAACCCTCGTTGGGTTCGCGCCGCTTGGCGACGACCGGCTTGGACGGCTTCTTGGCGATCTCACCGCGCCGCACGAGGGCCGCATGGACCCCGGTCGACGTCAGCGCGACGCCCACGAGGGCGGCCAGCGCGGGGAGGATCGTGGGGCGCATGGAGGAATCTTCGGCAGGATGGAGGGCGATGCTCTCGTCATAAACGAAAACGGCGATCGGCTTGGGGCCGATCGCCGTCCGATCGCCGCCCTGGGGCGACTACTTCTTCTGGTTGCCGTAGCGGCGCATGAACTTCTCCACGCGGCCGGCGGTGTCGACGAGCCGCTTCTGGCCCGTGTAGAAGGGGTGGGTGAACGACGAGATCTCGACGTTCACGACGCCGTACTCGACGCCGTCCACGACCTTGGAGTTGGCCGGCTTGGTGGTGGAGATGCCGGTCCACTGGTGCTCTCCGTCGACGAACAGGACGGGGTAGTTCTTCGGATGAATGCCTTCTTTCATGAGGGGTAGTGGTGGGATTATGGCAGATCGGGTCTTTCCGATGCCCGCCTTTGCCCTTCCGGGGGGCAAGTGTGCGTTTTTTCCATTTCGTTTTGGTCCCTAATCGGTTGGGCATTAGGACCTAATTCGGGAATCGGATGGTTGACGACATTCCACGGACCCCAGCGTGTCCCCGATCTTCGTAGGGGTCGAGAAATCCGATTCGCGACATAAGTACCCCCATCGAGAAGCGATTATGTCAACCGAGAATCGAAGAATCACTTGGGCGAAAGGCGCTCCAGGTTCTACCGGGTCTTCGTCACCTTGCTCAGGTGCCGGGCCGCGTCGGGATCGAGGCCGCGGGCGCGGGCGGCGTGGAGGGCGACCCACTGGCCGAACACGGCGTCCCAGATCGGGCGCAGCTCGATGGGCACGCCTTCCGGCTCGGGCGCGACCACGATCTCGCAGCCCTGCTCCGCGAGGCCGGGGCGGCCGCCCTCGTACGAGAGCGCCGCGCTGCCGTGGCCCGCGAGGGCCTTCGGGCCGTGCTCGAAGTCGGCGGTCGAGTAGGCCTTGCAGGGGATCAGGGCGCACTCCATGAGCTTCAGCGCGGTCTCGTGCGCGGTGGCGAAGCCGTAGCCCCGTCCGAGGGCGAACACCGGGTTGCTCCGCAGCACCGCCCCGCTCGCGACCCGCGCCTCCTCCTCACACCGCGCGACCCAGGCTTCGTCGGGAAGCGGCGCATCGGGAATGTCGGCGCCGAGGGCGCGGACGAGGGTGACCATCGCCAGGAGGGAGGCGGTGTAGGTCTTCGTGGCGGCCAGCGCCCGCTCCTCGCCCGCGCCGAGCAGGACGGGAAGGTCGACTCCCTCCGCCAACCGAGAGCCTGCCGTGTTCGTGATTCCCACGGTCGTGTGGCCGTCGGCCCGCAAGGCGCCGAGCACCTCGGCGATGTCGGGCGCCGCGCCCGACTGGGAGACGCCGACGCCAAGGCAGTTCCGGTATCGCACTCGGCTCCCGAAGCGGGTCAGCACCGACGGCGCGGCGAGGCTGACGGGGATGCCGAGGTGGACCTCGATCAGGTAGCGGGCGAAGAGCGCCGCGTGGTCGCTCGAACCGCGCGCGGCAAGGAGCACCATGTCGAACGTGCGACCGCGGAGCGGGGCGAGGGCCTCCTCGTAACGCGCGTCCTGCAGAACGTCGGGCTGTTCGCGGATCTCCCGCTCCATGTTCTCGCCAAGCATGGCGAAGAGGGTACTTGGTTGGGGGTTCTTGGAGCGTCTAGCAAAACCCTCTTCGAGCGCTTAGCAGGCCATCCCTGCCCCGATTG
>CAXTOO010000070.1:0-15739 GCA_964245875.1 uncultured Fimbriimonas sp. | reverse complement strand
GGTCCGCCGAGGGAGACGACGCAAGACCGTGCAGCTCAAGGTCCGTTGGCGTCGCTTCCAGGTGGAAAGGGATGGGGGGAATAGAGAGTCCGGAGGAAGCCCTTCGCCGATTTATGACGTGCGCTCGCAGGGACAACCAAAAACACCCGTCACTTGTCCCCATCCACCCGTCACCACCCACCCCCTCACTCCCCGTCGCCCATCTCCGACTCCGGGCACGCCTCCACCCGGAGCCGACCCACTCGGCGACCGTCCGTCTCCATCACCGTGAACCGGTGGCGATCCAGCACGATCGACTCGCCTTCCCCCGGCTGGCGCCCGAATTGCCCGAAGATGAAGCCGCCCAGCGTGTCGAAGGCGTCGCTCTCGAAGTCCGTGTCCAGCCGCTCGTTAAGGTCGTCCAGGTGCGTCTTGCCGCTCACGAGCCACCCGCCGTCCATCTCCACGATCTCCGACTCCTCCGCGTCGTACTCGTCCACGATGTCGCCCACGAGCTCCTCCACGATGTCCTCGATCGTCACCACTCCCGCCGTGCCCCCGAACTCGTCCTGAACGATCGCCATCTGCGTCCGCGCCGCCCGCATTTCCCTTAGCAGGTCGTGGACCCCCTTTCCCTCCGGCACCTTCAGGATGGGCCGCAACAGCCGCCGAAGGTCGACCGACCGCCCCTGCGCCATCGCCCCCAGAAGGTCCTTCGCGTGGACCACCCCGAGGATGTCGTCGTCCGTCTCCTCGTAAAGAGGGATGCGGCTGTGGCCCGTCTCCTCGATCACCCGGACCACGTCCGTGGGCTCGCTCCGCACCGGCATCGCATCCACGTCAACGCGCGGCGTCATGATCTCGCGGGCGATGGTGTCGCGGAACTCGAACACCGAGTGGATCAGTTCGCGCTCGTCGCTCTCGATCTGGCCCGACTCCTCGCCGCTCTCCGCCAGCGTCTTGATCTCCTCTTCCAACGCCCCCTCGTTCGTGTTGCCGAATCGCGCGTCGAACCGCGCCGTGAGCCGGACGAGGCCCCGCGCCGGCACCGCCAGCAGCGAAGAGACCCCGATCACCAGCCGCCGCAGCCGCGTTAGGACCAGCAGCGCGTTCGAGGCCCCGAACGCGCGGGGCACGAGCTCCCCGAACACGAGGTTCAGCGGGGCGACCAGCACGAACAGCGCCGCCGTGCCCGCCAGCGTCCAGCCGTAGCTGAGCTCGTGCCCTCCCAGTCGCGCCAGGCCCAGCCCCACCGCCGGGGCCAGGGCCAGCACCAGCAGGATCAGTCCCACCCGCACGAGGCGGCTTCCCAGCACGCACGCGACGACGTGCGTGTCACGGTCGTCCAAAAGCCCTTGGAGCCGCGTCGCCCGCAGGGGCTCGTTCTCCCTCACCACCCGGACGTGGTGCGGACGCAGCACCACGAGCGCCGCCTCCGCCGCGTTCAGCAGGCCGTTCAGCAGCAGCAGGAGCAGCATCCCGAACCCGAGCCACGCGCCCAGGTTGAGGTCGGGCACGAAGCTCAACGAGGCACCAGCCCGAAGAACACGATCGCCACCAGTGTGCCGAAGAACGCCCCCAGGCTAAGCTCCAGGACGGAGTGGAACCGCGCCTCGTAGCGGCTCTGCGCCACGAGGCAGGCGAGCAGGATCGCGATCCCCGAGGCGATCGGCTGGTCCGTCACGAACACCGTTGACACCGCGAAGAGGAAGCCGAACGCCGCGTGGCCGCTCACCAGCCCGCCCTGCAGCACCCTTCCACGTTTCCCCAGTCCCTTGCCGATCACCACGATCGCGAACGTGACCACCCCGGCGACGAGCATCCGCGGCACGAAGGGCAGGGCCAGCCCCTCCCCGCTGAAGTTGAGCTTGATCGCCTCCCAGCGGCTCTCGCCCAGCATCAGCATCGAGCCTACCACGAGCGCGATGATCGTCGAGATGAGCACCGCCCCCGCCGCGATGTCCTTCGCGAACTTCGCCAAGGGATTGTAGTTCGGCGACACGAGGTCCACCGTCGCCTCGATCGCCGAGTTGAACATCTCCGCCACGAGCACGAGCGAGATCGTGAACAGCAGCACCAGCATCTCGCGCAGTCCCAGCCGCGCGAGGATGCCCAGCAGCAGCACGATCACCACCACGTAGATGTGGAACCGCATGTGCCGCTGGGTGCGGAACGTGAACACGATGCCGTCCATCGCCACCTGGAAAGGCTTTGGGACGCCGGGCTTCTTCAGCATCCGGCGATTTCCTCGTGCAGGATCGAGCCCCACGCCTCGTCCGGCGGCAAGCCCGCCGCCACGGCGGCGCCGCTCATCCGGCGTCGCATCTCGACGGCCTCGGCCTCCGTGGCGTCGTCCAGGCCGCACAGGTGCAGTGCGCCATGAATCGCGAGATACGCGATCTCCGTCTCGAACGGCACCCCGCGACGCTCGGCCTGACGCCGAGCGTACGGCACCGCGATCGCGACGTCCCCGTCCGCCCCCTCGCCGGAAGGAAAGGTCAGCACGTCCGTCGCCGAGTCGACCCCGCGAAAAGCGAGATTAAGATCGTGGACCCGCTCGTCCGACGTGAGCAGCACCGTGACCTCGCTCGGCGCCGCGCCCTCCCGCCCCAGGGCGGCGAGGACACCCCGACGCAGTGCGTCGTGGACGAGACGCTCGCGCGTCTCGTCCACGACGTGGACCCGGTGCTGACTGGGAGGTTCCATACCAAAACCCCATCTCCCTAACCGCAAAGCGGTTGTAGCCGCACCCTCCGTGGGTGCGCTGAGACTCAGGAGAGGGGCGCTAGTTCCGGCTGCTGCGACGGCGGCTCAGGCGGCGACGCTTCTCGCTAGGCTTCTCGTAGTGGCTGTGCTCCTTGAGCTGGCGAAGGACGCCGCTCTGCTGGAGCTTCATGTTGAAGCGCTTGAGGGCGCTGTCGATCGATTCGTTGGGCTGGACGGTGACGTAAACCAAGCTTGTAGTGCCTCGCGGTCGTATATTGTAGCACATCCCCCGGCCCCACGGAGACGGAAGGACGGGACCGCCCCTCTTCAGAGTGGCTCCGGTACGCCCGCGGGCCACCTAGCGACACAAACGAAAGAACAAGGGGGTGTCCTTCGAGGAGCCTCTCGAAGTCATCGAGCTTGGTCGGTCGGCGCTCCTTGAGCGGCAACGAGGCGACGCTGGCATCGATTACCGGTCTTCCAAGGCCAACTGAAAGGCCTACGACCCATCATCGTCCATAAAGCTCTCGATTCCAGGCCAGGGCGTTGTTGGCGGACAGTCGCCCTGCTCCTCGGCAAGCTCTTCGAGGCTCTTTGTCGTCAGGACGATCGCGATTCCTGCACCGCGACGGCAAGGGGGGCCATCTCTGGAGACCATCGCCGCGCGGGGGTGAGGTCGTCGGGGAGAACGGAGTTGGGAGTGCCCCGAAGCTCTCTGCGAGCCTTCTGGCTTGGACATTCCTCGCCCCTGAAATCCCCGTCGATCTTCGCGACCTTAGCCGCCAGAGGATGCCGGCGGCTTGCCTTGGCCGTTGTTTGCGCTACTCGGGTGCATGCGCTCGAAGTTCTTCTTGAAGTCCGCGATCTCCGCGTTCTGGGCGTCGGTCCGGGGGGGCTTGACCCCGCCGGTCGGGTTGCCGCTGAACGCGGCCTTCTCCTGCGCCGACATGGTCGCCCCGTCGGAGCCTGTGCAGCCTGCCGCCGCGACCGCCACGAGGGCAGCCGCGACGAGCGTCGAGTTCCGGTGTCCCGACGCGATGCTCATGGCCGGGTGGCGTCCCAGAGGTTCGCGGCCGGATTGTTGACGGGGTCGGGATTCGTGGCGACCGGCTTCATCGACTTGGTGTGGCCGTCAAGGAAGGTGAAGTTCGACTGTCCGTTCCCCAGCACGGAGACCGCGCCCGCCGGTCCCTTCGGATAAATCCCCGTGTTGTTGTACATCCAGGGCCAGCCTGCGGTCGAGTTGCCGTTCGGGATCTCTTGCGGGGCGCACCAGTCGGCCCAATCGACGTTGCTGAACACACTTCCGCAGAACGCACTGAAGGTGCCCGCGCTTCCGTACTTCTGCGCATCGGAGTTGAACTTGTCCGCGAGCATGACGGTATCGGCGGGATGCGCCGTGGACGTCGTCGTGGCGGAAGGGTAGCAGACGGACGAGCCCAGAGCGTTGCCGAAGAGGCCGATCAAGGTTGCGTTGTTCGTGCCGATCGTGCCGTTCGCCCCATAGGAGACGGCGGCGCCCTCGTTCGCTCCCGGACCGGTGGCCCACGAGACGACGTTGAAGTTCGTGTCCAGCGGGCTGCGGTAGAGGCCGGCGCCCGCGTTCGCGTTGTTGCCCTGCATGGCGCCCGAACTCATGTTCCCGCTCTTGACGTACGGCGAGGTTAGCGCGGGCCAGGCTTGGTCCCACACCTGATTGAGTCCCAGCGAGAGCGTATCGTCCGAGTCGCCGGCGTACATGATGTTCGCGAGTCCAAGCTGCTTGAGGTTGGAGACGTCCGAGACGCGCTTCGCGGCGGCCTTGGCCTGGGCGAACACGGGGAAGAGGATCGCCGCGAGGATGGCGATGATCGCGATGACGACGAGGAGTTCGATGAGGGTGAACCCGGATTGACGATTGTGGATTGAAGATTGACGTTTCATCTTGGTCTCAGCTTCGAGGCGGTCGGGCCGTGCTGCCCCGGACGTCCAGGGTGCAGGGGAAGAGGGTCGATGAGGGCCGGGGCGCCTCTCCTTCGAGAGGGGTTCCTTCGATGAGGTCGATCAAAGTGGTGGCCGCGCGGGCGGCCATCTCGCCAATGGGTTGGCGGATGGCGGTGAGGCGCGGGGTGGTGGTCTCGCAGAAGTCGGTCGAGTCGAAGCCGACGACGCTGAGGTCCTGCGGGAGCGAGAGGCCGAGGGCGTCGGCGCGCTTGAGGATGGCGGCGGCACAGCGCTCGCTCCAGCCGACGATCGCGGTGTGGTCGCCGCCCGCGGCGCGGTAGGCGTCGAACTCGTCGAGGTCCCAGCCCCAGGAGACGGCGTCGGCCTTCAGGCCGCGCCGGGCGGCGCCGTCGAGGAACGCGTCGCGGCGTTCGATGCGGTCGGGGACGTCGTCCTCCTCGCGCTCGTTGACGAAGAGGAGGCGTCGGTGGCCGAGTTCGGCGAGATGGTCGAGGGCGAGCTCGATGCCCTGGCGGTTGTCGCAGGCGACGAAGGCCGCGCCCACCTCGCCGCCCGTGCCGTTCATGGCGACGATGGGAATGGGGCAGGTGCGGATCTGTTCGAGGACCCGGTCGTCGCGGGCCATCTTGCACCAGATGACGCCGTCGAGGCGGCCGTCGCCGAGGGAGCCGAAGACGTTGTCGTGATCGAACTCGGAGAGGATGGTGAGACGGTAGTGGCGGGGGAAGATGGTGCGGGCGACGCCGTCGAGGAGGCCGACGATGTAGAGGGGGCCAGAGGCGATGCCGTCGAAGTTCTCGAAGAGGAGGCCGATCGTGTGGGTGCGGTTGACGCGCAGGCTGCGGGCGAGGGCGTTGGGGACGTAGCTGAGCTCGGCGGCGACGCGCCGGATCTCGCTGGCGCGGGCCTCGCTCACGCGGATGTTGCTGCCTCGTCCGTGGAGGACGCGCGACACGGCGGCGGAGGAGACCCCCGCCGCCCTCGCGACTTCCTTGATGGTGACGCCCATGGTCATTGCCCCTCGGAGAGCTTTCTCCGATGGATCGATTAATCATGGCACACTTTCTCGTTTCGATGAATCGATTTATCAGTGAATTTTTCATGTACATTGAGGACCATGTTGCTTGCGCTCCTCGGCATGGTGGCCGCGGCCTGTTCGTCGTCGGACCTGTCGAAGTGCGGCGCTTCGGTTTTGGCGAGGGATACAACGGGCCGCATCGTTGTGCGACCCCTTCAGGGGCGGTCTGGGACTCTTGCCTTCCAGAGGGCTTCGACCCCCGGCTACCTTCTGGAACCCCTTCGGGGTTCTTGGGAGAGTTTCGCCGTCTGTCAAGCGGGTTTCGTCGGGTTGGCAGACCGCTTCGCGGCGCGGGCACAACCCATCCCGCGTCTACGGGCGCCCCGACCGGCAGACCGCTTCGTGGCGCAGGCACGAGTGCATCCTGCGGCTACGAGGCCCCGGCAGATGAGCCTTGATGCACCGGTCGAGATTGTCAGTCGAGTAGCCCGGCGAGGCGGCGGGAAGGCTGTCGTCGATTACGGAGTTGAATCTCCTGTCAAAAGCGGCGATGAATCGCCGCACTCCACAGGGCTTCGCCCGTTTCTCGCCGCGCTCCCGGCGCTTCGCGTAAGGGGGCGGGACCTCGTCGATCCCTCGGGGCGCACGGTGCTTTTGAAGGGGGCGAACCTGGGCAACTGGCTCGTGATCGAGTTCTGGATGCTGGCGCTCGACGGGAAGACGCCGCGGGACCAGTTCGAGCTGGAGGCGATCCTCGCGCGGCGGTTCGGGGAGGCCGAGAAGGAGCGTCTGATGGACGCGTACCGGGCGTCGTGGATCACCGAGCGGGACCTGCGGATCCTGCCGACGTTCGGCTTCAACTGCGTTCGTCTGCCCCTGAACTACCGGCTGATGGAGGACGACCGGCGTCCCTTCCAGCTGAAGAAGGACGCCTGGAAGTGGGTCGATCGGGCGGTCGACATGGCGGAGCGCAGCGGGCTGTACACGATCCTCGACATGCACGGGGTGCAGGGCGGGCAGAACGTGAACGACCACACGGGCCACGCCGGGCAGAACCACATCAAGGACAGCCCGGAGGACCAGAAGCGGCTCGCGTGGCTCTGGGGCGAGGTCGCAAAGCGGTACGCCAAGCGGTCGGCGGTGGTGGCGTACGACGTCTGGAACGAGCCTTACGACACGCCGCAGAGCCTTTATAAGCCGATCTTCGAGTCGGCGCTGCGGGCGATCCGGGCGGTCGATCCCGACAAGCTGGTGTACGCGATGGGCCACTACAGCGGCTTCTCGGCGTACGGCGATCCCAGGGCGAACGGGTGGAAGAACGTGGGATTCGAGATGCACTACTATCCCGGCCTCTTCGGCGGAGGAGACCCGACGGTTCGGACGCAGCAGAAGCACCTCGCGTCCCTGTCGGACGTGCAGAAGGAGGTCGAGAGGCTGGACGCGCCGTTCCTGGTGGGCGAGATGAACGTGGTGTTCGACGCGGCGGGCGGGGCGGACATGATGCGGCGGACGTACGACCGGCACGCGCGGTTGGGCTGGGCGACGACGATGTGGAGCCTCAAGCTCCAGACGCGTGAGGGCGGGATCGGGAGTTCGTTCTGGGGCATGGAGTCGAACGCGAAGCCTGCGGCGCAGATCGATTTCTCGACCTCGTCGAGGGCGGAGATCGAGGGGTACTTCCGCCATTTCGCGACGCAGCCGCTAGTGGTGAACGAGCCGCTGCGCAAGGCGCTGGGCGATCCGGCGTACGTTCCAAGGCCCTTGCCGGAGGCTCCGGCGGGGCGGACGACGGCGCCGCAGGAGAGCCTTGAGGGGTGGACGCAGACGGACGTGGGTGGAGCGCTGAAGGGCGGACTCTCGAAGGCGGGGGAGGCGTTCTCGCTTTTCGGCGGCGGTCGCGACGTTTGGGGTTCGCGCGACGAGTTCCGGTTCCTCCACCGCGCGGCCACCGGCGACTTTAGCCTGTCGGTGGTGATCCGAGACATAGAGGACCTTGACGCCTACACCAAGGCCGGCCTCATGGTTCGGGCCTCCGAGGCCCCCGACGCGCCGTTCGTCCTGCTCTCCTCGTTCCCCAGCGGCGAGGTCCAACTCGCCCATCGGGACGCTCCAGGGGTGGACGTGAGCGCGCCGCCGACGGCTATGAGCGGCGGCTCGCACGAACTGCACCTGCTTCTCTGTCGGGAGGGCGGCAGGTTCACAGCCTTCTATCTCCACGTCAGCGGCGTGTACAAAGAGTTCGCGAGCGTTCCCGACGTCCTTTCGAAGACGGTGCTCGTCGGGCCGATCGCGTGCAGCCACGATGCGTCGGCGTTGGTGAAGGTGGATTATCGGGATCTTCGTCTGATGCCATAGTTGGGAGCGGGCACAATCCGTAGGTCTCTCCGCCAGCACGAACCATCTGGCGACTACGGGGTTTCCGCGTAGTCGGACACCTTGCCGACGAGTCTGGGCGTCTCGCGTAGACCCGGTTAGCTATGGGTTTCGGCGTGGTGCTGCTCGCGGCGGGCGGGTCGTCCCGGCTGGGGCGGCCCAAGCAGCTGTTGCCCTACCTGGGCCGCACGCTCGTGGAGCACGCGGCGCGGACGGCGCTGGCGTCGGCGGCGGCAGAGGTCGTCGTCGTGGTGGGCGCGGAGGCGCGGGCGGTCCGAGAGGCTTTGCGAGGGCTGCGGGTGCGGATCGTCGAGAACGGCGACTGGGCCTCGGGGATGGGCGGCTCGATCGCGCGGGGAGTCGCGGCGCTGGGATCGGGGACCGAGGCGGTGGTGGTGGCGCTGGGAGACCAGCCGCGGATCACGCCTTCGCACCTGCGGACGCTGGCGGAGCGGGTCTCGGAGGATCGTCCGATCGTGGCGTCGTCGTACGACGGGGTGGCGGGCGCGCCGTGCGCGTTCGGGCGGTCGGAGTTCGGGCGTCTGGAAGCGTTGAAGGGCGACCAGGGCGCGCGCGATCTGATCCGGAGTGGGGGGGAGACGGTCGAGGTCGTCGAGTTCGCAGGGGCGAACGTCGATATCGACACGCCGGAGGACGTGCGGGCGTTCGTTCCGATGGCAGACGACGAGATGCTGCCAGATGGAGGTTACGCATCGGGGGACGCGCGGGGGCCGCCCGTGGGGCGCTAACCGCTCTTCTCACCCCCTCCCTACCCTCCCCCAGAGGGGAGGAGCCGTTCCGCAACACCCCATGAATCGACAATCGTCAATCCAAAATCGTCAATCAGGGTTCACCCTCATCGAGCTGCTCGTCGTCATCGCGATCATCGCCATCCTGGCGGCGATCCTGTTCCCCGTGTTCGCGCAGGCGAAGGAGGCGGCGAAGAAGACCGCTTGCCTGAGCAACGTCAAGCAGATGGGCTTGGCGATCGCGATCTACGGCACGGACGACGACGACGTGTTCCCGCGCCACCGCGTCTGCCCGGACCTCGTGGCCGCCGCCGGGCAGAACCCGGACGAGGTCCACGCCTGCAAGTACGCCAGCCCGACGGTGTGGACGGGGCCGAACGAGATGTGGTGGGCGCCGTTCGACAACACGGTCGCGACGGACGCCGCGCCGCCCTACCCGCACTTCCAGGCGGGAATCTTGCAGCCCTACTTCAAGAACTACGCGATCTTCAAGTGTCCGAGCGAATCGAAGTGGCAGGTGGGGTACGCGATGAGCTACGTGTCGTACGGGCCGATGGGCAAGCCCGCGAGCTTGATCGACAACCAGGCGGCGGTGATCGTCTGGGACCACGCGAGGACGCCCGGCTGCGCCGACACGCGCACGACGCCGCCGGCCTCGGCGACGAGCTGGAACTGGGGATTCTATCCTCCTCTCGCGGACACCCTGCACACGCACTACCCGACACGCCATCTCGGCTCGTTCAACACGCTGCGGGTCGACAGCAGTGCGAAGTCGCGGAAGCCGAGCTCGATGACGAACGCGGACTTCGACTCGGACGCGGGGACGTTCTGAGGGGTTAGGGAGTTAGAGGGGCTACTCTTTCTAATTCCCTGCCAAGTATTGGTGGACGAGGGCGATGGCCATGGAGCCTTCGCCCACCGCGGAGGCGACGCGCTTGACGGAGCCGGAGCGGGCGTCGCCCACAGCGAAGACGCCGGGGCAAGAGGTCTCGAGGAGGAAGGGGGAGCGGCCGAGCTTCCAGAGGTCGCGGGCGACGAGGTCGGCACCGGTGAGGATGAAGCCCTTCTCGTCGAGCGCGACCTTGGAGTCTTCGCGGAGCCAGTCGGTGCGGGGGACGGCACCGATCATGACGAAGATCGCGGACAGCGGCTCGTCGCGGACGGTGCCGTCCTTGGCGTTGCGGATGGTCGCGGCCTGAAGCTCGTGCGCGCCGCGCAACTCGCAGATCTCGGAGTCCAGGAGGAGGGTCAGTTTGCCGTCGCGCTCCAGGCCCTCGATGCGGACGGCGAGGTAGCTCGACATCGACTTGCGGAGGTCGTCGCCGCGCACGACGAGGAAGACGTGGGAGGATTTGTCGGCCATGAAGACGGCGGCCTGGCCCGCCGAGTTGCCCGCGCCGACGACGGCCACGGGGGCGTCGCCACAGAGGACACGCTCGACGTTGGTGGCGGCGTAGTAGATGCCGCGGCCTTCGTACTCCTCTTGGCGGGGGACGCCGAGCTCGCGGTAGCGCGCGCCGGTGGCGAGGACGACGCAGCGGGTTACGATCCGGCCCACGCCTTCGATCTCCATCTCGTGGAGGCCGGCGTCGGCACAGGTGAGCTTCATCGAGCGGGCGGGGGCGACGAGGCGCGCGCCGAACTTCTCCGCCTGGGCGATGGCGCCGTCAGCGAGGTCCTGGCCGCTGATGCCGAGCGGGAAGCCCATGTAGTTCTCGATGCGGCTGCTCGTGCCCGCCTGGCCGCCGGGGCCGTCGCTGTCGAGGACGAGGGTGTTCAGGCCTTCGCTCGCGCCGTAGACGGCCGCCGCGAGGCCGGCGGGTCCCGCGCCGACGACGACCACGTCGACGACGTCGTCGGTCATGGGCCGGATGACGCCGAGGGCCTTGGCGAGGTCGGCGGTGGAGGGTCGCCGCATGACGGTGCCGTCGGGCAGCACGACGAGGGGGGTGTCCCTTTCGCAGACCTCGAACTCTTCGAGCAGACGCTGGGCATCGGGGCTGGACTCGGTGTCCTCCCAGGTCAGGGGATAGCGGCTGCGGGCGAGGAACTCGCGGATGCGCAGGGAGTCGGGGCTGAAGCGGGAGCCGACCACGAGGACGCCGGTTTTGCCCTTCGCCTGCATGAGGGCGCGTCGGAGGAGGAAGGCGCGCAGGACGAGCTCGCCGATCTCGGGGTGTTCGCCCACGAGCTTCCGGACGCATTCGCCGGGGACGCGGATCAGCTCCAGGTTCTCCTCCGCTTCGGCGGCGACGATGGCGGGGCGGCCGTTGATCACATCGATGTCGCCGGAGAAGTTGCCCGGCCCGTGGCGCGCGATCTCTACACGGCTCCGTCCGTCGACGACGCGCATGGTGCCCGAGACCACCATGAACATGGCGATGTTCGGGGTGCCCGCCGCCCAGACCTCACGCCCTTTGGGCACGCTGTAGACCGTGCCCAGCGGCTCGAGCGTGCGCATCTGCGCCTCGGTCAGGCGCGGGAAGGCGTGGTCCAGGGTGCCTTGGTCGGGGGCGACTTCCATGGATTCATTCTACGGGGTCTGGCGAGCAAGCTCGCCGGTGAAAGGCGCGAGCAAGCTCCCTCACTCCCAAAGGGACTCACGACATCGCCTCGAAGGCGGAGCGGAGCGCCTCGAGGCGGTCGCCCTTGGGGAACAGCTCGTGGCCGACGTAGCCCTCGTAGCCAAGTTTGTTTAGTTCTCGGCCCACCGCACGGTAGTTGATCTCCTGGTGGTCGTCAAGCTCGTGGCGTCCGGGGACGCCGGCGGTGTGGACGTGGCCGAGATGGGGGGCGGCGCGTCGGAGGCCGCGGAGGAGGTCGCCCTCCATCGTCTGGACGTGGTAGACGTCGAAGAGGAGCCTCAGGCGCGGCGAGGCGACGGCCTCGCAGGCGGCGACGGCCCAGTCGACGGTGTCGGCCATGTAGCCTGGGTGGTCGACGCGGGAGTTGAGGATCTCTAGGTTCAGGTTCACGCCGCGCTCCTCGGCGTGGCGAACGACGCGGCGCGCGCCCCGGACGAAGAGCGCGAGGCCGTGGGCGTCGGACACGCCGGGCCTTCGCGCGCCGGAGAAGACGATGACGCCGGGGATGAGGAGTCTTGCGGCGCGGTCGATGGAAAGCGCCAGTTCGGTTTCGATGCGATCCCATTCGGTGGGGTCGTTGAGGCCGTGATCGATGGAGTCGTGGCCGGTGAAGGAGGCTACGGTGAGGCCCGCAGCCCGGGCGGCGTCGTGGATCTCTTCGAGGGACTCGTTGCCGGTCGCGCCCGCCTCGCGGGGGGGCGAGGCGCCGTCGCCCGGCTCCGGTCGCCAGAGCTCGGTCGCGGCGTAGCCGATGGACTTCGCCTCTCGGAAGAGGCCTTCGAGGGGTTGGTCCAGTGCGCGGAAGCAGGGAAGGCAGAACGACTGCTTCATGGAGGGACGGTACCTTGGGGATGATTTTAGGGGATTCTCTCGTTCTGATTCGGGTTCAATGCCAGGTGGTATGGGGCGAGTTGGCGGATCGCTTCGCGGCGCGGGCAAAAGTGCATCGCGCGGCTACAGGGCGTGCAAAGATTTATAATGGAGATCGGCAGGGTCGCCATGATCCCCCTTCTCGCCTCCCTCGTACTTCAAACCCCCGCAACCTGGGCCTTCGCCTACCCAGGCGACGGCATGAGGCCGGCGCTCCTCGACCTTCGATCCCTGAACGAGAAGACCGCGGGTGAGTGGCACCTCAAGCCCGAGGAGATGGCGGCGAACGCCCGCTTCCTCGCGAAGATGGGGGTGAACATGGTCAACATCCACGGGAGCGTCTCGCCCAAGGGCAAGGGAAGACGCTCGCCGACTGGGACTGGGACGCTGACCGGACACGGCGCGGGTGCATGCCGCGGCTACAGGGCGGACGAAGAGTCAGGCGGCGAGCAGCTCTCGAACCGGGACCTCGGCTTGGACGCGCTCCTCCCGGGCCGTTCCGATCCATCGGACGACGCGACCGTCCACCATCTGGAGCGGCGAGAGCTCGATGCGGTGCGGGACGAGCTCGCCCTTCGCCGAGCGGAAGAGCACCCGCGCCCGGTAGCCCGAGGCCCGGCGCTGGGCTTCGTTCCATCGGTCGCGGCTTTCCACCTGCTGCTCCTCCGGCATGAGGACGCGGCATCCCGAACCGAGGAGCTCTTCCTGGGGGAGGCCGCTGAACTTCTCGAACCAGTCGTTCACGTAGTCCACCACGCCGTCGGCGGTGGCGGTCCAGACGAACGTGCGTTGCTGGCTGAGGACGTGGCGGAGGATGTCGACCTCGTTCGCGAGGGCGAGGCGGATGTCCTCGGCGGCGCGGGCGATCACCTCGCCGCGGCTGCTCGCGCCGAGGCGGGCGCGCATCCGGTCCCAGTGGCTTCGCAGAGTGCCGAGCGAGAGGCCGGTCGCCTGGGCGATCTCCTTGTCCGTCATGCCGCCCGCCGCGAGCCGCATGATCTCCGTCTGTCGGGGCGAGAGGCCCGTCTTTCGTTCCATCGTAGGCTATTAGACGCCCCGCCTTAACATGGTGTCCGTGAAAATTCTGTCATACAGACGGTGCCTCGGGGTCCCTGCTATTCTCTTAATCGCAAGAACCGCGAGCCAGTAGAATGGGGTCCGTGATGCCCATCCCTACGCTCGTGCCCTACGCCCTGCGCTGCGAGAGCCTGCCCAACCCCGTGGGGATCGGAAGGGCGCAGCCGGCGCTTTCGTGGAAGCTCCGGGCGGCGAGGGCCGACTTGCGCGGTCTGCGGCAGACGGCCTACGAGGTTCGGGTGGGCGCGGGGCCCGGCGGGAGGGAACTGTGGGACACGGGGCGCGTCGGCTCGTCCGCGCAGTACGGCGTCGAGTATGCCGGGCGTCCGCTGGCGAGCGGGCAGGCGGCGTACTGGTCCGTTCGCACGTGGGACGCGAAGGGCGCGCCGTCGGCCTGGAGCGCGCCCGCCCGCTTCTCCGTCGGGCTTCTGAACGAGAAGGACTGGAAGGGGAAGTGGATCGGGTGGGACGCGCCGGACGGCGACGACCCGACCGCCCACCGCTTCGACGGAGCGTCTTGGATCTGGAGCGCGAAGGATCTTGGACCCGACGTGCCGGCGGTGAAGCGAACGTTCGAGAAGACGTTCGCGCTCGCGTCGGCGCCGAAGAGCGCGACGTTGGTGCTGACTGCCGACGACCGTTTCGCGGTGACGATCAACGGTCGGGAGGTCAAGAGCATCCCGTTCTCCACGGACTCCTGGCGCAAGCCGACGACGCTCGAGGTCGCCGGCTTCCTGAAGGCGGGCGAGAACACGATCCGCATCGAGGCCGAGAACGCGGCTCCCGGTCCCGCCGGGCTACTGGCGCGGCTCGTCGCGGGCGATACGGTCGTGGCGACCGACGCGAGTTGGACGGAGGACGGCGCGACCGCGCGGGTGGTCGCGGCGTACGGCGGCGGGTCTTGGGGCCGCTTCGCGGGGGGCAAGCTGCACCGGCCGTCGGTGGTGTACGGCCGCACGTTCAAGGTGTTGCCCGGTCTCGTGCGGGCGACGGCGTACGTCACCGCGCTGGGCCTCGTCGACCTCTACCTCGACGGCAAGCGCGTGTCGGAGGACCGGTTTGCGCCGGGCTGGACGGACTACCGGAAGCGGGTCTATGCCAAGGGCTACGACGTGACGCGGCTTCTTCAGAGGGGCGAGCACTCGGTGAGCGCGGAGGTGGGCGACGGCTGGTACTCGGGGTACGTGGGCTACTCGGGGCAGAGGGCGCACTACGGCGAGCGGCCTCGTCTTCGGATGCAGGTCGAGCTGGTGTTCGCGGACGGCACGAAGACGACGATCGGCACCGACGAGCGTTGGAGCGCCGCCTCCGGGGCGACGCGGGTGCAGGACTTCCTCATCGGCGAGGAGTACGACGCGCGTCCCTCCAAGATCGTTTGGGGAACGCCCTATGTGGCGACGGACGTGAAGGCGAAGGTCGAGCCCTTCCCCGGTGTGCCGGTTCTGCCGTACGCGCGGCTGAAGCCGGTCAAGGTGACGAGGCAGGGCGACGGCTACGTGCTGGACTTCGGGCAGAACCTCGCGGGCTTCGCGCACCTTCGGGCGAAGGGCAAGGCGGGTGGGACGGTGCGGATGCAGTTCGTGGAGGCACTGAGCCCTGACGGCACGCCCTACACCGCGAATCTGCGCTCGGCCCGCGCGACCGATGCGTACACCTTCGCGGGGAAGGGCGTCGAGGAGTGGGAGCCGCGGTTCACGTTCCACGGCTTCCGCTACCTGAGGGTCACGGGCCTCGGCCACGCGCCGGCGCCGGACGAGATCGTGGCGGTTGCGATCAGCAGCGCGACCCCGGAGACCGGGCGGTTCGAGTGCAGCGACCCGATGCTGAACCGGCTCGCGCGGAATGCGTGGTGGACGCAGCGGATGAACTTTATCGACATTCCCACGGACTGTCCGCAGCGCGACGAGCGGCTGGGATGGATGGGCGACGCGCAGGCCTACGTCCGCACGGCGAGCACCCACACGGACGTGCAGGCGTTCTTCGCGAAGTGGCTCGTGTCGGTGGACGACGACCAGGCTGCGGACGGCAACTACCCGCAGTTCGCGCCGACGATCATGGGCGGCGACGACGGTGGCCCGGCGTGGGCCGATGCGGGCGTGATCTGCCCCTGGACGATCTACGACGTGTACGGCGACCGGCGCCTGCTCGCGGAGCACTACCCGGCGATGAAGCGGTTCGTGGACTTTACCCAAGCGCGGAGCAAGCCCGACCTGCTGCCGCCAGACAGGTTCCACTGCTTCGGCGACTGGCTCAACGTGGCCGACAACACGCCGAACGACCTCATCTACGAGGCGTACTTCGCCTACAGCGCGGACCTTCTCGCCCGCTCGGCGCGGGTGTTGGGGATGGAGGAGGACGCGGCGAAGTACGAGGCGTTGCACCGGGGCGTGGTCGAGGCGTTCCGCAAGGCGTACGTGTCGCCCGACGGCTCGGTGCAC
>CAXTOO010000069.1:0-15861 GCA_964245875.1 uncultured Fimbriimonas sp. | reverse complement strand
TCAGCGAGATCGTCCAGACGGGTTGTCCGCTTGCCATCGTTGAGCCGCAGGCGGGAGCCAAAGGCAAGGTCCATGCCACGCAGGCGGAAATTGTGAGAAAAGGCAGGGCCTCCCCTGTGGCACCGGTACGTTGAGTGCCGATTTCCGGCTACGGCTACTACCGTAGCCTCAGCAACATGTGGCTGAGCGCTCACAACAACATCGGTACGCCGCCGAGCAGCCCGCCGAGCGGGGAGCAGTTCGCGCCGACGATCTCCGGCGTGGCTTCCGCTTCCGCGAGCTCGGTGAACTTTCACTGCTCCTCCAGCACGCCGGTGAGCTTCGCGCCCTTCGAGACGAGCGAGGGGGACGACGTGTCGTTCACGGTGAGGCTCGGCGCCTACGCCGCACGGTACGCCTTCGTGGAGCTCGCGACGGGGAGGCGGACTTCGTTCGTGGACATTCCGGTGAGCGGCGCGGAAGAAGGCGGCGTAGGCGACGGGCCTACGATTGCCGACCGTTGCGGACATCATTGACAATGGCTCAGATCCCTGCGGGCCGTTGTCAGCGATCGTCGGCAATCGTGAGCCTCTACTGTACTCCCACCTTGAGGGTCAGCGAAAGCGGCAGGTCGCGCGACGACGTGCCGATCCGCAGACGGTAGCTCCCCGGATCGACGACCCACTTGTGAACCGTCACGTCCCAACGGGCGAGATCGAGGTTGTTGAAGCTCATCTCGACCCTCCGCGACTCGCCCGGCGCGAGGCGCACCCGCTTGAACGCCCGTAGCTCGCGCGGCGCGCGCGCGACATGCCCGGCAGGAGGCTCGACGTAGAGCTGCACGACCTCGTCGCCTGCCACCTTGCCCGTGTTCCTCACCGTCACGCTCACCTTCGTCTCGCCGCCTCCGACCACCTTTGCGCCCGACAGCGCGAACGTGGTGTACGACAGTCCGAAGCCGAACGGGTATAGCGGCTTCACGCTGTTCCGGTCGAACCAGCGGTATCCAATGAACGGTCCCTCGCGGTACACCATCTTGTGGTCGACCGACGGGTACGCCGCCGCGTAGTACGTTCCCGCGAGATCGGCGGGGAACGAGGTCGGCAGCTTGCCTCCGGGGCTCGTCTTGCCGTACAGGATCTCCGCCAGGGCGAGGTTCCCCTCTCCGCCCGGATACCCTGCCTGAATGAACCCGGCCACGCCGTCGATCCAGTCCTTCGTCGCCACCCCTGCCCCGGCGTTCAGCACGACGACGACGTGCTTGTTCAGCGACGTGAGCCGCTTCAGCATCACCACCTGCTCCGCCGGAAGCTCCCAGGGCCGGTCGCTTCCCTCTCCTTCGTAAGACTCACCCTTTCCCCGGAAGCCCACGCAGGCGATCACTGCGTCCGCGGCTTGCACCTGCGCGCCTGGAAGCTCCGCTTCCAGGCTGGAGTCGGCCGAGCGAACGATCCCGAACCTCGCGACCGCGTCGCCGGTGCCCTGGTAATACTCGACGACGACTTCCACCGGCTTGCCCGCCGTAAGCTCGACCGGAACCGTGTAGTTCGTGGCCGCCTGATCGTGCCATGCGTCGAACACCTTCTTGCCGCCGATGAACACCCGCATACCGTCGTCCGTGCGCATCAACAGCCGGTGTTCTCCCGACTCCTTCGGAAGGTAGCGGGCGGTCCACCGCATCGAAGTGTTGACCATTGACAGATGGGGTAGCTCGATGACGTCAACGTTCTGCGTGATGAATGGCTGACCCTCGAGGTTCGTTCCGCCATACGCCTCAAGCTTGACCGGACCATCGAATGTCGTGGCCGCATACGCATTCTCAAGACTGGGTACTCCCTCGCGGTACTCCACCGACGTCCCCGCAGGCGCGATCCGCGTCAGCGCCTCGCGGACACTCACCGATCGAACCGGCGTCGTGTAGGCGCTGCCGCCGCCGCCGGTAATCGCCGGGTCGGCGTTCGGCCCGACCACGAGGATCCGCTTCCCTTTCAGGGGAAGCACACCGCCCTGGTTCTTCAGCAGGATCGTGCCCTCGCGCGCGACCTGGATCGCCGCCGCGGCGTTCTGCGGATCGTCGAGCGCGATCGTTGGGTCCTTCTGGAGTCGCGCGTCCCAGTCCATGCGGTATGCCACCCGCAGGATGCGCCGAACCTTGTCGTCCAACGCCGCGACCGGCAACGTCCCATCTTTCAGACCCGGCAGCAGGTTCGCGCGGCTCATCCACTGCGGATCGGGCATCTCGAGATCCAACCCGTTGAGAAACGGCCCGCGCGCCGAATGCACCCCGCCCCAGTCGCTCATCACCAGCCCGTCGAAGCTCCACTCACCCTTAAGGATGTCCGTCATCAGCGGACGGCTCTCGCTCGCATGGACCCCGTTGAGCAGGTTATAGCTCGTCATCACCGCGCCCGGCTTGCCGTCCTTGACGACCATCTCGAACGGCTTCAGGTACAGCTCGCGCAGCGTCCGCTCGTCGAGCACGGAGTCGTCGTTGTTCCGGTCACTCTCGTGTTCGTTGCCCGCCAAGTGCTTCACGGTGGCGACCACCCCTTGACCTTGGACGCCCTTCACGATCTCCGTCGCCGTGCGCCCTGCAAGGAACGGATCTTCGCCCAGGTACTCGAAGTTGCGACCGTTCTGCACGATCCTGGCGAGGTTCACGCCCGGCCCGAGCCAGATGTGGACGCCGCGCGCGCGAGCGTCGCGCCCGATGGCCGTCCCGAAAGCATGGGCCAGCTCAGGGTCCCACGTCGCCGCCAGGGTGAAGCCCGCCGGGTAGGCGGTGGTCGGCCCGTCGTTCCGGACGCCAACGGGTCCGTCCGACATCTTCAGCCGCGGCAGCCCGGCCTTGGGAATGTCGCGGACGTAGAAGCCGTCTACGCCCGCGATGAGGTCGACCTTCTCCTCCAGCGTCAGTTTGGAAAGGGCGACCTCGACCCGCTCCTCGAGCGCCGGTCCCGTCTGCAACGTTGCCAGCACGGCGAACATGGTAAGCATCGTCTATGGTGTACCCGTTCAGACGAGTGCCAAATGCCGCGCGTGCGCGACGGCCTGACGAACGGTGAAGCGGCCCTCGTAGACCGCCTTGCCGGTGATAACCCCCTCAGGCATGTCGGCGTCAAGCGAGAACAGGTCGTTCAGATCTTGGAGCGACGCGATGCCGCCGCTCTGGACGATGGGCAGGCCACACGCCACATGGACCTCGCGCAGGAGATCTAGGTTCGGGCCGGTCAGCATCCCATCCCGCGCGATGTCGGTGAGGACGATTCGCCGGGCGCCCATGTCGCGGACCCGAACGGCCATCTCGACCGCGTCGATCTCGCTGGTCTCCAGCCAGCCGTGGACGGCCACTCGGCGGTCGCGGGCGTCAATACCCGCAACCGCGCGGTCGGCCAGCCGGACGAAGGTGCGGCGCGCGAAGGCGGGGTCCTTGACGATGGCCGAGCCCAGCACGACGCGGCTCGCGCCCGCCTGCAGTGCGGCGACGAGACCGTCCTCGTCCTTTATGCCGCCACCGAACTCGATCTTGACGTCCGAGACTCGGCGAATCGCGCTCAAGGCTTTCAGGTGCGCTTCCACCGGACGACCGGCCTTCGCGCCATCGAGATCGACGATGTGGATCCACTCTGCGCCCTCCTCCTCGAAGCCCAACGCGACGGCGACGGGATCGTCGCCGTACACGGTCTCCCGGCCGTAGTCGCCCTGAACCAGGCGCACGCACTTCCCTCCCCGAAGATCGATGGCGGGCAGGATGGTCAAGCGAGGAACCGCCCAAGCATCCGAAGCCCGACCGAGCCGCTCTTCTCGGGATGGAACTGCGCTCCCCAGACGTTGTCCCGGCGGACGACGGCGTTGAACTCGATCCCATGGGTCGCGGTGGCGAGGACGGTTTCTGGATCGTCGGGGACGGCGTGAAGCGAGTGGACGAAGTAGACCTGCTCGTCCTCGACGCCGCCCTCGGCCAACGCCACGCGGCTTCGATAATGCAGAGGGCTCCAACCCATGTGCGGCACCTTGAGACCTGGGGCGGGCGGAAGATAGTCAACGTGGCCAGCGACGAGTCCGAGGCCCTTGTGCTCGCCGTGCTCGGCGCTGCGATCGAAGAGGAGCTGCATCCCGAGGCAGATGCCCATGACCGGTCCGCCTCCCCCTCCGAAGGCGCGGATGTCGTCGCGGAGAGGTCGCAGAGCCTGCATGGCCGCGCCGAACGCGCCAACCCCAGGGATGATGAGCTTCGACGTATCGCGCGGAAGGTTGGAACTCACCCGATATTCGTGGCCCAGGCTTTCAACCGCCCGCGCGATCGAGTTCAGGTTGTTGATGCCGTAGTCGAGGATCGTGACCAAAGTCTAGTCTCTCTTGCCTTTGGTCGAGGGCGAAGCGTACCGGTCACTCGAACGCGTCGCATCGTACAAGGCCCGCCCAAACGCCTTGAAGACGCCCTCGCAGACGTGATGGTCGTTCTCGCCGCAGATCTTACGAAGGTGGATTGTCACTCCGCTGTGGGTCGCAAGCGCGCGGAAGAACTCGCGGACGCACTCGGTGCCCATCGTGCCGAGATTCTCCCTGACAAAGGGAACGTCCCAGGTCAGCATTCCCCGACCGGAGACATCGACGGCCGCGAGGACGAGGGTCTCGTCCATCGGCGTGTGGTTCGATCCGTAGCGGGCGATCGGCTCGCCGCCGTCGAGCGCTTGGGCGAGCGCTTGCCCGAGCACGATGCCGACGTCCTCCAGGGTGTGATGGTCGTCGATGTGCAGGTCGCCCTCGGCGCTGATGCCCAGGTCGATGTGACCGTGGAATGCCAGTTGGGCGAGCATGTGGTCGAAGAAGCCAACGCCCGTCGAGATGTCGCGCCGGGTGCCGCCGTCCAAGTCCAGGACGACCTGGACGCGCGTCTCAGCCGTTTCCCGGTACACCTCCGCATAGCGCACGCCGGGCGCGTTCTTGCTCATGCTCCAGAGTGTATCCCGTGAGGGCTACTTGACCGGCAACAGCCTTCGACCCACCAGCTCGAGGTTCGTCCTTCCCTTGAAGCGCTCCTCGTAGTAGGCCTCCTCGTCCTCCTTGACGAGCAGCTCGAATCCACCCTCGCTTCGGGCGGCGGCCAAGAGGGTGTGGCGGGTCTTCGGGTCCAGATCGAAGTCGATGACCGCCTTCATGTGGAGCGGCATCGTCCTCAGGTTGGTCTGTCCCTCGTTCATCCCGCTATCGACCATGAGGGTCTTCAGGTAGTCCGCGAGATCCGAGTTAAGGTCGAGCCTCGCCTGGATCCGCAGGATGCTCTTGCCGTCCACCTTCATCGGGCCAAGGTAGGTGTAGACGTAGTCGAGCCGCTGCACCGCCGATTTGTTCTTCTCCTTGCCCTGGAGCTTCTGGGGCTGATAGCCCACCGTGCGCTTCCAGGTGTCGCCGACCTTCACCGGCTCAAGGGGCAGCTTGGGGGCGAAGTCGAGGCCGGAGTCCAAGCCGCCGATGAAGAGGGCAAGCCGGTGCATCTCGCCGATGTACTCGGCGAAGATCGGGGCCTGTCGTCGTGCGCCAGCCGCAAGGCCGTATCGCCGGCCATTGACGGGCTTCTTGGCGGCAGGCTTCTTCGGCGCGATGTCCTTCGCCTCGATAAGCTCGTTGACCGGTGAGACGGTCAGGAGATTGATCCAGTTGACCTTCTCCACCTTCGGCTTCGGAGCCGATCTGCTCGTCTCGCCTTCGGTCTCCTTGATCGTCGGCCTCTGGTACCGCATGACCGCAAGGCCGTCGGCATTGACCGACTGGACGACGAAATCGAAGCCGTAGTCGATGTCGAGATCCGACGGGATAAACGTCTCAAGGCCTTTCTGCCGCTCTTCCGCCGTGATGTGCGAGGTGACGCTGTAGGCCAGCTTCTCGCCGCGGGCGAACTTGCGCGAGAGCGTGATCGTGGTCGGATCGGGAGGCGCAAGCAGGGCGAGGCACAATGCGGCGAGCGGCATACGCACTAACGACGCTCCCGAGGGGCCATTCGTTACCCTAGCGTGAAGGAGAACGTCGCGCCCCTTCCGGGTTCGCTCTCGGCCCAGACCCGACCGCCGTGCCGATCGACGATCCGCTTGACGTTGGCTAGCCCGATGCCGGTGCCCGGAAAGTTGTTCTCCGGGTGCAGACGCTCGAAGGGGCGGAAGAGCTTCGAGGCGTACTTCGGATCGAAGCCGATGCCCTGGTCCCGCACGGAGAAGATTTCGCCGACCTGGGTCATCTCGACGCAGGGACTTTTCCCGCCGCAGAACTTCGCGGAGTTGTCCAGAAGGTTCATGACCAGGAGTCGGACCAGCCCTGCGTCACCCACCGCCATCATTCCTTCCTGGATCGTCGCGTCGATGTGAAGCTCGTCGCTGACCGCCCGCGCGACGAGGGTCATGTCGAAGGGCGAACGCCGGGCCTCGGTCTGGCCCAGGCGCACAAACTGCAGCAGGTCGTCGATCAGGGTTCCCAGCCGGCCCGACGCCTCCGCCTGCCGGTCGAGTTCCTGAACCGCCTCCACCGGCAGGCTCGCTCCAAAGTCCTCCTTCAGGATCGCGCTCGTGGCGTTGATGGCGCGGAGCGGGGCGCGGAGGTCGTGGGAGACGCTGTAGCAGAAGCTCTCCAGCTCATAGGTCCGCTCCTGAACCCTCGCCTCCAGGCTTCGGTTCAGCTCGATGATCTCCCGTCGGGCGGCGTTCCTCTCCAGAGCGTAGAGAATGGTCCGCTCCAAGATCGCCGCGTCGAGGCTTCGCTTCTCGAGGTAGTCGGCGAGTCCGGTCTGGAGCACGAGGTCGGCGATGTCCCCATCGTCCTGGCCGCTCAGAAGGATGGTCGGCGTGGCGTACCCTTCCTCGCTCGCCTCGCGAAAGAGCTGGACGCCGTCGATCGCGCCGAGCTGATAGTCGAGGAGACAGACGTCGAATCTGCCGGCGAGCATCTTGGCCTTTCCCTGGAGGGCGCTCGTCGCGTGCTCGGCGATGAACTCCGCCCGGCGCGCCTCGCGCAGGGTCGCCTCCGTGAGGAAGCGGTCGTCGGGATCGTCGTCCACGATCAGGATCCGCAGGGCGCGGTCAGGACGCGTCATCGCCGGGGAGCATCACGATGCCGAACCAGTACTCGGCGAGGCCGCGCACGACGTTGACGAGCGAATCGAAGGTGACCGGCTTCGTGATGTACGAATTCGCGCCGAGGTCGTAGGATCGGAACACGTCCTCCTCCGCCTTGCTGGTGGTCAGCACCACGACGGGGATGCGGCGCAAGCTCGCATCGCTCTTGATGCGGGCCAGCGCCTCGCGACCGTCGAGACGCGGCATGTTGAGGTCTAGGAGGATCAGTCCGGGGCGGGGCGCGTTAGCCTCGTTGTACTTGCCCTTCTGGTGGAGATAGTCGAGAAGCTGTTCCCCGTCCTGGACGACGTTCAGGACGTTCGCGAGACGGCTCTCGGCCAGGGCGTCCCGCGCGAGCATCACGTCCTCCGGATCGTCGTCGGCCATCAGGATCACGATCGCTTTGATGTCTTTGCTCATTCCGCTTCGCCCGATTCTACTGCAGCGTTTCCGGTCGCCGCCGTTCCTCCCGGAAGGTCGAAGCGGAAGGTCGCGCCCTCGCCGGGCGTGCCCTCGGCGACGATCGTCCCACCGTGCCGTTCGACGATCTTGCGCACGATCGCGAGACCGATCCCGGAGCCTTCGTACTCGCCGCGACCGTGCAGCCGCTGGAACACCACGAAGATCCTTTCGGCGTACTTCTCTTCGAACCCGACGCCGTTGTCCCTCACCTCGATGAGGATCCGCCCGTCGGATCGTGGCCTGGCCTCGATTGTGACCTTGGGAGACACCCCCTCGCGCCTGAACTTGAGCGCGTTCGCGATCAGGTTCTGGAAGAGCTGCCGAATCTGCGCTGGATCGGCGAAGATCGTGGGGAGGGGGCTGTAGACCACCCGACCGCCTTCCTCCAGCCTCGTCTGAAGGTCGTCCGCGACTTGGTCGATCACTTCGCCTAGGTCGATCGTCGCGCGCGGTCGGACCTTGGTGGTGATCCTCGAGAGCTCCAGCAGGTCGAGGATCAGGCGCTGCATCCGATCCGCCGCCGCCTCGACGCGCCGAAGGGAGTCCTTCGACTCGTCGTCCAGCGCGTCGCCCGCGCGGCGTCGGACGCGATCCGAGAAGGCGCGGATCTTGCGGAGCGGCTCCTGGAGGTCGTGGGACGCGACGAACGCGAAGCTCTGCAGCTCCTCGTTGCTGCGGCGGAGATCGATCATCGTCGCCTCTAAGCGGGCTTCCGCCGCCTTCGTCCGCTCGTTCTCCGCCTCGACCTCCGCACGAAGGGCTCGCTCCTCGTCCGCCGCCGCCTCACGCTGGACGACGAGGCGGTTGGACAGCAGGCCGAAGGCCGTGATCAGCACGACGCCGATGACCAGCGAGAACGCGAAGGAGACCTCCGCCTGAAACGTCTGCCCAAGACTTCGTTCCTTGCGCACGAGGAGAAGCCGTCGCTCCTCGCTCGCCAGCGCCTCGATGCTCGTCCGTACCTCGGCCATAGCCCGTAGTCCCTCACCCTTTCGGGCTCCCGAGCGTAGGATCGTCAACGATTCGTCGAGATCATGACCCTGGCGGACGTCCACCGTCCGGTGCATCGCCCGGTAACGAAAAGCGACGGCTTCCCGGAGCCTGGCGATCCGCGGCCCTTGGCTCGCGTTGTCGCGGGTCAGGCGAGCGATCTCGGCGATGGACTCTTGGACCCTGCCTTCGGAGCTCACGAAGCGGTCGTAGGACGGCGCGTCCTTCGAGATCAGGTAGGCGCGAACGTCGCTCTCCGCCGCCGCCACCCCACCGTAGACGGTCTCGAGCCCGGCTCGCACCTCGTACGTGTGCGCGACCCAGTCCTTGGTGTCGAGCACCGACCGGACGCGGTCAAAGGTGATCCAGAAGGTGGCGAGGATGCAGGCGAGGACGACCGCAGAGGCGAGCGGAATCGTCCAACTGCCCAGCCTCCGATCCCTCTCGCCCCGCGCCACTTCGAGGAAACCTACCCGACCACCCCGAGGCGCGCAGATCGGAGACCCGTCACTTCTTCACCGCGAAGTAGGCCGCCGCGACGATCAGGGCGAAGGCGATGGCGTGGTTCGTGGTCGGACGATCCTTGAAGACGACGAACGAGAAGACCGCGAACGTGCTCAGGGAGATGACCTCTTGGATGACCTTGAGCTGGGTGACGGTGAGTGCGCCGCTTCCGATGCGGTTGGCCGGCACCTGGAAGCAGTACTCGAAGAAGGCGATGCCCCAGCTCGCGAGGATCGTAATGAAGATCGGCGAGTCCTTGAACTTCAGGTGACCGTACCACGCGGTGTTCATGAATGCGTTCGAACACAGGAGAAGCAGGACGCACAGGAGAATCTTCTTCATCGTCCTGACCTTGTACCCGCCCAAAACGCGGGACGATCAAGGGGCGCGCAGAAGGGGTCTCGGGGAGGGTTTCTGAGCCTCGGAATCACGTCATATGCTTGCAAAAGGGGGTCAGAACGCTATCAAACCGGCCTGTTTCCGGACTCGACGGCGATCTGTGGACCGCGATCGGAGAAATTTTGTCCAGATTGGGAAACGCGGCGCCGCAGGGGATCTTTGAACGGAGAACGTGGGACGAGAGGCGAACGTTCCCTCCGCCGTAGGGCGGCAAAAAGCCAACCGTCGGTTCGAGAACGGGTTGCCCTTCGGCAGACCGCTACGTGGCGCGGGCACGAGAGCATCCGGCGGCTACGGGCCGGTTCGATGCGCGGGGAGGGAAGGCCACTCCGGAGAGTGGCGGTCCAGGGGCCTTCGAGTCGCGGGAACTAGATCGCGGCCTTGGCCTGCGCGACGATGGCGGTGAACGCCGCCGGTTCGTGGATCGCAAGCTCACTGAGCATCTTGCGGTTCACGGCGATGCCGGACTTGGTGAGACCGTTGATCAGTTGCGAGTACTTGATGTCGTTCGACGAGCAGGCGGCGGTGATGCGGGTGATCCAGAGGCGGCGGAAGTCTCGCTTCTTGCGACGTCGGTCGCGGAAGGCGTACTGCCCGGACTTCATCACCTGTTCGTGGGCGCGCTTGAAGACGTTCTTCTTACGTCCCCAGTAGCCCTTCGCCTTGGCGATGACCTTCTTGTGACGCTTGTGGCGCATGAGGCCGCGCTTGATACGTGCCATGTGTGTGTGTTTTCTCCTTTGGGTGTTTTGGACCGGGTCCCAGCGAGGGAGTGGAAGGTGAGGAGTGAGTGGTGAGTAGAGGGGAGACTTCCCCACTATTCACCACCCACTCTCCACCCATCACCCCGCAGGCGGTAGCGGTAGAGAGTCGTTCCTCCCGGGTCGATCGGGTGGGACTACGAAACGAGGGCGACGAGCTTCGCGCGGTCGGCCGCGTGCCTCTCGGCGCGGGCGGCCTTGGCGGCGGGCACGTCGGAAGGAGCCTTCTCCTTCACCTGTCCCAGCACGAGCAGTCGGCGCATGCGCTTCTGCTCGCCCTGGAACACCACCGGCTCAAGCTCCAGGCGCCGCTTCCGGCTCGCTCCCTTGTGCAGGAACTGGTGGTTGTTGTGCGACTTCCGCCGCGTGATCTTCCCCGTCCCCGTGATCTTGAACCGCTTTGCGGCGGTCTTGTTTGTTCGGATTTTTGGCATCTTTCTTCTTCGCCACGCCCGGCTTCGGAAGGAGCACCATGATCATCATGCGGCCGTCCAGGGTCGGGGTTCTCTCCGACGTGGCGATCTCCGAGACCATCTCCAGGAACTTCGCCAGCCTCTGCTGGCCGAGCTCCGGGTGCGTGACCTCGCGCGCCCTGAACATGCAGGTGACCTTGACCTTGTCCCCCTCTTCGAGGAACTGGGTCGCTTTGCGGACACCGACTTCAAGATCGTGCTCCGCGATGCGCGGGCTGATCTTTATACCCTTAACTTCCTGCTGTTTGCTCTTCTTGTCGTTGCCGAGCTTGCTCTCGTTGTACTTGTGCTTGCCGTAATCGATGATTCGGCAGACCGGCGGCTGCGCGGACGGGCTGACCATGACCAAGTCGAGGCCTTGCTCACGGGCAAGGTTGAGGGCTGCTCGGCTCAACATGATGCCAAGCTGCCCGCCATCTTCGTCGATGACCCGGATTTCCCGGTGGCGGAGGACGCGGTTGTTGATCTCGGGGCCCGGTTCCGGGCGTGGCGGTCTTCTAAATCCTGGTATTTTCGTTTCTCCTGGGTTGTGGCGGCAAGGCGACCGACCTTGCATTATAGCGTCGGTCGTCTGTGCCACGAGAGCTATAAGTCATATAGGTCCTATTCGTCCTATACGTCAGCCTCCCTCGACATGGAGCGTCCGCTCGTGGGTGTAGACCGCCGTGCCCTTCGCCGCGCCGCGCGGCTTGCGGACGTGCTTCTTCAGCGTGTAGTCCACGGAGACGTAGCCGCTGTGCTTGCTTGGGGAGTGGCGCACCGCAACCTGGGCCGCGAATTCGAGCGCCTCGCGGGCGACCTTGTCCGGCGTCTTTCGGGTCTGGAGGACGACGTGGGCGCTGGTGCCGCCCCGAACGTGGAGCCAGAAGTCGTCGGAGCGGGCCACGCGCGTCGTGAGGTAGTCGTTGGCCTCGGCGCTCTCGCCGTAGAGGACGGTCCATCCGCCGGGGGCGACGAGCTCCCGAACTCGATGGCCCTCGTAAGGACGCGACTCGGGACTCTTGGCGTTTGCGGCGGCGGTGTGGAGCCACCGGCTCGCGCGCGCCTCGTCCCGAAGCGTCTCCAGCGTGGCGAGGTCGGTCGCGACCTCGACCCGTTCGATGGCGTTCACGATCCGCGCCGCCTCCTTTCGCATCCTCTCGCCCTGTTCGCGAACCTCGCCCAGGCGCGACTTCGCCTTGCGGGCGCGCTTGAAGACCCGCTCGGCGTTCTCCTTCCACCCGAGTTCGGGGTCGAGATGTAGGACGACCGGGTTGCCGTCGTAGTCCCACGCCTCGATCTCCGATGCGTTCGCGGGCGCGGAGGGTCCGTAGGCGAGGATGAGATCGCCGGTCCGCTGCCACTCTCCGGCCCGCTCCCCCGCCGCAACCGCCTGCTCCAGGCCGGAGATCGCCGTCTCCCGGGCGACGAGAACGCGGTTCAGGGACGCGAGGAGGCTCGAGCGGATGGCGGCGGTTTCCGCGGCGGGGATCGCGGCAGCGTAGTGCTGCTCCAGCGCGACGCTGATCGAGCCGCGTGCGACCTCTTCGAGACCCAAGGGGGCGACGGAGTGGGGGTAGGCGCCGTTGCCCGGCGAGAGGACGGGACGCCAGGGTCCTTCCCCGCCACCCGCCGCTCGGAGCTTGGCGAGAAAGGGTGAACCCTTCGATCTCTCCCCCCCATCCACCTGGGGCGCACCGGAGCGCATCCCTCGGTGGACCCTCCCCTCTCCAAGACGAGCCACTTGGAGAGGGGGGTTCTGGAGGACGGGCGGCGGGACGTAGGGCGCGCCCGAGACGACCGGGCGGACGCTCTGCGCCCGCGAAATCCACTTCATCGCGCCAACAACGCGCCCATCCGATCCGACGAGCATGACGTTGCTGTGCTTGCCCATCAGCTCAGCGACCAGGCGGTGTCCGTCCGCGAACCGGAGGGTCAAGATGCGCTCGCCTTCGGGCACTTCAACGGCTTCGAGCCTTTGGCCTTCGAGCCGGGACCGCAGGGTTGCGCAGAAGGCAGGCGGCGTCGGCGGGCCTTTGGGCCGGCGCGTGGTCAGATATGCCCGCGCGAAGTCGGTCGAGGCGCTGATGAGGAGCCACGCCTCGCCGCCGTTGTAGAGCGCGAGGAGAACGTCGGTGTCGTTCGGCTGGCGAACGCCCTGCACCTTGCCGCCGACGAACGCGCGAATCTCTTCGGCGACTGCGGCGAGGCACTCGGAGTCGTAGGGGATTCGCATGGGAGTGGGGAGTGACGGGTGACGAGAGGGGGGTAAAAGGTGAAAAGCGGTGGCGACCACCGAAGTCCAAAGGGGAATCAGCCCACCAGTTCCTCGAAGCGGTCGATGTCCTCGCGGATCTGGGAAAGGCTGGCGCGCCAGAACTCGGGGGTGCGGATGTCGATGCCGAAGCGGTCGGCGAGAGTCGCCGCGTCGGCGAGGCCGGTCGAGGAGAGAAGCTCGTCGTAGCGGGGGACGAACGCCTCGCCCTCTTCGCGGTAGACGGCGTACAGGCCGAGGGCGAAGAGGAGGCCGAACATATAGGGGAAGTTGTAGAACGCCCGCCCGTAGTAGTGGCCCTTCGCGGCCCACATATAGGGATGGAGCGCGTCGGGATCGAGTCCGTCGCCGTAGGTCTGAAGCTGCGCGTCCCGCATCAGGCCGCAGAGCTCCTCGGGCGACAGATCACGGTCGCGACGCTTGGCGAAGACCTCCTTCTCGAAGAGGAACCGGCTCGTGATGTCGACCACGACCTGGCACGAGCCGGTGAGGGAGGCCTCCAGTACGCCCAGCGCCTCGTCGCCCTCCATCGTCGCCAGCGACGCCTGGCGGATCACCGTCTCGCAGAAGATGCTCGCGGTCTCGGCGAGCGTCATGGGGGTGGCACGCTGGATGGGCGTTCGATCGCCGAGGCAGAGGTTGTGGTAGGCGTGGCCGAGCTCGTGGGCGAGCGTGGATACCGAGCCGAAGGACGGCTTGAAGTTCATGAGGACGCGGGAGGCGTCGCCGCCCGCGCCGGCGCAGTAGGCGCCGTCCAACTTGCCGGGGCGCGGCTCCCAGTCGGTCCACCGCTCGGCGTACGCCCGGTCGGCCAAGCCGCCCATGCGCGGGGAGAAGGTGTGGAACTGCCGGGAGACGAACGCTTTCGCCGCCTCGACGGTCCAGGCCCTCCCTTCTCCACCGACGGGCGCGAAGAGATCGTAGAACGCGAGGCGTTCGACGCCGAGCTTGCGGGCCTTCGCGTTCAGGTAGCGGCGGAAGTCGGGGAACGACTCGTGGGCGGCGACCATCATCGCGTCGAGGGTGGCGGCGTCGATGTTCGAGGCGAAGAGGGCCGGTTCGAGGGGCGACGACCAGCCGCGCCGGTCGTTGAGCCCGTTCGTCTCGCCCTTGATGGAGTTCATGGCGGCGGCGAGGGGGATCTCGACGCCCTTCCAGGCACTCAACTCGGCCACGTAGGCGGCCTTGCGCTTCGCGCGGTCGGGATCGTAGGCGAGGGCGCGGATCGCGCTCATCGGCATGCGTTCGCCGCCCACCTCGGCCTCCAGACGGCTCGTGACGTTGCGGTAGAGCTTGGTCCACGCGCCGGAGCCGGTCAGGGCCATGTCGGAGGCGAGCGACTCCTCCGGCGGACTCATCAATCGTTCGGCGGTGACTTGCATCTTCAGCAGACCGTACTCGTGGTCGCGCGCGGTCGCCGAGGAGGCGAGTTCCAGACCGAGATCAAGCGCGCCGACATGCGCGGCGAGACGCTTGCCGAGCTTGCCCAAACGGGCGTAGATCGGGTCGAGTTCGCTGGAGCGGGCCTGCGCACGGGCGTCGTTCGCGTCGGCGGAGACGTGGCAGTAGGTGAAGGTGCCGAGGAACGACGCCTCACGCGATGCGTCGTTGTAGCTCTTGATCAGCGGGTCGAGCCCCTTCCCAGAGTCCAGGGCGGCTTCGAGCGCGTCGATGCGGGCGCCCAGCGAGGCGACGGCGGCCTCGTACTCGGGGCTATCGAGGCCGGGAAGCATGGAGTCGAGGTCCCAGCGGAGGTCGGCGGCGGAGTTCATGGCGGTAGTCTTTGGGCCGTGGCGGAAGGAATCAAGGGCAAGAGCAACCTCGATGAGGTGGACGTGCAGCTTCTCACGCTCCTCCAGAGCGACGGTCGAATCACGAACGCCGACCTCGCCAAGGCGGTGAACCTGTCGCCGCCGAGCGTGCTGCAACGGGTCCGCGCCCTGGAGAAGGCGGGTCTCATTCGAGGCTACCACGCCTTGCTGGACTACGAGCGTCTGGGCCTGAGGATCACCGCGATGGTGGGCATCACGCTGGCGCTCCACCAAGATATGGCGATCGAGCGATTCCGCCGCGCGGTCCAGGACGTTCCCGAGATCCTGGAGTGCCACCACGTGAGCGGCGACTTCGACTTCCTGCTGAAGGTGGTCGTGCGCGACATGCGTGCTTACGAGCAGTTCATCCGCGAGAAGCTCAGCCGCATCAAGGGCGTGGGGCAGATCCGTTCGAGCTTCGTGCTCGGGACGCCCAAGCACACGACCGAGATCCCTCTGGGCTAGGCGACTATTTCTGGAGCTTGGTCGTCGAGTCGATGGTGCCCTTCGTCTCCAGGGTGATGCCGGTGTTCACGAGCACGATGGTCGTCCTTGAAAGACCCTTGGTGACCATCGAGAGGGTCTTTCCCGTCGCCTTGTCGACCAACCCCTCGCCGCTCAGGTCTATCTGGCCCTTGATCTGCACGGTCTCGGTTCCCACGGCGGTGGGGACTCCCTTGCCGCCGGGCAGCTTGGCGGTGTCGATCTCCGTCTTCACGACGCCGCGGATGGAGACGACCCAGGTCGGGGTGCCATCGAGGTTGCGCTCTCCGGTCAGAGTCGCGGTGAGGTGCTGGTCGGCGTCGTAGAGGAACGGGGCCTTGGGGACGACGACGTCCCAGGAGTCGCCGATCTTGACCGGCTTCTCCGGAAGCTCGACGAAGGTTCCGGCGGTGACGGTCCCTTGGGTTCCGTTCAGGAGGCTCGCCAAGGCATCGTTTGTGGGCAGGGGGTCGAGGGTCATTCGTCCGCGAACGTCGATCTTTCCCGTCTGGGTGGAAGGCTTCGGCTTCGCGCCCATCATCGCGGAGGCGGAGCCGCTCGCGTCGAGCTTGTCGACGGTCGTTGTGGCCTCGAAGCGCGCGGTGCCCGCGTCCTCGTCGGCCTTCGAGGTACGGAGGC
>CAXTOO010000068.1:0-16079 GCA_964245875.1 uncultured Fimbriimonas sp. | reverse complement strand
ACAGCGCCCTCCCCGTCCTCAACGGGGTGAGCATCTCCATCGATGCGCTCGTCCGAGAGCTTCGCGACCGCGGCCACTCCGTCCACCTCTACGCCCCGAAGGTCCCGCGCCACCGCGACGAGGACGCCAACACCTTCCGCTGCCGCGCGGTCATCACGCCCTGGGCCGCACAGTACCCCCTTGCGATCCCACCCTTCTACCGCTCGCTGCGCCGCTTCCGACAGCACGAGTACGACCTCGTCCACACCCACACGCCCTTCTCCCTCGGCCTCACCGGCCTGCGCTGGGCGGAGTCGCACGACCTCCCGATCGTCTCGACCTACCACACCCTCTACGACCGCTACGCGCACTACCTCGCCGCCTTCCCGCGCCGCTACGCGCGGTTCCGCATCGCCAAGCACACCAACTTCTACTACAACGCGGTCGACGCGGTGATCACGCCGACCGAGGCGTCCCACAAGTGGCTCCGCCGCCACACCGTCGTCCGCCCCATCACCGTCGTGCCCACCGGCGCGCCCCGCCGCGCCTTCCTCGACCGGGCCGAGTGCCGAGGCACGCTGGGCCTCTCCCCCGACCTGCGCACGATGCTCTACGTCGGCCGCCTCGCCCGCGAGAAGAACCTCGGCGTCCTCTTCGAGATGGCGGCCCGCGCCTTCGCGGTCGAACCCTCCCTCCGACTCTGGCTCGTGGGCGACGGCCCCTACCGCGCCGAGTGCGCCGCGATGGTCCGCCGACTCGGGATCGGCGACCGGGTGCGCTTCGTCGGCTTCGTGCCCCGGATCGAGGTGGACCGCTACTACGCGGCGGCCGACCTCTTCGTGTTCCCCAGCATCACCGAGACGCAGGGGCTGGTGGTCCAGGAGGCGATGGCGTACGGCCTTCCCGCCGTGGCGGTGGTGGGCGGCGGGGCGAGCGCGGGCATCGAGCCGGGCGAGAACGGGCTCGTGGTGCGCAACGATCCCGACGACTTCGCGCGCGCCGTCCTGCGCGTCTTCGCCAACGAGGCGATGCACTCCGCGATGTCCGCCGCGGCCGTCCGCTCCGTGCGGGGCCACGGCCTTGACGAGATGGCCGAAGGGGTGCTCGAGGTGTACCGGTCCACCATCCGCGACCGGAGCAAGGAGGCGCGACCTGACCGCTTCGCCTGGATTTAAGGGAGCGCCGACGGTGGCCGACGGTGGCTCACGATGGCTGACCATGGCTTGGCTCCGCGCGACCGTAAGCCATTGTTGGCGACCGTCCGCGACCGGGAGCCCCTTTTGACCCCTCGCGAACGTCCCGATCCTTCCCGTCTCCGCCTCTTCGGCGTCGCGCTCGTCGTCCTCGCCTTCCTCCGGGTCGCCGTCGGCTACGTCGCGGTGCCCGCGGGACTCCTCGGCGCGGCGAGCGTGGCGGCCACCGCCCTGTTCATGGTCCTGCCGATCCTCGCGCTCTTCGCGGGCGCGGGCCATCGGTGGGACCTGCGACAAGCCATCGCCATCGTCGTCCTCGGAGTCGTGTTCCAGGCGGGCGGCACGACCCTCGCCCATGCCGCCGCGTCGCCGGCGGTTGGCGGCTTCCTGTTCGCCCTCGGGCAGGTCGGGCTGGTGGTCTGGTGCATGGGGGTCGGCGCGGCGCTCGCCTGCCTGCTGAAGGACCGGAACATGCTGCTGCCCATCGCGGTGTTCCTCTCCCTCTTCGACACGTGGCTCGTGTTCGCGCCCGAGGGCTTCGTGAGCCGCTCGCTGGCGTCGACCTCGTCCGCGCTCCCCAGCGTCGCGTACGCCGTGCCGAAGGTCGCGGCCGTGAGCGCGCTCCCTGAGGAGGCGGCGAACGGCTTCGCCCAGAACCTCGCCTACGTCGGCCCCGCCGACCTGCTGTTCCTCGCGATGTTCTTCACCGCGCTCTACCGCTTCGAGATGCGTCCGCGCGCCACCTTCCTGGCGATCGTGCCGGTGCTCACGGCCTACCTCGCGGTGGTGCTGCTCTTCCCCGATGTGTGGGTCGGGCCGATCCGTCTGGCCGCCCTTCCGGCGCTCCTGCCCATCGGGCTCACCGTGTTATGGGTTAACCGGCGGGAGTTCCACCTGCTGCGCGACGAGAGGATCATCACCCTGGGCCTGCTGGGTCTGGGGATTCCCTTCGTGGCGTGGCGGATCGCGGTCACGCAGCCGACGTTGGAGGTTCCCGACGAGGCGCGCTGGTCCCCTCCGCTGGAGAAGCCGGTCGAGGAGCTGAGAAAAGGCTATAAGTTTTAACGCACGATTGCGGACGATGGCTTACCATGGCGGACAATAGCCCGGAGCGATCCTTCGCCCTTGCCAGCCATCGTTGGCGACTGTCAGCCACCGTCAGCCAGCGTCAGCGTCAGCTTCCGCCTCCGATACTCCCCCGCCTCCCTCACGAACCGCTCGAACAGCCTCCACGTCGCCGGGTCGTCGGGCGTTCTCTCGGGGTGCCACTGCACGCCGACGAGCCAAGGACGGTCGGTCGCCTCGACCGCCTCGACGGTGCCGTCCTCGGCCGTCGCGACCACGCGCAGCCCCTCGCCCGGTCGGGCGACCGCCTGATGGTGTTGGCTCTTGCCCGCCATCGCCGTCACGCCCGCGCTTCGCGCGAGGAGACTCTCCGGCCGGATGGCGTAGGCGTGCGTCGTGCCGCCGGTGTGCTCCTCGTGCCCCACGACGTCGGGCAGGTGCTGCGCGAGCGAGCCGCCCCGCAGCACGTTCAGCGCCTGGCAGCCGTAGCAGATGCCGAGGATGGGGACCTCGGGCGGCAGGGCGTCGAACAGGCGCCGCTCCGCCGCGTAGCGGGTGCCGTCCTGGACGCTCGCCTTGGGGTGCAGCGGCTCGCCCCAGAGCGCCGAGTCGAGGTCGTCGCCGCCGGGAATGAGCCAGCCGTCGGCGATCGCCGCGATCTCCTCCATGTCGGCCACCGGGGGCACGACGATCGGCACCCCGCCCGCGTCGGCGACGACCTGGGCGTAGTTCCAGTTGAGCTCCATCCTGCCGCCCGTCCGGAGGTCGTCCGGCGCGCGGCGGCTTTCGACGGTGATGGCGATGAGGGGCTTCATGGTTGTTGGTTGTTGGTCAGGATGGTCTTTCCAATAACCCACAGCTATTAAACCAACAACGCGCTACGAGCGCAGGTACTCGTGCACCATCGAGACCACCGTGCTTCCCTGCCCCACGGCCGAGGCGACCCGCTTGATCGAGCCCGCGCGGACGTCCCCGGCGGCGAACACGCCCGGAACGCAGGTCTCGAAGAACATCGGCGCACGGCGCTCGCGCCAGGGGCAGGCCGGGTCGGCGCGCCGCGCCTCCGCGCCCGTCAGGAGGAATCCCGCCTCGTCCCGCGCGAGGGCGCCGGCCAGCCACTCCGTGTGCGGCTCCGCGCCGATGTACACGAACAGGCCGTCCAGCGGCATCGTCCAGACGTCTTCGCCGCACCGGACGCGCGCGGCCTGGAGGTGCTCCTCCCCGCAGACCTCCTCGATCTCCAGGTGGTGCTGCACCTCGATGCGGTCGGAAAGCGCCTCGATCCGCTCCCGGAGGTAGTCGCTCATCGTCTCCCGCAGGTCGTCGCCGCGCACGATCATCGTCACGCGCTTCGCGTAGCGGGCGAGGTGGAGCGCCGCCTGCCCCGCCGAGTTCGCCCCGCCGACCACCGCGACCGCCTCGTCCTCGCAGAGGACGGCCTCGCTCGACGCGGAGCCGTAGTACACGCCCTTGCCGTACAGGCGCTCCTCGCCCGGCACGTTCAGCCGCCGCCACTCGACCCCGGTCGCGATGAGCACCGCCGGGGCGCTCACCTCGCGCCCGTCCTCCAGCACGATGGTGCGGCGCTTGCCGTGGGGCTTCAGCGCAACGGCGGTGCAGGGCGCGACGATCTCGACGCCGAACTTCTCGCACTGCGCGACCGCGCGCCGCGCGAGGTCGTCGCCGGCGATGCCATCGGGGAAGCCGAGGTAGTTCTCGATGGACGCGCTGTAGCCCGCCTGCCCGCCGGGCGCGTCCTTCTCCAGGACGACCGTCGCGAGTCCCTCGCTGGCGGCGTAGACCGCCGCCGCGAGGCCTGCCGGGCCACCGCCGACGACGATGAGGTCGTAGTGCCGCTTCTTCGGGTCCGTCTGGAGTCCCGCCGCCCGGGCGAGGGCGGTGCGGTCGTGGAGGTCGATGCTCTGCCCGTCGGGCATCTCGGCCGTCGGCGCCCTCTCTTCGTCGCTCCACTCGTACGCGACGCCGCTCCTGCGGAGGAACGCCTTCGCCTCGTGGATCTCGGCGGACCACCGCGGACCGACGATGCGGACGCCGCGGCCCTCGGGCTCGCAGGCGAAGAACGACTCGATCAGGTCGTCCAACGGCGGGTACAGGGACTCCGCCGGATCGCCATAGGGCACGACGATGGAGGCGTCCGCCGTGGGGGTCTTGCCCTCGCCCGTCAGGAGCACGGCGCGGCCCGCGTTGGGGAACGCCCCGCTCGCCCGCGCGGCGATCTCCGCATCCGGACGGTCGTAGAGGATGACGGCGAGGCTGCGCTTCCGGTCGATCAACCGGTCAAGCAGTTTGGAGGCCCATGACGGCGCGACGACGACCACGTGGACCCGACCGGAGTACCGCGCGACGAGATCCCGCGCCAGCGCGAGGCGCAGGGTTCGGCTCTTGGCGGTCGCGAGCAGCACGGGAAGGGGCACGCGACTTGGGCGCAGTAAGTTGCCGAAGCGTTCCCCCAGGTGCCAGCAGGTCTTCGTCCATGGTGTACCTGTCTTTGCCGATTGTGGTTCGTCAACCAGTCGGGGTGGTCGCGCTTTTGAGAAGGAGGTCAGCCCGCGCAGGGTTCTCGCAAGGGGGGCTGACCGGAGGAACCACAGAGACACAGGGGGAAACCCTGCAGACGAGTTGGCCGCTAGGGGTTCGTCAAGGTTCTTTCGAGGAGTTTGCAGACCGCTTCGCGGCAAGGCCCCGGCAAGTGGGGCTTGACAGCGTACTCGCCGATCTGAGCGGTTCCCTCCCCTCTCCGCCGGAGGGGCTGGGGATGAGGGGAGGGATTCATCGTAGGTCGGTGCCGGCGATGCCGTCGACCGTGATGTTCGGGTCGGGGGTGTCGAGGTGGGAGGCGGTCATCGCCCGCGCGACGGTGAACTTCGTGTGGCCGTCGGCCATCCCGAGGTTGCGGGAGCCGTACCAGCGGTAGGGGCCGGGATTCCAGCCGCTCACGGTGGCGGAGTAGCCCTGGGGCCAGCCCCAGGGGCCGCTCAGTTGGCCGTCGGCCTTGTGGACGTTGGTCCATTCGAAGACGAGGGCCTTGCTCGACGGGTACTGCACCTGGCTGCTCGTGAACGCGACGCAGACGGGCGGCTCGCACTTGACCTTGGGAACGACCGAGTCGTTCAGACGCCTGAGGTCCAGCGTCCGGAGGTAGTCGTACGGCGAGTAGAACGCGGCGGCGTAGGAGTAGCTGGTCTCGTCGTACAGGCCGTGGCGCGTGTCGTCCGAGGGGCAGTACAGCAGGGGCGAGGCGCCGTTCGCCCTGTTCACCGATCCCGACTGCTGGAGCGCGAGCGCAAGGTATGGCATGAGCGGCCAGCGGAAGCGGCGGCCGCCCCAGAGGGCGAACGAGTCGCCGCCGCTTGGGTAGGCGTCGTCCGCGTCGGACTGGTACATCGTGAAGGCGAGGCCGACGTTCTTCAGGTTGGAGAGGCACACCGTCTTCTTCGAGGCCTCTTTGGCCTGGGCGAACACAGGGAAGAGGAGCGCGGCCAGGATCGCGACGATCGCGATGACCACCAGGAGCTCGATGAGGGTGAAGGCGCGTCGGACCATAAGATTCAACTCTCCAGAACCACGGCGTTCCGATCGCCCGCCGCGATCAGCGCGGCGTACGCTCCATTCTGGCGCATGAGCGAGTCGTGGGTGCCGATCTCCACGATCTTGCCCTCGCCCATGACGGCGATGCGGTCGGCGTCCTGAACGGTCGTGAGCCGGTGGGCGATCACGAGGGTCGTCCGTTCGGCCATCAGCCGGTCCAGCGCCTCGCGCACGAGCGCCTCAGAGCGGTTGTCGAGGGCGCTTGTCGCCTCGTCGAGGATGAGGAGGCGCGGGTCCTTGAGGATGGCGCGGGCGATGGCGACGCGCTGGCGCTGGCCGCCGGAGAGGGTCACGCCCCGCTCGCCGATGGGCGTCTCGTAGCCCTCGGGCAGGCGCTCGGCGAACTCGTCGACGTTCGCGAGGCGCGCGGCGCGCCGGACGTCCTCGTCGGTGGCGTCGAGCCGCCCGTACCGGATGTTCTCCTGTAGGGTGCCCTGGAAGAGGATGGGGTCCTGGGGCACGATGCCGACGCTCGCACGGAGCGCCTGCCGGCGGATCTTCGGAAGGGGGACGCCGTCGATCTCGACCGTCCCCGACTGGGGATCGTAGAAGCGGAAGAGGAGCGAGGCGACGGTGGTCTTCCCCGAGCCGCTCGGGCCGACGAGGGCGGTGACGCCGCCGGGAACGAGGTCGAGGTCAAGTCCCTTGAGGACCGGAAGGTCGGCGGCGTAGCCGAACTCGACATCGCGGAGCCGGACGCGGCCCTCGCCCTGGGGAAAGGCCACGGCGTCGGGCACATCGGCGGGCTCCTGGGCCTCGTCCATGATCTTGAAGATCCGCTCGGCCGCGCCCGTGCCCCGCTGGAGGCGGGTGTAGACGGTCGCGAGCGCCGTCATCGGTCCGAGGGTGATGAACATCGCGACGAAGAAGCCGCCGAGGTTCGCGGCGCTGAACGCCCCAGTGACGAGGCCCCGTCCGCCGTACCAGAGCAGGGCGACCATGCCGAGCATCATGCCGTACATCCCGACCGCGCCCATGAGGCCCTCGACCTTCGCCGCGCGCATCGCAAGCTCGAACACCCTCTGCAGGCCGCCGGAAACGCGGGCGTCCTCGTGCGCCTCTCGGTCGAACGCCTTGACGAGGCGGACGTTGGCGAGCGCCTCGGTCATGCCGCCGGTCGACTCGGCGAGGGCGTCGAGGCTCGCCCGGTTGAGCTTGCGCAGGCGGATGCCGTTGACCACGAAGAACGACATCATGGCGACGAGGATCACGAACACGACGGAGGCGAGGCGGAGGTTGAGGACGGTCGCCATGCCGATCCCGCCGACGACCATGACGAGGTTCGGGACGAGCTGCACCACGTCGGTGGTCAGCACGGACTGGAGCTGGCCCACGTCGTTGCTCAGGTAGCTCGTGAGGTCGCCCGAGCGGTGGCGGTCGAAGTAGGCGACGGGCAGCCGCTGGAGGTGGGCGAAGAGGTGGGCGCGAAGGTCGTTGACGATCCGGTTGCCCGTGCGCGCGCCGAGGAGGAACTGGACGTAGAAGAGCGCGCCGCTCACGAACAGCAGGCCCAGGATCCCGTAGGCGTCCCGGTCAAGGTCGCGGACCACGTGCGAGTCTTGGACCTGGGCGATGGCCCCGCGCACCAGGATCGGCAACGACAGCGTGACGAGCGACGACAGGAGGGCCACAAGGCCGGCGACGATCAGCGGACGTTTGTACGGACTGGCCAGACCGAGGAGACGCCGGATGGCCGAGGTCGAGAGCTTCCGCTTCAGATCCTCGTCGTTCGCCCCAGGGTTGCTCGGTCCGCGCATTCATCTACTATTACGCCACAAGTGGCGAGACTCTCCAGAGTCCTACCGGACACGATGTTCTGGAGAGCATCGCCACGCAGGCAAAAGTACCGTTTTCATCCCCCTGGGAACCAACCCCGTGGCCTGGGGGTTGAAGGAGGCGAAGGGTAGACTCGGCCACCATGCTATTCGGGAAACGCGACAAGCGTGACGCGTTCGAACGGCAGGCCGACCGGGTCTTCCCCTCGGTCTACGGAACGGCGCTGCGTTTGACGCGCTCCCGCGAAGAGGCCGAGGATCTGGCGCAGGAGGCGATCGTCCGGGCCTACGACGCATTCGACCGTTTCGACGGGACGAACTTCAAGGCTTGGATCCTTCGCATCGTCACGAACTTGTACATCAACAAGTATCGGGCGAGGCAAAGGGGACCGCACCTCGGATCCTTGGACGAAGAGGGAGCGATCGAGCCGGTGTCGTCGGAATCGGAGCTGCCGGACCGGCTGCTCTTCGACCCCGCGCTCGGTGCGGAGATCGAGGAGGCGCTGGCGGCGGTCCCGCCCGATTTCCGAGCGACCGTGATCTTGAGCGATATCGAGGGCATGAGCTACCAGGAGATCGCGGACGCCGTGGGCGTGCCGATCGGAACGGTCAGGAGCCGATTGGCGCGGGGACGCGCCATGATGCGGAAGGCCCTCGAAGGATACGCCCGTCGCGAGGGATACTTGAAGGAAGGAACGACGGAATGACGGAACCGACGCAGCTGCACGCCCTCGCCGACGGCGAACTGGCCCCCCAAGAGGCCAACGCCCTTCGTGAGACGCTCAAGAGCGACCCGTGCGCCGCCGCCGAGGTGGACGCGATCCTGAACCTCAAGGACCTGTTGGCGAAGAACGCGGTCGTCCACTCCGACGACGAGGCCTGGAAGGGCTGCCTTCGCCGCCTGGACGCGATCGACAAGACCCGCCGCGTGGAGGGCTTCGTCGGTCGCTACGCCTGGGCGATCTGCGGCGCGATGTTCCTGTTCATCCTCTCGGGCCGGGTCGCGATGCGCAACGTCCAGGGCGACACGGCGCGGATATCCGACCTCCTTCCCTTCGGTCGCTCGACCCGCCCGGCGGGCGAGCAGGCGCGCCTCCAGGCGCGCGTCTACCGGGAGATCCTCGGGCGAGTCCGCAACGGGCTCGATGCGAAGGCCATCGAGGTCGGGATGCCGGTCGCGGGTCGGGTCCACGACAGGCCCGCCCTGCGCATCCCCATGCGGGACGGCGAGGGCGACCTAGTCCTCACGCGCGTCCAGGGTCTGCTGAACCTCCAGGACACCACGCCGATGCCGACGAACCCGGAAATGGCGATGGGCGTGGTGGGCGGTGAGAACTGCCTCGTGTGGCGCGCGGGCGACGAGACTTGGGTGCTCAACGGGGCTCGGTCGCTGAACTCGCTTGGCGACGTCGCCGCGCGGATCGTCGCGCACTGATCCGGGACGAACGTGGCTCCCGGACCGAGCAGCCGGGCATGGTATAATCTTCCTGACTTACAGGGGTGTAGCTCAGTTGGTAGAGTCCTGGTCTCCAAAACCAGTTGTCGCAAGTTCGAGTCTTGTCGCCCCTGCCATTTTCCTTGGCGGTAAACTCTCTCCGCTTTGAGCCTTCCCCACCTCAGCGTGGTCGTTCCCGCCTACAACGAAGAGGAGCGGCTTCCGCGCACCCTGGCCCGGCTCGACGAGTACTACCGCGCCCAGTCGTATCCTTGGGACGTGACGGTCGTCAGCGACGGCTCGAGCGACGGGACCGAGCGGGTCGTCGAGGCGTTCGCCCGGCTCCATTCCGGCTTTCGGCTCTTGGGCTCGCGGCCGAATCGCGGTAAGGGCTACGTGGTGCGCGAAGGCATCCTCGCCTCCAAGGGGGACCTCGTGCTGTTCTGCGACGCCGACCTTGCCACTCCCCAGGAGGAGACGGAGAAGCTGCTCGAGCACATCCGTCAGGGTGCGGATGTGGCGATCGGGAGCCGCCCGCTCGCCGACAGCCGCCTTGAGCGGCGACAGCCGCTCTACCGAGAGCTACTGGGCCGCGCCTTCAACAAGGCGGTGCAGACCCTTGCGATCCGCGGGATCGACGACACCCAGTGCGGCTTCAAGATGTTCACCCGGAAGGCGTCGGACGACGTCTTCGCGCGCTGCAAGCTCGACGGCTTCTCGTTCGATTTCGAGGCCCTGATGATCGCCCGAGACCTGGGCTATCGGATCGACGAGGTGCCGATCCGTTGGAGCCACCAGGAGGGGTCGAAGGTCGTGCTCATGCGCGACGGACCACGGATGCTCTCCGACTTGGCGCGCCTCCGGCTCAGGGGAAGGCGATCACGCCTCGCCAGGGCAGATCGATAGACGGTCCCCTCCTCCCCGACTCCCTAGCCATTCCGCTCCTCTTGACGAGGCTCGTCGGAGGAGGCACGGAGAACACAGGCGAAACCCTGCAAACGACTTGTCCAAGGCCAATCTGAACAGCTATGTCTCCGAACCGCCTCCCGATCCTGTTCAGACAGATGGCGACGGAAGAGGACACTGAGACGCCACGGGCACCTAGAAGCGCTTTGGGACCGCAGAGCGCACAGCGAGTTGGTCGGCACGGCGATGCTCCCCATTCTCCCCCGAAGGGGAGAGAGGGGAGCCGGTCGTCAGAACCGGTAGCCGACGTAAAGGCCAAAGCCGCTCAGGTCCGACTTGTCGGTGAGGAAGTACTTCGCCTGGAGGAAGATCGGGTTCGCCGCCTTTCCTGCGCTTCCGAACTCGTATGCGATGCCAACCTGACCGCCAAGGCTCGTTCCGGTGTCGTTTCCGGCACGGAAGTCGATGCCCACACCCGCGGTGTACACGATCTGTCCCGAGCGCACGTTGTACGTGAGGGCGACGGGGATGTTGCTGTTGTCGTTGTTCCCGTAGTAGTCCACGGACACGCCGAGATAGCTCTGCGTGCCCTCGGCGGGGGTGCGCAGACTGAAGCTGCGCAGCTTGTAGTCGACGCCCGCCGCGAAGGCCGAGCTGAAGTTGACGGTGTCGGTCGGGAGGAAGACGCCGACGCGGGCGGAGAGACCGTTCGCGCCGTTGCTCTGGGCCGAGGCGGTGGCGGCGACGCCCGAGAGGGCGGCGACGGCGACGAGGGTTGCGAGTCTGCGAGTCTTCATGGTGATTCCTGAGCGTTCGCCCGAGGGGTCTCGCGGCGCGTTAGTCGTGCTTGAGAACAGCAGCCTGACTGTTTCCTGTCCCCTCCGACCTCGTGCCACGCTCCTCTCCGGCATATGTCTGACGACCGAAAAGGCCATCAGGCTCCTTAGAGGATACATTTTTACGGGCTTGTGTCTTCGACGCGGAAAACATCAGCGCTGGAATCGACGGTCGACGGCAAGGCCTTATTGCGCAATTTCACGTGCGGGAGCCTACTAGTGGCATTCTTAGCCTATAGTCACAGGCGTTCGTCTTTAGCGCCATGAGACTCTCTCCCGCCCTCCGACTTGCCTCGTTCGCTGTCGCCATCCATGCGCTCTCCTCCCACGCGATGGGCGGAGCGTTGGACTTGGATGCCCACGGCCACATCGTAAGCTCGTCCACCGCGGTCGGTGGGCCATGGGCGGGCACGAACATCAACACCCTGGTCGGAGCGAACGCGTTCTACTCACGAGGCTATACCGGCACGAGAACCGTGGTGGCCAACATCGAAGGCGGCACCGCGTGGAGCGGCCATGAGACCCTTCAGACGGCGACCACCCGCATCTACGACCCGACGCAGGTTGGCACCCACCTGGGCGAGTTCGACCGCCACGCCACATGGACGGCGCAGACGATCGCCGGGCGTGGATCGGCCGCCTACCAACAGGGCATGGCTCCCGGCGCGACGCTTTGGAGCGGCGCGATCGCGGCCTCCTACAACGGGACGCCCTTCTCTCTTTCCTACAACTTCCCGACTTGGTACACGCTGTTCTATCCCTACAAGACCTCGATGGTGGACGGGATCAACGGACGTACGGCGGATGTCGTGAGCAGCAGTTGGGGATCGACCTACAGCCAGAGCGAGGCCATCAGCCCTGGAATCGACGCGCTCGTGGCGCAGTCGCACAAGACGATGGTCGTCTCGGCAGGCAACGCAGGCTACGGAACGAACACCGTCGGCGCTCCGGCGGCGGGACAGAACGTGATCTCGGTCGCGGCGCTCGGACCCGACACGGACGGGTACAGCCACGCTTCCTCGTTCTCCAGCGGTGGTTTCTCCGACTACGTCGGACCGGACGGCAACCGCTCCGCGGCCCGAGTTCGCGTCGATATCGCGGCTCCGGGGGAGAGCATGACGCTTGCCTACTACGGAGGCGCGACCGGCGGCAACTATGGCGGCACCGCCGACGGAGGATCCAACTACTACTCGTTCTTCTGCGCCGGGACGAGCTTCGCCGCGCCGACGGTCGCGGGCGGCGCGGCCCTGCTGGTCGACGCGGGGAAGGCCCTTTACGGCACGCCCCGGGCGATCGACGGCCGAGTCGTCAAGGCCGTCCTCCTCAACTCGGCGACGGAGACCGTTGGTTACAACAACGGCGAGTACACCGATGGGAATGGGGTGGTGCGCACCGAGCAGGCGCTCGATCCCCATGTCGGGGCCGGTCGGATGAACCTCGACAAAGCCTGGATGCAGTACACGAGCGGCACGAACGATCTCACCGGATCGCTCGGCGGCGCGGTGCAGACCGTCGGATGGGACTTCGGCGCCGTCGCCTCGAATTCCCACAACGACTACCTGCTGAACGCGCTACAGGGAGGGTCGAAGCTCACGGCGACCCTGAACTGGTTTACCGAGACGACGATCAATCAGCTTGATCCGAGCGCCTACTACTACGGCTACCACAGCTTCACCAACCTCAATCTCGAACTCTGGACGGCCACGAACGGCGTCGCGGGCTCGCTGGTGGCGATCTCGGACGCGGCCTACATCACCACGCAGCACCTTAGCCTGCTGGTTCCGCAGACCGGACAGTACGTGCTCCGGGTCGCCTGGGCGGGCGAACGGTACGACCTCTTCAACGAGGCGAACGGCGCGACCTATGGACTGGCTTGGTACGGCACCCAGGCCGTGCCCGAGCCCGCCTCCCTCGCGGCGCTGACCTTGGGTGGCCTGCTCGTGCTGCGACGGCGGCGGCGGCGCTAGGCCAAGGGTCCCGCGAGGCCGCCTCGATCTTCTAGAATAGGCCATGTCCGCCTCCCGCGAGATCGAGGTGCTGCTGCGCGCCAAGTACCCCATCCTGTACGTCGTCTCCTGGGAGGAGCGGCGCGTGGAGGACGCCCTCGCCAAGGTCTGCAAGGACCTCAACCGCACGCTCCACACCTGGACCCTCACGCAAGGGATGCGCCCGCCCGTCGGCAAGGCGGGGCGCACGCCCCTCACGAGCGCCGAGCTCGAGGCGCTGGCCCAGATCCACGAGGCGCCGGACTACACCGTCTTCCTCCTGAAGGATTTCCATCCCTACATGAGGGACCACCGCGTGATCCGCCTCATGCGCGACCTCGCGTCGAAGATGCGCTCGAAGGCGCAGGCGATCGTCGTCATGGGACCGGTCCTCCAGCTCCCCTCCGACCTGGAGAAGGAGGTCACCGTCGTCGAGTTCCCCCTGCCCGACGCCGACGAGATCGGGAAGACCCTCGACCAGGTGGTCGCCGCCGTCGGCGGCAACATGGCAATCGACACCGCGTTGGAACCGGAGGACCGCGAGCGGCTCGTCAAGAGCGCCCAGGGCCTCACCATGGACGAGATCGAGTCGGTCTTCGCCCGTTCGCTCGTCGAGAAGAAGCGGTTCGACGTGGATGCCGTCCTCAAGGAGAAGCAGCAGATCATCCGCAAGTCGGGCCTTCTGGAGTACTACGCGCCCGACGCCCGCATCAAGGACGTCGGCGGCATGGAGCTCCTCAAGGCGTGGCTGGAGCAGCGCACCAAGTCGTTCTCCGACAAGGCCCGCGACTTCGGCATTCCCGCGCCCAAGGGCGTCCTCCTCCTCGGCGTCCAGGGCTGCGGCAAGAGCCTCCTCGCCAAGGCGATCGCCGCCCAGTGGAACCTTCCCCTGCTGAAGCTCGACGTGGGCCGCATCTTCGGCTCCCTCGTCGGGCAGAGCGAGGAGAACATCCGCAAGGCCATCGCCGTCGCCGAGAGCGTCGCCCCCTGCGTCCTTTGGGCCGACGAGCTGGAGAAGGGCTTCGCCGGCGTGGGCGGCGGCGGCACGAGCGACAGCGGCACCACCGCCCGCGTGTTCGCCACCTTCCTCACCTGGATGAGCGAGAAGACCGCCCCCGTGTTCCTCGTCGCCACCGCCAACGACGTCACCGCCCTTCCCCCGGAGATGCTCCGCAAGGGCCGCTTCGACGAGATCTTCTTCGTCGACCTCCCCGACCGCGCCGAGCGCGCGCAGATCTTCGGCATCCACCTCGCCAAGCGCCGCCGCGATGTCGCGCTCTTCGACCTCCCCGCCCTCGCCGCCGCCACCCACGGCTTCAGCGGCGCGGAGATCGAGCAGGTCGTGGTCGGCGCGCTCTACACCGCCTTCGATGCCGACCGCGAGCTGTCACAGGACGATCTGCTCGGTGAGGCGAAGAACGTCGTCCCCTTGAGCGTGATGATGAGCGAGGAGGTCGCCGAGCTCCGCGAGTGGGCGGCGTTGCGGACGAGGCCGTCGAGCAAGCAGGACGGCGATTAGTCCGAACGTAGCGGAGGCGCCCCCGCCTCCGAAGGGATGAACTTTTCGCCTTGGGTGCTACCTTCGAACGCTCCGTTCAGGTCGCTAGCCTCGTGGCGACTCCCTTTGCGGACGACGTCGGATGGAGCTTTCTGCGCTTGACCGCGCGCGTCTCCGATGAGGTCGCGGGCTTCGCGCCGGGCACCGCCGCGTGGTTCCGCGTGACGGCGGCGACCTCGACCACGACTTCCCTGCCGTCCGCGCCGGTGGTGGTGTGCGCGCCGAGCGCGCCTGCAGTTCACCTGCGCCTCGCCGCGTAAAGAAAGCGATCCCTCCGTTGAAGCGAGGAATCGCGTCAACGAGGGGATCGGGTCAGGCCGCGATCAGCGGCCAGGGAGAAAGCCTTCTCAGGCCTTCTTGCGTCGGCGGAGAACGGCGAGGCAGCCGAGGCCGAGCGCGGCGATGGTCGCGGGCTCCGGAACAGCCTGGGGCGTGTACTCGATCTGGATCGTGCTTCCCGCGAGATACAGGCCGTCAGGAGCGTTTAGAGCGTCGTCGAAGCTGTCGTAAAACTCCATGCGGGCGAGACCGTCCGTGCCGAGAGTGATGTCCGGCACGTTGTTATCCGTCAGGTCGAGAACGCCGCCGCTGGAGTACGTGGTGGGTCCACCGGAGGAATTGTCGGTGCCCGGGCCGACGAAAACGCCGTTGTCGGTGTCCGAAGTGTTCGTGATCGCGAACGAGGCTTCCGACCGGTAGCTTCCGGCCGCAATGGTCTGGATCGTGATGTTCCAGCCGATGCCGGTGATGACCGAACCCGCGCCGAGGTCCAGGTTGAGCACGTTGTTAGTCGTGTCGCCGTATTCGCCGTTAGTCGTGATGCCGCCAGTGGGCACCGTGTAGGTGAAGAGGTTCGCGGAGGCGGATGCCACGAGCGCGAGGGCAGCGACCGAAGGCAGGATCAATTTCTTGAGAACGTTCATTTCTTCTTCCAAATCTCACAGCGTCGTCGTTGCCGCCGCGTTTATCTTAGCGTACTTTGCCCCAAATGCAAAGTGGAATTTCATTTTTTTTCTAAACTTGAAGGGACGCGATGATCGGAGAACGACTCTGGCAGCCTTTCACTTGCGAATGGCCGTCGATTTTGTGAGCGAAGCACGATGTTCTCTCCGGCCTGAGTCCATGTTACGAAGAGTTACAAGCTTCCCCGCGGTGCTTGATCGTGTTGGTACGGGCGTTGGGCGCGCCTGTAGTGACAAGTTCCTTTTTCCTCGGCAAGGGAGGAGAGATCGTATACTCTCCCCGTGCAAGCCTACGACGTGATCCTGCCCGCCGGGGGGCGCGTCGATGCGGCGTTGGCGACCGAGGCGGGGACGGGCGTGAAGGCGATGTTCCGCTTCGGGAAGGAGACGATCCTCGGGCGGACGGTGCGGGTGCTGAACGAGAGTGGGCTCGCGCGGCGGATCGTGGCGATCGGCGGCGATGCGGCGCAGGAGGAGGCGCGGCGGCACGGCGCACACGGGTTGAGCGAGGCGCACACCGGCCCGGAGAACATCCTCGCGGGGCTGAAGTGGCTACGAAGCCAGCCCGATCCACCCAAAAAGGTGCTCGTCGTGACCACCGACCTTCCCTTCCTCACTGCGGAGCTTCTCCAAAGGTACGTCGCGATGTGCCCCGAGGACAAGGCGATCTCGGTGCCGCTGATCTCGCGCGAGGAGTGGGAGGCAAGGTTCCCCGGTTCGACCGCGATGTTCATCCGGCTGGGCGACGGGGCGTGGACCACGGGCGGGGCGTTCCT
>CAXTOO010000067.1:0-16096 GCA_964245875.1 uncultured Fimbriimonas sp. | reverse complement strand
GCTCGTCGGGAGCCGCGCCCCCTGGGTCTTCTATTTCCCGGCGCTCGCCTTCGCCGCGTGGCGCTTCGGCTTCGGTCCCTCCACCCTCGCGCTGTTTCTCGCGACACTCGCGGGTTTGTTCCTCTGGGTGCCTCCGACGATGACCTTCGCCTCCAAAGGGCCGGAGGACTCCTACGTCGTCCTCGCGTTCCTCCTCAGCGGCTTGGTCATCGTCGCCTTCGGTCGCGCCAACCAGAGCACCCGCACCCGTCTGCGGGACGAGTCCGAGGGCCGAGAGCGCGCTTCCCGTGCCCTCGCCGAGAGCCTGGAGTCGTTCCGCGTCCTCTTCGACCACGCCGACAGCGACGCGGTGATCCTTCTGGACGCTGGGGGGAACATCATGGCCTGGAACCGCGGTGCGGAGACGATCTTCGGCCACAAGAAGGAAGAGGCCATCGGCCACAACGCCGGCCTCATCTTCCTTCCCGAGGACCGCGCGGCAGGGGTGCCCGCCGCCCAGTGGTCCGCCGCCGCGGAAGAGGGCTCGATCCCCGACGCGCGGTGGCACGTCCGCAACGACGGCTCCCGATTCTGGGCCGTGGGCTCCACCATCGCGCTCCACGAGAGCGGCGAGGGAGTTCGCGGGTTCCTCAAGATCGTGCGCGACGAGACCTCGCGCCGCCAGCTCGAGGCCGACCTGAAGGAGCAGCGCGAGGCCTTGGAGGCCGAGGTCCGCGCGCGAACCGCCGACCTTCGCGCCGCGAACGCCGAGTTGGAGGGCTTCACCTACTCGGTGAGCCACGACATGAGGGCGCCCCTGCGCGCCATCGTGGGCCACGCCCGCATCCTGGTGGAGGACTACGGCGATCAGCTGCCGGAAGAGGCCCGCGAACGGATCGAGCGCATGTCGAAGGCCAGCAGCCGCATGGCGCGCCTCATCGAGGATCTTCTCACCTACGCGCGGCTCGGCAAGCAGGAGCTTCGCAAGCAGCCCGTCGACCTCGCGCAGATCTTCCGCGAAGTCGTGGCGCAGGAGGCGCAGGGCATCGAGATCGAGACGGTCGCTCCCGAGTCCCTTCCCGTCGATGCGGAGCCGGGCCTGATGCGGATGGTCGTGGAGAACCTCGTGGGCAACGCGGTGAAGTACCGTCGTCCGGACGTGCCCCTTCGTGTGGAGCTCGCGCCGGTTGAGAAGGTGGTGATGAAGGGCTTCGAGGTGCGCGACAACGGCATCGGCTTCGAGATGCAGTACGCGCCGAAGCTGTTCGAGCCGTTCGAGCGGCTGCACCGCAGCGAGGCGATCGAGGGCACGGGCATCGGCCTTGCGAACGTCCGCCGCATCGTCCAGCGCCACGGCGGCGACGTCTGGGCGCAGGGCGAGCCCGACGTCGGCTCCGCGTTCGGCTTCACGCTGCCCTAGGAAATTGCCCAACTCGCGATAACGGTCGCGAACGATGGCTCACCGTGGCACCCGCACGAGCAACGTGAGTCCTTATCTGCCATGTGAGCCACACGTACCCGACCTCCACCGTCCCCAGCGGCACGAACTTTTTCAGCCTCGCCGCTCCGCGGAAAGTACGACGGGTGGGGAGTCTCAGAGCCCAGCAGAGCGGAGTCGCACCCGACGGGTGCTACTGCGCCTCATCGGGACACCGGCAGGACGACAAGCCGGGCGTTGGGGAGGCTCAAGATCGCCTACGATGGCATAGGGTGGCTCGTCAGGCCTCGGGCGATCGTCCGCCATCGTCGGCAATGTGCGCTACCGTCTGCGCTGCCGATGCCATAATCGAGAGGTCGGCCGAGGGGCGCTGCAGTTCTGCTGAGAACGAGGCTCGGTCTGATCTTGCGAGAGCAACGGCGCCCATTACGGAGAAGACCGTCATGGACACCGCAACCCCCCTCAAGACCGATTTCGTCGTCGCCGACCTGGGCCTCGCCCCCTGGGGCCGCAAGGAGATCCGCATCGCGGAGACCGAGATGCCGGGCCTCGTGGCGATCCGCGAGGAGTACGCCACGGCGCAGCCGCTGAAGGGCGCGCGAATCGCGGGCTCGCTGCACATGACCATCCAGACGGCGGTGCTCATCGAGACGCTCGTCGCGCTGGGCGCGGAGGTCCGCTGGGCCTCCTGCAACATCTACAGCACGCAGGACCACGCGGCGGCGGCGATCGCCGACCAGGGCATTCCCGTGTTCGCGACGAAGGGCGAGAGCCTGGAGGAGTACTGGGAGTACACGCACCGCATCTTCGAGTGGGCCGACGGCGGCGCGCCGAACCTCATCCTCGACGACGGCGGCGACGCGACCCTGCTCGTGCTGCTCGGCGCGCGGTCGGAGGACGACGCCTCGCTGCTCGACAACCCGACGAACGAGGAGGAGCGGGTGCTGTACGCCTCGATCCGGTCCCGCCTGGGCAGGGGGTTGTACAAGAGGCTCCGCGACGCCATCCAGGGCGTGAGCGAGGAGACCACGACCGGCGTGAAGCGGCTGTACTCGATGATGAAGGAGGGGCGGCTGCCGTTCCCCGCGTTCAACGTGAACGACAGCGTGACGAAGTCGAAGTTCGACAACCTGTACGGCTGCCGCGAGAGCCTGGTGGACGCGATCAAGCGGGCGACCGACGTGATGATCGCGGGCAAGGTGGCGGTGGTCTGCGGCTACGGCGACGTGGGCAAGGGAAGCGCCCAGGCGCTCCGGGCGCTTTCGGCGCAGGTGTGGGTGACGGAGGTCGACCCGATCTGCGCGCTCCAGGCGGCGATGGAGGGGTACCGCGTGGTGACGATGGACGGGGCCGCGGCGCACGCCGACATCTTCGTGACCACTACGGGCAACGTGAACGTGATCACCCACGACCACATGGCGGCGATGAAGGACCAGGCCATCGTGTGCAACATCGGCCACTTCGACTCGGAGATCGACGTGGCGTCGCTGGAACGGTACGAGTGGGAGGAGATCAAGCCGCAGGTCGACCACGTGATCTTCCCCGACGGGAAGCGGATCATCCTGCTGGCCCGCGGGCGTCTGGTGAACCTGGGCTGCGGCACGGGCCACCCGTCGTACGTGATGTCGTCCTCGTTCGCGAACCAGGTCTTGGCACAGATCGAGCTGTGGACCAACCGGGGCGAGTACGCGCCGGGCGTGTACGTTCTGCCCAAGCACCTGGACGAGAAGGTGGCGCGGCTCCAGCTCACGACGCTGAACGCGGAGCTGACGGAGCTTCGGGCCGATCAAGCGGCGTACATCGGCGTGGACGTCGAGGGGCCGTACAAGAGCGACTCCTACCGGTACTGAGGAACCCTGGACCGCCACTCTCCGGAGTGGCTCCGGTCGACGGGCCGCTTCGGAGAGCGGCGGTCCTTCACAGGCCCATGCGGACGCGGTGCAGGAAGGCCCGCGCCTGCTCGGTGCGCCCCCCCGCGTCCACGCGGACGATGTCGTCGAGATGGACGGAGATCAGCCCGTCCTCCTCGCCGTCCTTGCGCAGCTCGCGGATCTCCACGTAGTCCTTGCCGAAGTCGTTCACGAAGCCGATGATGGGGATGTGGTCGCCGTCCACAAGGGACACGACGATCCGCTTGTCCTGGGCGAAGCGAAGGGCATTGCCGAGGTCCAGCGGCGCGTAGCCGGTGGAGTCTGCAGGCAAGGCGTCCATCGTGCCGCGCGCGTCGTGCAGGAGCCTTAGCGCCGAGAGATAGGACGAGTTCGTTGCGATCCGGATGATGTCCTCGATGCGGCCGATCTGACGTCCGTCGAAGTCGCCGTGCGGTCCGATGGAGAGCAGGCCGTAGCCGTCGCGGGTAACGCTCTCGACCTTGCCGACGATGAAGCGGTCAAGGTCGCGGTCGTCGTCGTACACCTCCACGAGGTCGCCCGTTTCCATGCAGCGTCGCAGGGTGTCGCGAATCTTATCCAGGAAGTCGGCCACGTTCCCTTCGTTGTACCAGGGCTTGCCGCAGGTCGGCGAGGCGCACGGTCGAGAGGTCGTCCACGACGAGGTCGGCGGCGGAAAGGTCGAGCGAGCGGGTGACCGGGTTCGGCGTCGCGACGGCGAACATCCCGGCGGCCACGGCGGCGGCGAGGCCGTTCGTCGAGTCCTCGATGGCGACCGTCTGCGCTGGATCGGTACCGAGTCGCCGGCAGACCTCCAGGTAGAGATCGGGAAAGGGCTTGGCGCGCGCGACGTCGTCCGCACAGACCGTCGTGGCAAAGAGATCGAAGACGTCGCGGCGTTGCAGTCCGGGATCGACCCAGGCGTGCCGCGAAGAGGAGCAGGCCGCGCAGGGAACGCCCGCCTTCCTCGCCTCCTCCAGCAGCGACAGCACCCCGGGGCGCAGCGTCGCGGCGTCGATCATCGCCATCGTGCGATCGTGGCGAAGACGGTCATCCTGGTAGGGTCGACCGGTCAGCCGCTCCAAGAGCGCCGCCGGCCGCTCAAACTCCTGCTCCGCGCCCCTTCCCACGACGTTGCCCCAGTAGCCTTCCGGCATCGCCGCGCCGTGAGCCGCGAACGTCTCCTGCCACACCGTCAGCTCGGGCGTCTCGGTGTCGACCAGTGTGCCATCGTAGTCGAACACGAGCGCCTGCATCGCATCATTAGACCCGCTCGGGTGTCACAATCCTCTACCGATGACGGCCAACCGCTTCGCGCGCACCCGGGAGGACCACCGTCGCGAACGCGCGGAGGACTACCTGGAGACGATCGCCGCTCTGATCGCCGAGCGTGGCGAGGCGCGCGCCGTCGACCTCGCCGAGACGATGGGCGTGACCCACGTCTCCGTCGGCAAGACGATCCGCCGCCTCCAGGACGAGGGCTACGTCACCAGCCTGCCCTACCGATCGATCTTCCTCACCGACGCCGGTCGGGCCCTCGCCGAGCGCTCGCGGGAGCGCCACCTGCTCGTCCACGACTTTCTCGTCTCGATCGGTGTCCCCCACGAGGCGGCGGGGATCGACGCCGAGGGCATCGAGCATCACGTCAGCGACGCGACGCTCGACGCCATGCGGCGCGCTCTGGGCCGGTGACGATTGCCGGTCTGCGGTAGCCTGCGACACCGGGGGACCGTAAGTCACCGTCCGCTATCCTCAGATCAGACCTCGACGACCGTCGGCACGACCAGCGGGCGCGACTGCGACCGCTTTTGGAACGTGCGCCGCACGGAGTCGGCCACCGTGTGGCGCACCCGAACCGTGTCCTTGAGCTCCTCGGGGCTGAGCTGCCGCAGCGCGTCCTGAAGCCACGACAGCGCACCCTCCTCGATCCCCTCCGGCCCGAAGAACCCGCTCGTCTGGAGGATGGGCGCCCCCACAACCTCTCCGCGGGCCTTGTCTACGACCACGATCACCGACACGAGGCCGTCCTTCGCGATGCTGTGGCGATCGCGCAGCACGTCGTCCGTCACGCCCGCCTGGCCCGAGTTGTCCACGAGGACCTGTCCGACCGGCACCTGCTCGCCGAACTTCGCGCTCTTCTCGTCGATCACGAGCGGCACGCCGCTCTTCATGGTGAAGATGCGATGCTCGGGGTAGCCCATGTCGCGCGCCATGTTGTTGTACACGTATTGGTGCCGCGGCTCGCCGTGGACCGGCGCGATGTAGAAGGGCTTCGTGAGGTTGATCATCATCTTCAGCTCCTCCTGGTATGCGTGGCCCGAGACGTGGATTGGGGTCGGCGCGTCGTACACGACGGTGCAGCCCTGCTCGAAGAGGCGGTTGATCGTGCGCCAGATCGCCCCCTCGTTGCCGGGGATCGGGCGTGCGGAGTAGATGAGGGTGTCGCCCTCCTTGATCTGCATCCGACCGTAGGCGCCCTTGCTCATCTGGACGAGGGCGCTCATCGGCTCGCCCTGCGACCCCGTCGTGAGGATCACGACGCGGTCATCCGGAAGCGACTTCAGCTCGTCGAGGCGCACGAGGACGCCCTTGGGCACCTTCAGGTAGTGAAGCCGCTCGCAGATCTCCAGGTTCTGCTCCATGCGTCGACCGACCACGGCGACCTTCCGTCCGGTCTCGGCGGCGACCTCCATCGCCTGCTGGAGCCGGTGGATGTTGCTCGCGAAGGTCGTGAGCAGGATCCGCCCCTTCGCCTCCTTGAAGACCTTGCGCATTCCCTCGATCACCGTCCGCTCGCTCGGACCCCAGCCCGACCGCTCGACGTTCGTCGAGTCGGAGAAGAGGGCGATCACGCCCTCCTGGCCCAGCTCGCCGAAGCGAGTGATGTTCGAGAGCTTGCCGTCTACCGGCGTGAAGTCGAACTTGAAGTCGCCCGTGAACAGCACGACCCCGTGCTCGGTGTGGATCGCGAGCGACGAGTTCTCCGGGATCGAGTGCGTCACCCGGACGAACTCGACCTCGAGGGCTCCCGCCTTGATCCGGTCGCCGAGCTTCACGATCCGCACGTCGATGTCCTCCTTCGCGACCGTCTCCTCCAGCTTGCGCCGGATGAGCGCGGCGGTGAACTCGGTGCAGTAGATCGGGGCCTTGATCTGGTTCAGGAGGTAGGGAAGGCCACCGACGTGGTCCTCGTGCGCGTGGGTGAGGAACACGCCCCGCACCTTATCCTCGTTCTCGATCAGATAGGTGAAGTCGGGAACGACGATGTTGATGCCCGGCATCTCCTCGTCCGGGAAGCTCAGGCCACAGTCGATGACGACGAGGTCATCCCCTTGCCTCACCACGCTGCAGTTCTTGCCGATCTCGCCGACGCCACCGAGCGCCACGACTTCTACCAATGCCATTCCGATCAGGGTACCCCTTCGTCCGCCGCCCCCCATGCTTGGCCGTCGGGACGGAAAAACCCGCGTTTTGCGCGTCCCCGGTCGGTACAATGCGGGAGCGATGATCCCCATCTCCTCGCTCACGGCGTCGTCCGAGCGCGTTCGCATCCTCGGGATGCCCGTCGATGCGATCACGATGGACGAGTGCATGGATCGGCTGGCGGAGTTCGTGCGCTCCGGCAAGCCCCATCTGGTCGTCACCGCCGACGCAAGCGGGATCGTCCAGGCGCAGACCGATCCCGCGCTGGCGGGGCTCTACGAGACCGCCGACCTCGTCACGCCGGACTCATCGGGGGTCGTGTGGGCGATGCGCCGCGCAGGGCGTCCGGTTCCGGCCCGCGTAAGCGGGGTCGACATCGTGGACCACGCCTGCCGGGTGAGTTCCGACACCGGCTGGCGCATCTTCTTCCTGGGCGCCGCGCCGGGCGTCGCGGAGCTGGCCGCCGAGCGGATGAGGCTGCGGCATCCGGGCTGCAACATCGTGGGCGCGCGCCACGGCTACTTTCCGCCGGAGAGCGACGGGGTGGTGGCTTCGGAGATCGCGGAGAGCCGGCCCGACCTTCTTTTCGTGGCGATGGGCATCCCGCGCCAGGAGAAGTTCATCCGGGCGACGGAGGCCACCATCGGGGCGAAGGTCGCGATGGGCGTCGGCGGCACGTTCGACGTGTTCAGCGGCAAGGTCCGCCGCGCACCGAAGCTCCTCCAGCGGCTGAAGCTCGAGTGGGCCTGGCGCCTCGCGCAGAATCCCAAGAAGATCGGCAAGGTCATGCTCCTGCCGCGGTTCGTCGGCATGGTCCTGCGGGAGCGCCGATGAGGATCTACACCAAGTCGGGCGACGCGGGCAGCACCGGGTTGCTGGGCGGCGACCGGATCGCCAAGAGCAGCCTGCGCATCGCGGCCATCGGCGACGTGGACGAGCTGAACGCCGCCTTGGGGCTGGTGCCCGGGGCGGGCGACGACCTGCACCGCCTCCAGTGCTGGCTTTTCGACCTCGGAGCGGAGCTCGCGGCACCTCCGGGCGGGAAGTTCGAGGCACCGTCCGTGGGCACCCTCCACATCGAGTGGCTCGAGGCGGAGATCGACCGTCAGATGGACGCGCTGCCGCCGCTTCGGGCGTTCATCCTTCCCGGCGGCTCGCCCGCCGGAGCCGCGCTCCACTGGGCCCGCGTGGTCTGCCGCCGCGCCGAGCGGTCGATCCTGCAGCTGCACGCCGCCGAGCCCGTCCGCGAGGAAGCGCGGGCGTTCGTCAACCGTCTCTCCGACTATCTGTTCTCCGCCGCCCGAACCGCGAACGCCGACGCCGGCGTCACGGACGTCGAGTGGCACCGCCAAGAGGAACCATGCTGACCTCCCTGCTCTTCGCGCTTTCGACCGCCCACCACGCGCAGACCCCGCCCACCGCCTCGGGGCTCATCTCGAAGATGTTCGCGCGCTATTCCGCCGCGAGGACGCTCGGGGGCACCATCCGCACCACCCAGACGGCGCCGGGGGCGATGGTCGTGACCGACACGAACGTGGCCTACGAACGACCGTCGAAGCTCCGGCTGGAGCAGCGGCAGACGCTGGGCGGGAACCTCCGTGAGAAGAGGCTCGTGAGCGACGGCGTTCTTTTCCACTACACGCCGCCGGCGCAGATCGTGACCTCGACCCCGTTCCTGCACGAGCCGGTCCGGCCAGCGGGGCGAGAGGCGCAGACGGTGGGCGACCTCTATGCCGTGGTCGCCGCCGACCTTCCCGACCGCTCTCCCATCCTGGACGCGCTCATCTCGCGAAAAGACGACAACCAGTACTTCGCCAACCAGCTCGCCAAGTTCCACCTCGCAGGGCGGGAGACGATCGGCGGCCGCACGGTCAACGCCATCGAAGGCGATTGGCGGGAGATCGTGACGGTCCTCGCGGTGGGCAAGTTCAAGATGTACCTTACCGACGACGGCGACCTCGTTCGCTACGTGCTGACGCAGGACTTCGCCCCGCCTAAGGCGAGCGGCCGGGCGGCCTCGGGCGAGAAGATCACGGTGACGACGACGTGGGACGCGGCCATCACCGTCGATGCGCCGATCAGGCCCGAGACGTTCGTCTTTCGTGGCTAGGCGGGACCTTTGCGGTTTTGGAGCCTCGCCGGAGGCTTCGATCCGCAGGCACGGAGGCCTGCGCCACGCGCGGGGTCGTCATTGTGTACGCAACATCAAGGTTTGGAGCGCAAAGGGCATCGTTTCTTGTGAATAGCGGGGAGCTTCCGCCCTCTTCCCGTTTCGTCCTTGACACGATCCGAACCTGTAGCGGGTGCCTTTCCCGGTGGATGCCTCCAAAGCCGAATCCATGTTCGCATTTGGGTTTTTGGGGGTTTTTGGCCACCGAAACGCGGTGACAAGAGGCACGATCCCTATGCGCCTGGAAGGCGCAGCCGACCGCTTCGCGGCGCGGGCACGAGGGCATCCCGCGGCTACAGGTCACCCTTTCCCTCGGCGGCGGCGCGGAGGGCAGGGTCGGGCGATTTGCGGAATCGATCCCTCGCCGCCCGAGGGATCGGAATGCTCTTCTTCGCGGCGAGCATCAGCGCCTGGAGCTGGACTCTCGCGTCGGGATCGTCGAACGGCACGTCGGACGCCGAGACCGGAGCCGGGTTGGCCCCTAGGGCGGCGAGGGCGGCGGCGCGGACGCGGGGCGAGTCGTCGGTCAGGGCCACGCGGATCGCGGGCAAGGACGGAGCGAACGGGGAGGCGGTCCATGCCTCCAGCAGTCCGACGCGGACGCCGGCGCTGTCGTCCCGAACCCCCTTTATCCCGGCGTCGCGGAACTCGGGCACGTTCGAGCGCGCGAGTCGCTTCAGGCTTTCGAGCCGCACCGCGTCGCTCGGCTCGTTCACCGCGGACCAGAGCAGCTTCCGCGCCTGGGCGTCGTCGTTCGGGTCGGCGGCAAGGGTCGCCTCCAGCTTCACCTCGGGGTCGTCCTGCGCGAGGTAGGCCATCCGCATCAGCGCCGCCTCTTGGCCCGGCAAGCGGGCGAGCGCGCGGATGGCGGCGATGCGGGCCGCGCGAGTTCTCGCCTGGTTCAGGCCGATGAACGAGCCGACGACCTTTGGGTCGCCCTTTTCGGCGAGAAGCTCGGCGGCCAGTCCCCGTGCGCGGTCGGCGGCGGCGATGCGGAGCGTCTGCTTGAGGGCTTCTGCCGCGGTCGGGGTGCCGGACTTGGCGAGCGCACGGAGCGCGGGGGTGAAGATCGCGGGTTCGAAGGTGTAGAGCGCGTTCTCGACAAGGGCGGGTTCGTCGGCGGGGTCGGGCCGTGCCAGCGCCGCCGCGGTCGCGTTGGCCCGGACGGCGTCCACCGGATCCTTCAACAGCTTTCGTCGGACCTCTCCCGGCCCGGCGGAGGCGGCCCAGCGGGCTCTGGCCTCGGGATCGACCGCTTCGGCGCTCGGCGCCTCGGTGGCGGGCTTCGGATCGGGCGCCTCGTCGGACGCCTCGAAGTCGGAGAACGACGCCTCGATGGGTCCGAGCGTCTGGCGGACCCGTCGCCGCGCCGCGGGGTCGGGAGCGACGAGAATCCGGTCGATGCGTCCGAGGCCGCGTAGGTCCAGTTTGACCCGGTGCCAAGCGTTGTCGTAGGCGAACGGCACGTCCCGGCCGAGCCAAACGGATCTGTCGCTTGAGCCTAGTTGGAGCACGATGGGGTCTTTCGCATCGGACTTAGCCCAGAGGGCGAGGGTCGGGTGGGCGGAGGCGTCGAACGCGGCGCCGCGCACCGTGGGCAGGGCGATTCCTCCCTCGCGGAAGGCCCCGAGCTCGTCGACGACCAGCACGGTTCCCCGCGTCGGGTCCTTGGCGAGCTTCGCGACCGTCTCGGGACCGCGCTCGCTCCAGTCGCCGCCCGTCGCGAGTTCGTCCGTCGGCGGGATTTGGAGGCCCAACATCCGAGACCGCTCCTCCGTCGTGGCGTCGAGGCCCTTGGCGACGGTCGGCCAGACGTCTTCGAGCGTGCCGGTCGTCCCGGTCGCGACCTTCGCGCCGGCATCGACGGCGCGGCGGACGGCCTGCCCCTGCCAGAGAAGCGTTAGATCGTTGGCGAGCGCACCGTCGACCTCCTCGCCCGCGAGGTCGGGAAGGCCGACGAGGCTTGTCGGGGTGCCCTGCACCTCGAAGTCGGGCGACGCCTCGCCGCCGACCGGATGCACGACGAACACCGACTGGTAGGGTCCGCGGAAGAGGCCGTCCTCGGCGTCGTAGCGGCCTCCGTTGATGCGGGGCGTGAGGTAGCGGGCGACCACGGCGGGCAGGTCGCGGTCGTTGGTCAGCGCCTCCTTCTCCTCCGCAAGGTCGAAGACCATGTTCACGCGCCCCTTGGTCAGGTCGGCGACGCGCGCGCGCAATTGGGTCAGGGCACGCTTGATCCGCTCGACGATGTAGGGCGGCAGGCCGTGGTGGCCCGGCCACACGAAGTCCGGGCCGCGCTCGCGGACGCGGTCAACCCGGTCGAGGATCACGACCTTCGTCCGCCAGACCACGGCTTTCGGAGCGACGTCGCCCTTGACTCCCGACCAGTCTCCGCCGGCGGGGAATGCCTTCGGCACCTCGCGCGGCCCGGCGGGAAGGTGCTTGAAGCCCGCCCAGTCGCGAACCTCGTTCGGGAGGGTCGCCGGTGCGGGCTTCGGGAGAGCACCAGCATTGGACTGTCGGAAGAGGAGGGCGACGGCGAGGGGAAGCATGGTGTGGGATCTCGGATTTGGGATCGCGGATGTCGGATCGGGGATTCGCCATGGAGGACACGGAGGGGAAATCCTAAAGGGTCCGACGAAATCCGCAGGGCCGAAGAGGATCGGACCCCCCTCGTAGCGGTTCAGTTAAAGTTTGAGGCTCCCGGGCGCAAAAGAGGCGGATCGCTTCGCGATGCGGGCACAAGTGCATCCCGCGGCTACAGTCCTTTCGACATATTTCTCGATGCCGCGCTAAGACCAGGTCTGGAAGAGCCGGATGTCCTCGGGGGTTGCGGCGTGACCGTCGCCGCGCGTGAACTCCAATCCTCGGACGGTCGAGACTTCGGAGAGGTCCGCCGGAATGCGTCCGATGAGGTCCAGCACGACGCCCTTGATCTTCTCCGCGTTCGACTGGAACACGGCGAGGACGTCGTGAGCGGTGACGGCCTCGGCGCCCGCGTGGACGCCGCTGTCGTAATCGGTGATCAGGGCGATGTTGACGACGCCCATCCCGAGCTCGTGGCACAGGTAGGCCTCGGGGTACTGGGTCATGTTGATGACCTCCCAGCCTTGGTCGTGGAACCACTTGCTCTCGCTCTTGGTGGAGAAGCGGGGACCCTGGATCACGACGACGGTGCCGCCGTCGTGGGCCACGATGCCGTGGTCCTGGATCGTCTCGACCGCGAGCCGGCGCAGGAGCGGGTGGTACATGTCGGCGGGCGAGACGTGGGTGACGATGGGGCCGTCGAAGAAGGTGTCGGCCCGTCCGCTCGTGCGGTCCACGAACTGGTCGCACACCACGAAGTGGCCCGGCTCGACCTCCTGCTGGAGCGATCCGGCGGCGCAGGGGCTGATGACGCAGGCGCAGCCGAGCGAGCGCAGCGCCCAGACGTTGGCGCGGTAGGGCACCTTGTGGGGGGGGAGGGTGTGGTGCCGCCCGTGGCGGGGGATGAAGGCGACCTTCCGGCCGTTCACGGTGGCGAGGAACACGCTGTCGCTCGGCGGGCCGTAGGGGGTGTCGACCTTCACCTCGCGCACGTCGTCGAGGAGGCTGTAGAAGCCCGATCCGCCGAAAATTCCAATCTCTGCTGTCTGCATGAATGTTACTTGCTCGCCGTCAGGGCGACCGCCTTGTGGACGTCCTTGACCAGGTTGTTGACTCGGGCGCCGCGGCGCAGCAGCACGTCCTGGACCACGGGCGTGATCCTTCCCGACTTGACGGCGGGCGAGCTCGCGAAGCGCGGGTTGGCGCGGATCGCGGCGACGTCCCTCTCCGCGTCGGCCTTGGTGGTCGCGAGGATGATGAGGTCCGGGGCGGCGGCGACGAGCGCCTCGGGCGGCATCGCCGCGAACTTGTCCGAGGCGGGTCCAACGGGCACCCCGCCGCAGGTCTTCACCACGTCGGCGAGGAACGACTCGGTTCCCGCGAGGTATCCGCCGTCGCCGAGGACGACCGCGACCTTGGGCGGGTTGGCGGGATGGTCGCCCTTGGCGCCGCTGACCTCCTGCTCGATGCGGTCCACGTAGCCGCTCACGTTCGTCTCGTTGCCGAGCTTGCCGGAGAGGGCGTAGAGCTCCTTCTCGAAGCCGTCCAGGGTGTGGGCCTTAAAGGCGAACGACTCCGCGCCCATCCCTTGGATCCGCTTGATGTCGTCCGGCCCGTAGAGGTCGGCGTCGTAGACCACGAAGGACGGGTTGACGCCCTTGATCTTCTCGAAGTCGGGCTTCACGCTCGCGACGACGGGCACGGACACCACCGCCGGCGGATAGTCGTCGCTCTGCGTCCTCCCGACGAGCAGCCGAACGTCGAGCTGCGAGGCGACGATCTCCGTGGTGCTCGGGCTGAGGCTGACCACGCGCGGGGCCGCGCCCGATCGGGGAACGCCTCCGACCTGCTGCGCCTTCGAGGCGCAGCCGGACAGGACGACGGCAAGCGGGACCAGCCACGAGGGCGCGAGGCGCATAGGACCCATTGTGGCGCATAAACGCGGCCCACCGGTTTGGCCAAAGGGTAACGTATTGACCGATGATCAAGTCTCGCCTCTCCCTCACGCTCGGCCTTGCCCTCGTCGCGCCGCTTGCCCTTGCCGCGACGCCGGTGGGGACCTGGAGGGGCCGGATCGTGATGGACGCCTCCAAGATGCCCGCCGGGATGCCGCCCGACCAGAAGGCAATGATGCTGAAGGTCATGGAAGGCATGAAGAAGGTGCTGATCGTGATGACCTTCAAGGCCGACCACACGTTCACGGTCAAGGCGGAGGGCGCGCCGGCCCAGGCCAAGGGCACCTCTTCGACCGGCACCTGGTCGCAGAAGGGCAGCGTCGTCACGACGGTGAGCAAGGACCCGCGGGCGGCGGGGCGAAACGGCCAGATGACGTTCAGCGCGGACGGGCGGACGCTCACCGCCTCCTCGGTCGGAGGCCCGGGCAAGGTCGTCTTCACCCGCTAGTCCGACGGACGGTGGCCCCGTAGCCGTGGGCGGGGAAGCCCTCGACCTCGGCCAGCGTCTCGATCGTTGGGATGAGGGGCTGAAGGTCGGCGCTTGAGAGGTGCGCGACGCTCTGGACCTTGAGGAAGTCGAGCACGTTGACGGGGCTCTGCCAGCGGGCGGCCCCGCTCGTCGGGAGAGTGTGGGACGGGCCGAGGCAGTAGTCTCCCGCGCTCTCGGGGGTGTGCTCGCCGAGGAGGATGCAGCCGGCGTTGCGCACCTTTTCAATTGCCTTCTCGGGGTCCCTTACCGCCATGGTGAGGTGCTCGGGGGCGATCGCGTTCACGATGTCGAGGGCCTCTTCGAGGTCGCGCGCGACGATGGCGAGGCTGTGGTCGCGCAGGGCGGCGCGCATGGTCTCTTCCCGCTTGGCGTTTCGGAGTTGGCGCTCGGCGGCGGCGAGGACGGCGTCGAGCTTGGCGCGGGAGAGGCAGACGAGGAAGCCCGCGTTGTCGGGGGCGTGCTCGACCTGGGTGAGGAGGTCGGCGGCAGCGAACTCGTCGTTCGCCTCATCGTCGGCGAGGACGCAGACCTCGCTCGGTCCGGCGTAGCCGTCGAGGCCGACCTGTCCCCAGAGCTGGCGCTTCGCCTCGTTCACGAAGCGGTTGCCGGGGCCGACGATCTTGTCGACGCGGGGGACGGATTCGGTGCCGAGGGCGAGGGCGGCGATGGCGGCGGCGCCGCCGATCTTGAAGGCTGCGCAACCTGGTTTGTAGAGAGCCTTCTCAAGCGCGACCAGCACGGCGGGGTGGAGGGTGCCGTCGCGTTGAGGCGGGGTTGTCACAATTATTCTATCGACCCATGCCGCTTGTGCGGGCAGGGCGTTCATCAGTACGGAGCTCGGATAGGTCGCCCCTCCGCCGGGAGCGTACACGCCCGCGCTCTGCAGACGCATCAAACGCTGGCCCACGCGATCTCGGAACACGCCGTTTGCCTTCCACTCGTACGTGAATGGTTGAACGATCCTCCTCTCTCGCCCCGCTTTCGGTACGTACTGGACCCTCTCGAAGGGCTGCATCGCGGCTACAAGCCGCTCCATCTGCTTGTTGTGGAAGTCGCGGATGCGATCGCTCGCATGATCGAGCGCGCGCTTGACCTCGATCGGTACGACGGCTCCGGCGATCTCCTCCTCGGTGACGATTATGGATGTTAGATCGGGAGCGTCGAAGCGGCGCGCGTTGTCGAGGAGGGCGGCGTCGCCGCGCTGGCGAACATCGTCGATGATCGCCTTGACGGTTCGCTCGGTCTGGTCGTCGCGGTGGACGGTTCGGCCCTTGAGAGCGGCGAGGACGTCGTCCGTCGAGGAGTCGAGGATGCGGATCATCAGGCGACCTCCCTGGACCGCCACTCTCCGGAGTGGCTCCCGGGACGGCCAACTGTTGCCACGATTCGATCCCAATCGACAACACCGTTATCGTCACGGAACCGCCCCGACGACCACCGCCAATCGGACGTCTCGACGCAAAGCCCTGCCTTCACGGGGTTGCGCTCGATGTACGCCACCGTCCGCTCGCGATGGCCCGGATCGCGCTGGAAGCGGTCGAAGTACTCCCGGAACCAGAACCTGCCGGTGCGCCCTAGCTCTCGGTTGATCTTCCGAGCAGTGTGCTTCTTCCAGTCGCCAACGATCCGACCGAGGGTCCAGCCCTCTTCCGGTCGGATCAGCACATGGACGTGGTTGGGCATGACCGCCCAGGCGAGAAGGTCGTAGCGTAAGGCGTGGCCGAAGAGAAGCGAGTCCTGCACGATCGTCGCCGCCCAAGGTTGCCGAAGCGCGCAGGACCCCGATCCGCCGTCGAGAAGCCGATTGAAGCGTCGGACCTCCTCGGCGTTACGCTCCGCCTCCGGAACGCCCGCAAGCTCCTTCTCCAGAGCGTCGAGGACGTGCTTCGGCATGGAGTCGGCGAGCCGAAACGTGATCGCCTGACCATAGCGGGGTGCGTCGAAGTGGGGCAGGTAGCCACGGTCGTACCAGCCGAGGTGCCGTTGTGAGTCGGAGAGGCGTTCCACAGGATCGTTTCGGGAGGGCCACTCCGGAGAGCAACCGCCCATGGGTTTACCCGGAGGCCACTCCAGAGAGTGGCGGTCCAGGAAGGCTATCCCTTTGCTGACGCCCGCTCCAGCCGCGCCCGCATGCGCTCCGGGCCGAGGACGGTCATCAGCTCGTAA
>CAXTOO010000066.1:0-16190 GCA_964245875.1 uncultured Fimbriimonas sp. | reverse complement strand
TTATCCATGCCGGTTGGGGACTCTCCAGAAGTCACACCGAGTAGGGCGATGCCGAGCCGGGATGCCACGCAAGACTCGGCCTCGCGGAACGAGGACCCGAATCCACGGAAAACTCCATCGAAGCGGTTGACGAAAAGTCCTCCCGCGCCCTTCTCTTTGCGTCCTGGCGGCTTTGCGAGAACCGAAACCAAGCCGCGACCGACCCCAGACCGCCGTCAACCATCCCGACCAGAAAAGGGGTCCAAAGCCCCACCCGATTGAGTACCAAAACGAAATGGAAAAAAAGCGCGCTCGAAGCGCCACAATGGTCCGATGCCCCTCCTCGAAGCCGTCGGCCTCGCCTGCGGCCACGCCGGTCCCGTCCTGAGCGGCGTCAACCTGGGGATCGAGCCGGGCGAGACCGTCGCGCTCCTCGGCCCGAACGGAAGCGGCAAATCCACGCTCCTGAAGAGCCTCGCGGGCCTGCTCCCGCCCCTCGCGGGTGAGATCAGACTGGGTGGCGAGAGCCTGGGGTCGTTGAGGACGAGGGAGATCGCGCGGCGGATCGCCTCCGTCCCCCAGGACGAGCCGGCGACCTTCGCCTTCACCGTGCGGGACGTCGTGACCATGGGCCGTCTCGCCCGCAGCAACGGCCTGCTCGACACGCCCGAGGACGCCGCCGCCGCCGAGGCCGCGATGCGACGCGCCGACTGCCTCGACCTCGCCGACCGCCCCGCGAACGAGACCAGCGGCGGCGAGCGCCAGCGCACCCTGATCGCCCGCGCCCTCGCCCAGGACGCGCCGCTCCTCCTCATGGACGAGCCCACCGCGCACCTCGACGCGCCGCATCAGGCCTGGATCGTCCGCCTCGTCCGCGGGCTCGCCGCCGAGGGACGAGGCGTCGTCGTCGCGTTGCACGACCTCAACCTCGCCTCCGCCATGACCACGCGCGCGATCCTCGTCGCCAAGGGAAGGGTCGCGATGGATGGCCCGACGGAGGCGGTCTTGGAAAGCGGAAGGCTCGACGAGGCGTTCGGAACGCCCTTCGACCGCCTTCGAACCCCCGCCGGTCGCCTCGTCGTCCTGCCAAGCCTCGAAACCCCTCTCCCCTCTGGGGGAGAGGGGCAGGGGTGAGGAGAAAGGCTACCCCTTCTGCTTCGACATCGCGCTCTCGTCGTTGTACCATTGAGCCGAGGTCGACGAGCTGTTCGGCTTCGGCTTCTCCGGCTTCGCGTTCGCCATCGGGTTGAGGATCAGCGGACCCCCCGATCCTGGCCGGCCCGGAGGGCCACCGTGCGCCGCCGCCTCCTCCGGGCCGCCTTCCTTCTGCGCGCCCATGGACTGCGTGACCGAGCTCGTGACCGCGCTCACCGGGGTCGCGGCGCGCGGCGTGCCGACGGACTTCACGTCCGGGACCTCGGCCGGCGCGGGCGGCTGGTTCGCCGGGTTGCCGCCGGGCTTGCTCGTGGCGAAGTTGAAGCCCGCGACCACCGTCACGATGATGGCGAGCGCGGTGACGAGAACGATGGGAGACTTGCGCTTTCTCATAAGGACACTCGTGCTAACGCCATAGGGGCCTAAGGCCGTTCCGCGAGCGGCACGTAGGGCAGGTTCACCGGCCCCTCGTAGATCGCCTTCGGCCGGATGAGCCGGTTGTTCGCGAGTTGCTCAATGGCGTGGGCCGTGTAGCCCGCGACCCGCGCGGTCACGAAGATCGGGGTGTACAGCTCCGTCGGGATGCCGAGCAGATAGTAGGCGTACGCCGCTGGGAAGTCGACGTTCGGGTGCAGGTTCTTGCGATCCAGCATCGTCCGCTCGAGGATGTCCGCGACCTGCCCGAACTCCGGCTTGCCCTTCTCCTCGCCCAGCGCCTTGGCGAGCCGCGTGAGGTAGATCGCCCGGGAGTCGCCCTTCTTGTACTCGCGGTGCCCGAAGCCCATGATCTTCTTCTTCGTCGCAAGCGCGTCGTCGATCCAGGCCTGCGCCTCGTTCGGCGAACCGATCTCCAGGAGCATCTTCATCGCCTCCTCGTTCGCGCCGCCGTGCAGCGGCCCGCGCAGGGTCGAGATGCCGGTCACCACGCCGCTGTACAGGTCGCTCAGCGTCGCGACGCACACCCGGCAGGCGAAGGTCGAGGCGTTGAACGTGTGCTCCGCGTAGAGGGTCAGCGAGGCGTCGAAGAGCTGCACGGTGTGCGGGTCGGCCGCCTCGCCGCGCATGAGATAGAGGAAATTCTCCGCCGTCGTGTGCTCCGGCCTCGGCTCCAGCGGCTCCTTGCCGTTCTGGATCCGGTAGCCGTTCGCCACCATCGTGCCCGCCTTCGCCACGATCCGCTCGGCCTTGCGCACGTTCGCGTCGTGGTCCGTACTGGGCGCGGCGTAATCCGGATCGAACGGCGCGAGCGCCGAGAACGCCGTCCGGATGAGGTCCATCGGGTGGATGTTCTTCGGCAGCGCGCGGATCACGTCGTACACCGCCACCGGCACCTGCCGCTCCGCTCCCAGTCTCGCGCGGAACTCGGCGAGTTCCGAGGCGTTCGGCAGCCTCTCGTGCAGCAGCAGGTACGCCGTCTCCTCGTACGACCCCAGCTCCGCGAGGTCGTGGACGTCGTAGCCTCGGTACTGGAGCGACGAGCGGTCGCTGTCGATCTCGCTGATCTTCGAGACGCCCGCCGGGACGCCCTCGAGGCCGGGGGAATACGGATACTGCGTCGGGCTTGCGGTCTCGCTCATCGTTGACACTTACGCCTTCCGATTCTACCAGTCCGCATCCCCGGCGTAGAATAAAGGCATGGTGGCGATCTCCGACGAGTTCCTCAACGCCCTGGTCCGTTCGGCAGAGGAGAGCCTCGTCAAGATCGAGATGACCGCGGGAATCCCCACCTGGGAGGCCATGGCGACGCCGCGCCACCAGCAACTCCTGGGCGAGATCTTCGAGGGAGTCCGCCGTACCGGGGAGGGCGACTGCGGCTGCCACCGTTACCTCGATACCTACATCCGCTTCCCCGACGGCTCCTTCAAGCGGCCCGACCTCGCGATCTACTGCGCCCGCCTCCCCGACATCGACGTGGCGACCGACGTCCTCCCCGCCGCCGTGGTCGAGATCGTGAGCGAGGGCTACGAGGAGAAGGACCGCATCGGCCTGCCCTTCTACCTCGCCCAGGGCATCGCCGACGTCGTCGTCTACGACCCGCGCACCGGCGAGGTCGTCCACGCCACCCCTCAGGGCCAGACCAACCACCAAGCGCCCGTCGATCTTGCCTTTGCCTGCGGCTGCGCCGTCACCATCCCGCGCTGACGTAGAATAGCCGCATGGACGCCGTCGCCATCGACCCCATCGCCGCCCTCCTCGCGGCCCCCGAGGGCAAGTACGAATGGGTGAACGGTAGCCTCGTCGAGATGGCGCCGCCCCCGTCTGGTGAACACGGACGCGAGATGTTCTTCCTCGCAAAGCTCCTCGACGCCTACGCGGAGCACCACGACCTCGGCATTGTCTATACGGACAGCTTCGCCGAGCGGCTCGGCGAGAACGTCCGCATCCCCGACGTCGCCTTCTTCAAGAAGGAGAACATGAAGCGGATCAAGCCCACGCACAGCGAGGGCGGCGCCGACCTCGTCGTCGAGATCGTTTCCCCCGACTCCGGCGCGCGGGACCGAGGCGAGAAGTTCGACGAATACGAGGCGGCGGGCATCGAGGAGTACTGGATCGTCGATCCGGGCCGTCGCCACGCCGCCTTCTACCGCCTCGGCGAGGGCGTCTACCAAGCCGTGCTCCCCGATGCCGAAGGCCGCGTCCACTCCTCCGCCCTCCCCGGCTTCTTTCTGCGCGTGGTGTGGCTTTGGGACCGCCCCAAGCTCGTCGACGCCATGCGCGACCTCGGCCTCCTGTAGCCGAGAACCGCGAAAGGGTAACGTGCCCCCGTGACCCTCCTCGCCGCCCTCGTCCTCGCGCAAGGGTCCGTGCCGCTGGCCGACCTCGCCTTCGACCACGGGGACGGACACATCTGGCTCAAGGGAAGCCTCAACGGCAAGCCCGCGAGCGTCGTGCTCGACACCGGCGCCTCGCTCACCGTCGTCGACGAGACCGCCGCCCTCGCCGCGGGCGCGACCAAGGGTGATGCGGTCGCGGTCGCGGCGAACGGTCCCGCGACCGTGTCGGCATGGCAAGCGAAGGGGCTGAGCGTCAGTCTGGACGGCACGACGATCACGCAGCCTGCCGCCCTCGCGCTGCCCCTCGTCGCGAGCATGGCCGGCTACGTTCCCTCGCATCCGCTCGAAGTCATTCTGGGGGCCGATTTCCTCCGTCGCTATGTCGCTGAGATCGACTATGTTCGCTCCCGCGTCCGCCTTTTCGATCCCCAGGGCTACCGTCCTCCTGTGGGTTCCGCGGCCCTCCCCGTCCGGTACGTCAACGACCGGCCCGTCGTCGAAGGCTCTCTGCGCGTTGCGGGCAAGACTCTGGACAAGGTCTCCATGCTGATCGACACCGGTACGGGCCTCACGCTCGACCTGACCAACCTTCTCGTCCTCCGAACGGATATCGCACGCCGCGTCAAGGGCGAGACCTACCAGACCTTGGCGGGACTCGGCGGCTGGGTAGACGTCCGCGACGCTCCAGGGACGCGTCTCCGTCTCGGGGGCGTCGAGCTGAAGGCGGACGCGAGAATCGTGCTCACCGCGGAGGGCGCCAGCGGCGCGGGCGCCGGGTACGACGCGATCCTCGGCGATGGCGCGCTCAGTCGCTTGCATCTTACGATGGACCTTTCTCGCTCTACGGTCTACGTCCGCGCGAACGGACGCTAGTTCCGTAGGGCGCTGATCGACGCTGTCGAAGCAGCGAAGTTCGTGTCAAGCCAGCGGGCCATCGGCGATCGTTCGTCCCCGGTCGGTCCTCGGGCGTCTCTCATCAGTCGCTCCGCTCCTCTGGAGCGGAGCGCGGCCCAACTCCGTAGATGTCGCGTTCCTCTCCGCAGGAAAGTCGTGCCTACGGAGCGGAAAGCGTCTCCTGGCATCTTCCGGCGCGAGTCTACGGAAAGGAACGGGCCGAAGGTGGAAAGAACTCCCTAGCCGTCGGCCCGGGCCGACGAAAGTGAACCAGATGGGAAATCGACTGAGTGAAAGGAACGCCCAGCAGATCGCGAATCTGCTCGGCGTCATGAGCGGGACGCTCGCCGGGAGCGGCGGGGCGGCGTACGGCCTTCCGAAGGCCACGACCGACCTCCTCGCCACCGGGGCGACGGCGCTGACCGGCGCGATCTCCGCCTCGGAGGCGTCGCGGGCGGCGGAGAAGACGGCCACGCGGGCCAAGGAAGCGAAGCGCGTGGCCGTCGTGGCGACCCTCGGCGGCGTGGCGGCGACGCTCTACGCGAACCCCGCCATCACGGACGCGCAGCTCGCCGCGGTGGGCCTCGCGCCGCGCCGGGCGGCCACGCCGCGCCCGCAGGCGGCGCTGCCGGTCGCGGGACTGGCGGCGAAGCCGGCGGTGGACGGATCGGTCAGGCTGTCCTGGGGCCGTAGCGGCAACTCGAAGTCGGCGATCTTCCAGATCGAGGCGAGTCCCGACGGCGTCTCGTGGGCCATCGTCGCGACGACGACTCGCGTGAGCGCGACCCTGCTGGGCTACGCGCCGGGCGCGGCGACCTGGTTCCGCGTCACCGCCGTCACGTCGACGACGAGCGCGGCGCCCTCGACGCCGGTGTCGATCTACGCTCCGTCCGCGCCCGCGGCGTTGCAGCTTCGGGTGGCGTAAGCGGAGCGCGAACTTCAGACCGCATTCGGACGAGGGGCTTCAGCCCCGCCGGACTGAAGTCCGGAATCCTGATGCGGGCTCAAGCCCGCGCTCCATTGCTTCTCCTTGCCGTCGTACGCCGCGTAGTCGATCCGCTCGTACAGCTCCTTTCGCGTTCGCATCTTCTCGACGAGGCCTTTCTGGGTGCCTTCGCGCATGAGCTCCGCGTAGCCGTCGTCGAGTGCGCGGAGCGCGAGGCGGAAGGCGGTCATGGGGAAGATGACCATCTGGTAGCCCATCTCGTCGAAGCGCGCCAGCGGGATAAGGGGCGTCTTGCCGAACTCGGTCATGTTGGCGAGGAGCGGGGCTTCGATCTCCTGGCGGAACGTCTCGAACTCGCGTTCGTCGGTGAGGCCCTCGGGGAAGACGGCGTCGGCTCCGGCGTCGACGTACCGTTTGGCCCTTTGGATCGCGGAGTCGAGACCTTCGACGCCGCGAGCATCGGTGCGGGCGCAGACGACGAACGCGGGGTCTCGCTTGGCCTCGACGGCGGCGCGGATCTTCGCGACCATCTCCTCTGCGGGCACGAGCGACTTGCCGTCGAGGTGGCCGCAGCGCTTGGGGTGCATCTGGTCCTCGAGGTGGATGCCCGCGAGGCCCGCGCGCTCCATCTCCTGGACGGTGCGGTAGGCGTTCCACGCGCCGCCGAAGCCGGTGTCGGCGTCGCTCAGGACGGGCAGTCCGGTGACGGCGGTGACGGCGGCGGCGGTCTGGGTGAACTCGGTCAGCGTCGCGAGGGCGACGTCGGGGACGCCGAGGCGGGCGTTGGTGAGGCCCGCGCCGGTGAGGTAGAGCGCCTTCGCGCCCGCGCCGAGGGCGGAGACGGCGGAGATGCCGTCGTAGACGCCGGGCATGAGGACCGCGCCGTCCTTCCAGAGCTCGCGCAGGAGGGAGCCGGGTGACGACGGGCCGGGACGAAGCATGGAGGTAGGGTACTTAGTTGAGTAGTTGTTGGTTGTTGGGATCGAGGGTCCAACAACCAACAACCAACAACCAACGTGACTCTCGCCCACCTCTCCGACACGCACCTCGGCTTCCGCGCGTACGGCAAGGTGCGCCCGGACGGGGCGAACGTGCGCGAGGTGGATGTGTTGGAGACGTTCGTGCGCGTACTGGTCGCCATCGCGGAACGCGACCCCGACCTTGTCATCCACGCGGGCGACCTGTTCCACGTCGTGCGGCCCTCGAACCTCTCCTTGGTGGGCGGCTACCGCGCGGTCGAGACGTTCCAGAAGCGAAGAGGCGGGAAGCCGTTCGTGATCCTCGGCGGCAACCACGACGTGCCCCGCGCGGGGGCGGGCGGTCTGCTGCCACTCTTCGCGGGCATCCCCGGCGTCCACGTCGTCGAGCGCTCGGTGGAGACGGTGGACCTGGGGTTCGTGAAGGTCGTGGCGGTGCCGAGCGTGGCCTTGAAGCAGGGCGGACTCGTCTTGGAGCCGCCGGAGGGTCCCGCAGTGCTGACCCTTCACGGCATGAGCCGCCAGGCCTTACCCAAGGGACGCGACGGGGGCGACTTCGACGCGGAGGCGCTGCGCCACGCGGGCTGGCGCTACGTCGCGCTGGGCGACTACCACGTCTTCCAGCCCTACGGCCCGAACGTCTGCTACTCGGGTTCGACCGACTTCGCCTCGACGAACGTGTGGGAGGAGGCGAAGAGTCCCAAGGGCTGGGTCTGGTTCGACGGGTCGATCGAGTTCGTGCCCGTCGAGACGCGGGCGGTAATGGACCTACCGCCGATCGACGCGCGGGGGCTGGACCACGAGGCGGTGGAGACGAGGATGTTGGAGGCTCTTCCACGGGAAGACGCAGGCGGGACGCCTACGCCACAAAAGCCTATCGTCCGTCAGCGGATCGTGGACGCCGCACCGGGGCTGCGGGCGCGGCTCTCGCCAACGGTGGTCCGCGAGCTGTCGGGGCGGGCGCTGTCGTACGCGGTCAACGTGACGACCGCCGCGCAGGGGGCAATGCCGCTGAGCGTCGGGCTCACGCTGGAGGAGTCTTGGCGGGCGCATCTGCGCGAGGCAAGAGTCCCGGCGGGACTCGCCAGGGAAGAGATCGAAAGCGCGGGTTTGCTATGGCTCAAGGAGGCGAGCGATGACGCTGGATCTGCTGACGCTTGACGGTTTCCGGCTCCATCGCCGCACGGACGTAACCTTCAGCGAGGGTCTGACCGCCATCGTCGGCGCGAACGGCTCGGGCAAAAGCACCCTGCTGGAGGCGGTGACCTTCGCGCTCTTCGGCGAGCAGCGCGGCACCAAGGAGACCCTGCGCGGCGACGACGGCGCGCCGTACCGGGTCCGGCTGGAGTTCCGGCTGGGCGACGTGCCGTACACGGTCGAGCGACGGCCCGACCGGGCATTCCTCGCGCAAGGCGAGAAGCGGATCGCCGAAGGTCTCGCGGACACGACGCGCGCCTGTGCCCGATTGCTCGGTCTGGGCTACGAGCAGTTCCGCAACTCGTTTCTCGCGGAGCAGAAGGGGCTGGCCTTCCTGCGGTTCCGCACTGCCGCCGCGCGGCAGGAGGAGGTCGCGCGGATGCTCGGGTTGGATCGGCTCCAGCGGGCGGAGCGGCTGGCGGGCGAGGCGAGACGATCCGCGGGGGTGGAGGCGAAGGCGTTGGAAGGCACGGTGGGCGACGAAGGTGCGATCCGCGCGGCGCACCGGGAGGCGGAGGAGGCGGTGAAGGCCGCGAAGACGGAGGTGCGGGTAGCACAGGTCGAGGCTCGGCGGGCCGAGGACGAACGGACGAAGTCCGAACCCGCCGGGCGGGCGGCGGAGGCGTACCTCTCCCTGGTGGCCCAGGACTCTGCGGCGCGGGAGTCGCAACGTCAAGCGCAGGCCGCGCTTGACGTTGCGACTCCCGCGCTCGCCTCGGCGCGGGCGGAGGCCGACGAGGCGACGGTCCTGGCGCCGGAGGCCGCGCGGCATGGCGAGCTCATCGCCATGCGACCGGCGGCGGTCGCGGCGGAGCGGGCGCGCGCCGAGGCGGAGACGCTCGACCCCGGCGGCACGGAAGGTGCCGAGGAGGTCGCCGCGGCCTTGGAGGCGGCGCGAGCCGACTGGGGGGTCCGGCGCGAGGCGGCGGTGGCCGAGGCGGCGGCCGCGAAGGAGGCGCTGGTCGCCGCCCGCGAGGCCCTGATCGAGGCCGAAACAGGCGAGGAGGGCGCGCCGTGCCCGGTCTGCGGAAGGCCGCTCGGCGCGGAGGCGCACGCCTGGCGTGACGAGCTCGCCGTTCGGGTCGCCGCCGCCGAGTCGCGGGTGGAGCGGGCCAAGGCGGCGAGGCTCGATGCGTCGCCGCCCGAGATCGCCCTCCTTGAGCGGAGGCTCCAGGCGGCGGAACTTCGGCGGAGCGCCATCGTGGATCATCCCGTCGCGGAGATCGACACCGAGATCGCCCGCCTTGCGCCCGCCGCCACGCGGGCGAAGACTTTGGCCGGGGCCGACCGGCGTCTTCGGGACGCGGAAGCGCAACTTCGGAACGCCGAAGCGGAGGCGAAGCGCGCGGGCGAGGCCGCCCATGCCACGGCCCAGGCCTTGCGGGCTACCGGTGTGGCCGATGCCGAAGCCGCGAGGGTGGCCCTCGCACGGGCGGCGTCCACGAAGGCAGCAGCGAACGGGGCGACGACCGCCCTTCGGACGGCGGAGGCGTCGCTCGCGACGGCGACGCGTGCCCAGGTGTCCGCCGAGGCGCGGCTCGCGGAGGCGCGGGAGCGGCGCGACGCCCTGCGCCAGGCGAAGCACCAGGAGACACTCAACGGTGCGGTCGCCGCGGAGATGCGCGCCCTTCGCACGGCCTTGAACCAAGCCCTGCGGCCCGACTTGGAGGCTCGCGCGGGCGAGCTTTTGGAGCGGATGACTGCCGGGCGATACCGGCGGGTCAAGCTCAGCGCCGACTTCGAGCCGACGGTGGTGGACGACGAGACCGACCGCGCCGTCTTGTCCGGAGGCGAGGAGGACGTGGTCGCCCTAGCTCTGCGGCTCGCGCTTGCGGAGCTGGTGCAGGACCGGCAGGGCCACGCGCTCACGCTGCTCATGCTCGACGAAGCGTTCGGCGCGCTCGACGCCGAGCGGCGGCAAAGCCTGCTCGACGTGCTGACCGGCCTCAAGGAGCGGTACGCGCAGGTGATCGTCGTAACCCACATCGAGGACGTGGCGCAGGTGGCCGACCGGGTGCTGCGCGTGATGCGAGACGAAACCGGCGCGGCGCGGGTTTCGGAGGGCTGAAATATTTTCCTTTCGCAGGTTGGGTCTTTAGGCCCAACCTGCGAAAGGGTGGTTGACGCCGATCGAAAGGCGGTTTCTTCCAACCACGGAGACGCGGAGAGACAGAGGGTCCTCTTCTCTGTCCACCGCGAGGTGGGATTTCGTCAACCTTCCTGGCGTGCGAATGAGGGTTCGTAGGGGATTGGAGATCTCGATACCGGGATCGTCTAGAGGGAAGCGAGGATCTCGTCGGCGAGGGCGTTGGTCGGGCACTCGGCGTCCAAGTGGGTCGCGAACTGCGGGCGGGCGAGGGCGGCGACGCAACGTGGTATCTGGTCGAAGGCCCAGCGGTCGGCGCCGCGTTCGGTGAGGCGGCGGATGAGGGTCTCCTTGGAGGCGAGGAGGGTGAAGCGGTGGGTGGGGGCGATGGCCTCGAAGCCCTCGTGGATCGTGGTGTGGTTTTTGGGATCGACGAGGGTCATGGGGACGACGAGGGGTTGTTGATGGGTCTCGAAGAGGACGCGCGCGGTGGCGACCACGAGGGGCGCCCAGGCGGGGAGATCCTGGAAGTCGCCTTTCACGTCCAGGAGCCGCCAGAGCATGGCGCCGACCTCCTCGGGGTCGAAGAGCATCCAGTCGGGACGACGCGCGATCAGTTCTAGAGCGAGGGTGGTCTTGCCCGCGCCGAAGGCGCCGTTGAGCATGAGGATCATGGCGTCGTTCCGCCAGCAATTAGGCTTGAGCCGTGCGCACGAAGCCTGTAGCCGGATGGTTCGTGCCGACGGGCGGACCCGCAAGGCTTCTCGCCGGCACGAACCATCCGGCGACTACAAAACCTCCCTACGCCGCCTAATCCTCCTCCTCGTTCTGCCTTATGGGTCCAGGCGGCGGTCAGGTCGAGCGTGTTAAGGCTCGGGTAGCTTTCCAGGAGTTCGGCATCCGTTTGCCCCTGCCGTTTCGCGGAGACGAGCAGCCATACCGGAATGCGGGTGTTGCGGACGCAGTCGTCGCCACTCATCACCTCGGGGTGGGATCGGATCGGCGCGTCGTCGGCCTCGGACGAGGAGGCGAGAATGTGGAGCACGCCGGAGATCGGCAGGCCCGCGCGGCTCGCTCTCGCCTCGAGCGCGTCCGCGACCTCATCGGAAATCTCGATCGTCCTCATGGCCCTATTCTACGCCCGCGGCTCTTCCACACGAATGCCGCGGCGAAGGGCGATCGGTCTTGCGTCCTTGCCTTCGCGATGGGGCCTGGAGGCGTAACGGCCACATCCACGATGAACGCGCCGTCGAGCACGAGGGGCATGGTTCAGATCGCGCGAGCAAGCTCGCGGGGCGAAAGCGGGAGCAAGCTCCCGCACTCCCAAAGTCAAGCCCGCGGCTCTTCGGCGGCCTCTTCCATCAGGAGCTTGCCGATGGGCATGGCGGCGACCTCCTCGGCGCGCCAGCAGGCGGCGGTGTGGCCGGCGTCGACGGGCAGGAGGCCGGGCTCCTCGTCGCACTTCGCGAAGCGCAGGGGGCAGCGGGGGGAAAAGGCGCATCCGCGCGGGAGGGCGGCGAAGTCGGGCGGCTGGCCGCCGATGGCCTCCAGGTGGGTCATGCCCGCGCGGGGGAGGGCGTTCAGGAGGGCGCGGGTGTAGGGCATGGCGGCCTCGCGCAGCACCTTGTGGGCGGGGCCGGTCTCGACCACGCGGCCCGCGTAGAACACGGCGATCCGCTCCGAGACGGCGGCGATCGCGCCGATGTCGTGGGAGACGAGCATGACGGCGACGCCGGTGGTCTCCTGGAGCTCGCGCAGGAGGCGCAGGATCTGGGCCTGGAGGGTGACGTCGAGGGCGGTGGTCGGCTCGTCGGCGATGAGGACCTTGGGCTGGCAGGCGAAGGCGATGCCGATGACCACGCGCTGGCGCTGGCCGCCGCTCATCTGGTGGGGGTACTTGCGGGCGCTGGCCTCGGGCGCGGGCACGCCCACGCGGTCGAGCATCTCGACGGCGCCCTTGGCGGCCTGGGCGCGATTCATGCCACGGTGCAGGCGCAGGGCCTCGGCGATCTGCTCTCCCACGCGCATCATGGGGTTGAGGCTCGTGAAGGGGTCCTGCATCACGAGGGCGATGCCGTCGCCACGGATCTCCTGGAGCCTGCGCTCGCCCAAGCCGACCAGCTCCTGACCGTCGAGCCGGATCGAGCCCCTTGTGATCTTTCCGGGCTTCTGGAGCATGCCCATGATGGCGAAGCCCGTCTGGCTCTTGCCGCAGCCCGATTCGCCGACCACGCCGAGGGTCTTCCCCGCTTCGAGGTCGAAGGAGACGCCGCGAAGGATCTCGACCTTGCCGAAGGAGACGTGCAGGTCGCGGACTTCGAGGACGGCCACGGGGGGGATTGTACAGCAACGGCTGCGGGCGGGGCGCCCGCGCCACAATGGGGACGTGATCCTTTCGCGCATGACTTGGCCCGAGGTCGAGGCGCTCGACCGGGAGACGACGGTGCTCGTTCCCACCGGCTCGGTGGAGCAGCACGGGCCGCACCTGCCCCTGGAGACCGACACGCGGCTCGTGACGGCGGTGGCGGAGGCGGTCGAAGGCCGGACGGAGCTACTTCTGACGCCGACGCTGTGGCTCGGCTGCAGCGCGCACCACCTGGGCTTCGCGGGATCGCTCACGGCGTCTTTCGCGGGATACGGGATGGCGCTGGAGGCGGTGGTGCGTTCGCTCGTGCCGCACGGCTTTCGTCGCTTCTACGTGCTCAACGGCCACGGCGGGAACGCCTCGCCGAACGACGTCGCCCTGCGTGGGCTGAAGGCGGAGTTCCCGAATCTCGCGCTGGGCGGGGCGAGCTACTACGGCTTCGCGCGGGCGGCGGTGGCGGACGCGATGGAGGGGCCGCAGAGAGAGCTGCGGCACGCGGACGAGGCGGAGGCTTCGCTGATGCTGCACGTCGCGCCGGAACTCGTGCGGCTGGCGCTCGCCTACGACGACGGACTGTTGCCGGAGCCGCCGGTGGCGGGCCTGTTGGAGCCGTTCGACGCGATCACGGAGCGGGGCGCGTTCGGATATCCGTCGTTCGCCACCGCGGAGAAGGGGCGGCGCATCTTCGAGGCGGCGATCGAGGGCGTCGTGGCGGAGCTCGAGGCGTTCCGGTCGTACGTTCTGCGGGGAAGATAGGCTATCCTGCGGGGGATGCGACGCGCACTGCCCGCCCTCGGTCTCATGTCCCTTGGTCTGTTCGGCCTTGCGCCCCTCGCCGCCGCCCAGGCCGACAACATCCGTCTCGGCGCGTCGGTCAGCGGCTACTACTTCGCCGACTCCAGGCTCCGCAACGCATTCGGGAGTCCCGCGCTGACTTACGGCGCCAACCTCTCGGAGGTCACGGCGCCCAAGGGCGACAAGCTCGCCTTCGCCTACGACTTCATCTCCGCCAACCGCGACGACAGCCGCCTGTTCATCGTGCCGCTCACCGTGGGCTACGTGAAGCTGCTGGCGGACAAGGGCGCGGACCTGATCCCGTACTTCCGGATCGCGGGCGGAGGGGCGTACTACGACGTGGCGGTCCACGACGGCGGCTTCGACCGGAGCTTCAAGACCTTCGGCGGGGTGGGGCTCGCCGAGGCGGGCCTCGTGTTCGGCAAGCGGATCGCGCTCAAGGCGAAGTACTTCCTCTTCCAGAACCGGGGGGTGCCGCTTTCGGGGCTGCAGGTGGGTCTGACTTACAGCTTCGGCAAGGTGTAGGGAACCTATGGACCCCCAGCTTCGCGACCGCCTCCACCGCCTTCCCGACGTGCGCCTCTTCGGTCCCGTCGACAACGCCTTTCTCACCACGTTCCTCGCCACCTTTGGCCAGGCCTGCCTGACGGGCGAGGATCCCGTCGTCGAGCTGATGACGGACGGCGGCGTGGCCGACATCGGCTACCGCATCTCCGAGGAGATTCGGGAGGCCGAGGCGTCGTTCGGGGTGCGGCCGATCTTCGTGGGCAAGACCTCGGTGTTCTCCGCAGGCGTCACGATCATGAGCGGCTTCCCGCCCGACCGGCGCTACCTCGCGCCGAACACGACGCTACTCATCCACGAGCGACGGACCACCAAGGACGTGCACATCACGGGCCAGATCGGCGCGAGCATCCAGGTCGCCCGCGAGTTGGTGAACGAGCTGGAGGCGGGCCTGAGGGTCCAGAACGAGGGGTTCGCGCGGCTCGTGGAGGGCACGGACGTGTCGTACGAGGAGTGCCTCCAGCGCGCCTCGACGGGCTGGTACGTCCCCGCGAAGGAGGCCTTTGAGCGGGGCCTCGTCGCGGGCATCCTGTAGTCCGGAGGCTCCTCGGGGCTTTCCGGAGGGTCGTGCAGGGGCCGTCGGGCGGGGCGCAAGGGCCTGGCCGAGGGCCTCTGCCTTCGCATGATCCACGACGAGGACGCGGAGGTGCCCCTGAACGGCATGAGGATCGCGACCCTCGCGGGCTACAAGATCGCCCACGACGACCTGCTGCTCGACGCGAAGGCCCGCGCTCTCCTGTGACCGGGGCGGAGCGTGCTGGCGGCCCACGTCCACCAGACAGGCGGCGGGCAGGGGCTGGACGCAGGGTTTGTGCGGCTGGTGCGGAGCGAGGCGCACGAGCCCCTGGACAAGGCGGCTCGCCTTGTTCAGGGGCCTTCACCGTCCAAAAAAGTCGCTTGCGGCCACAAAGGCCGTTTTCTTTGAAAAAACTTCTTGGTTTTTCGTGAAACTGGGGCTATAGTGACCTACTCCGCAGGCATCGTTGCCCACGGTACTCATCACGCCCTGATAGGGGGCCATCATCATGAAACGAGCCTTCACCCTCATCGAGCTCCTCGTCGTCATCGCGATCATCGCGATCCTCGCCGCCATCCTGTTCCCCGTGTTCGCCCAGGCTAAGGAGGCCGCGAAGAAGACGGTCGCGATTTCTGGCATCAAGCAGTACGGTGTCGCCACGAATATTTATTTGAGCGACGCTGACGACAGTTTCCCATTGGGCTTTGGCGCCCGCCCGGTCGCCGAGGGCAACAACTGGGGATGGAACGTCTCCCACCCCTACCCGGCAGGCTGGTTCGACGACGGTATCTGGGCTTCAGCGGGACGCATCGCGATGTCCAATACCCACGCGATGAATTCCATTCAGCCCTACGTGAAGAACCTTCAACTTTCTAAGGTCGAGGGCGGGGCGACCTACCCTGGCAACGCGCCCGATTTCACGGCGACGCGCCTCAAGGCTCCGGGACTCGTCGGCATGTCGTACAACGGCTACCTTCACGCAATGGGTTCGAGTGCGGTCGCGTCACCCTCAACCTGTCCTCTGTTCTCAACCTCGCGCGGCCTTGCCAACACCGAGGGCCGAGCGCTGACCAGTCCTGGCCTTCGGTGCGACAAGACTCCCGTCGGCGGCGTCCTGCCTGACTGTATGTACAGCACAAAAGGCTCATCTGCGGACGGGGTGAACGGTGGCGCGTGGTATGGCAATCCGGGCACTGGCACGAAGGCCGCGGTGTACTCGGGCGGCATTGTGGTCTCCCGCACGGATTCATCGGCCAAGTTCCAAAAGATTTCATCTAGTGGCGCCGGACTGCAGAAGAACACGAACATCAACGAGCCGTGGGCTTCCTACCAGGATGGCGTTGCACAAGGCATTCGACTCTGTCAGAAGAGTAGCGCGAGCGACTCGTACTACGCTTGCTACTTCATGCCGGACTCCGATGGAACTCGGGCGAACTTCTTCTCGATCTACGAACCGTAATGAAGCGCATCATCTCATTCATTCTCGCGTCGCTGGTTCTCGTCGTTTCGGGATGCAACAGCAAGACCGAGGAGGCATCTGAACCCGCAGCTGCGACGCAGGGTGGAAACGTCGTGAAGACGCTTCCGCCTGGAGTACAGGGTGGCCCTACCGCGCCTGCCGGGGGCGCTACACCCACGGACAAGTAAAGCGAGGCGCGGTTGTCCGTGGGACGGAGGCCTTCTGTGGACAGAAGGCCTCCTTCGCTCTATTGATGCAGAGTCCTCTGTGTACTTCCAAAGCGCTGGAGACCTATCCCATTCGTAGATCGGGAAGGTTTTCGCCCACGTCGTACGCACGATCCTGTCTTTGGCTGTCTAGCTCGCGGATCCCGCTTCGCGGCGCGGGCACGAACCATCCCGCGACTACGAGAGCCGGATCGTTCTGGGTTGACGCTCCACTAGAACCGCACCTCGATGTGCCGCGGCCGCGCGGTGTTGCGG
>CAXTOO010000065.1:9696-16245 GCA_964245875.1 uncultured Fimbriimonas sp. | reverse complement strand
GCGCTTCGCCTGAAGGATCCCTCGGTCATCTTTCCCGGAATCCTTGAGGGAATGGTGGGGCTGTACGCGTAGATCGGACTTATCTGTTTGTTAAAGTCCCACAACGTTGAGATCCTCGTTGCCGGCGCACCCATCATCGCCTGCGACGGGAGGCATTGCTGTCCTTCGAACGGCCATCGGCCTCTTCCGGGCGACGGTCTCTAGTCAATTCCCAGGCTGTCCAGCGCCACCGACGGCGCGGAGACCTCCGAGAGACGCCACTTCTTCACCGGGAAGATCAGGTACTCGCGGCCCGTCTCCTTGTGGAAAGTCATCACCACGTCCTTCATCGTCACCGTGTGGTCGCCCATGACCGGCACGCTGATCTTGATCCGCACCGGGGAGGTGATGCTCGCCTCGTCGCCGGTCACGATGGGGTTGGGGTTCGTCACCTCGATGTTCGGCTTCTGGTTCTTGATGTACTTGGCGATCATCCCGCCGTTGCCGCCCTGGTCCTCGCCGTTGACCTTGATCGAGTTGCTGACCGCCTCCAGAACTCCCCCCGGCTCTCCCTTTCGGCTCGCCTCCAGGGACTGCCGCAACGACTCCCGAATCATCGTAGCGTCGTCCTTCTGGCCACTCAGGAGCGAGACGACCCTGAACCCGACGACCACCAGGAGAACCAAGGCCAGAATCCCGTACGCGCGCTTCATCTATGACTTGCTACGCAAAGGAAGGGTGGGGCGTTAGGACTCAGGAGACAAGGCAGGATCGCGCCCCCCGCCTCGAATCCCCAACGCCTCTCTCACCTCGTCCACGTCCCGCCCCATCTGCTCGACCAGCGCCTCCAACGACGTGAAGTTCCGCTCCTCTCGAACCCGCGCCACCACCTCGATCCGGCACGCCGCGCCGTAGAGCGACGCCCCGTCATAATCCATCAGGTACGCCTCGATCGAGCGCGGACCGCCGCCTACCGCCGGGCGCGTGCCGATCGCGAGCGCCGCCGGAAAGCGGGCGGGTCCCGTGTCGAAGAGGGCCGCGTACACGCCGTCCGAGGGCAGCACCCCCTCGATCGTCCGGGCGAGGTTGGCCGTGGGATAGCCCAGCGTTCGTCCCAGCCGCTGCCCGCCGACGATCACGCCGGTCAGCGCGAAGGGACGCCCCATCAGGGTCGCCGCCGCCGCCATGTCCCCCGCCTCCACCGCACGACGGATCGCGCTGGAGCTCACCCGCGTTCCGCCCTGCTCGAAGGGCGGAACGATCGTCGTCGGTACCCGGCTCGCCAGCCACTCGGCGGTGCCTTGCCTTCCCCGCCCCATCGCGAAATCGTGTCCCACCACGACGCGCTCGGTGCGGAGCGCACCCCGCAGAACGTCGGCCAGGAACCCCTCCGCCGACATCGCGGCCATCGAGGCATCAAAGGGAAGCACGACCGATGCGCCCACGCCAAGCCGTGCGAAGTGCCGAAGGTTCTCCTCCAACGGAGCGATCGCCTTCGGACACCGCTCCGCCGCGAGCACCGCCGCCGGATGACGGTCGAAGGTCGCGAGGACGAGCGGAAGCTCCGCCGCCCGCGCCTGGGATCTCGCCTCGCCGATGACCGCCTGATGGCCGAGGTGGACTCCATCGAAGGTTCCGACGCACACCACGGCGCGCGGCCACTCGGCACGCAGGGCTCCGAGCCCGAAGGAGACGGTCATGCGAGTCAGAGCTTACCGTCGCGGACGATAGCTCCGAGACAACCGTCAGCCACTGACCGCCCCGCTCTTCACCAGCAGGTCGCGCAGAAGGCGGCGGCCGCGGTGGATGCGGGAGCGAACGGTGCCGATGGTCGTGCTCTGGCGCTCGGCGATCTCGCTGTAGCTCAGGCTCTCGAGGTCGCACAGCACGATGGCCGAGCGGTAGACCTCGGGAAGCTCGTCCAGGGCGCCCATCAGGGCGACCCTGAACTCTTCGCTCATCACCCGCTCGTCGGGCGTCGGCCCCTCGTCCGCGATGGGAAGCTCCTGCACCTCGCCGTCGCTTGGCGAGACCATCGAGTTCAGGCTCTCCGCCCGCCGGATCGGGTTGTCCCGCCGCCGCGCATCGAGGTAGGCGCGCTGCATGATCCGCAGCAGCCAGTTCAGGAACGGCCGTCCCGGCATGTACGTGTCGAAGCCGCGCCACGCCTTGACGTAGGTGTCCTGCATCAGGTCTTCGGCGTCCGAGGGGTTGCGGGTGAGCTGCAGGGCCATCGTGTAGGCTCTCCGCTTGGTGTCGCCCACCATCGATTGGAACCGGTACAGATCCTCTTCCTTGCGTAGCCCCTCTGGGCGATCGATCGTCTCGACTGCGTTCATCCTGCTTCGGTCCCTCGTGCCCTCGTCTCGCCGGTCCGCTCCTCGACGAGGGCAGACCGGACGTCGATTGAACAGGCTCTATTATTGACCCGAATGCCGCAATTTTGGGTCCCGATTTGATTAAATATCTCTAGTTTTGACGCAGGGCGTCGGCGCGGTAAAGTGGACGAGGCATGAGGTTCGTGTTGATCACCCAGGACGCCGATCTGGAGGCGGAAGCCCGCAAGGGGTTCGAGCCCTACGCATGCGACGTGTTCGCGGAGTGGGCACCGGCCCTCGATGCCGCCGAAGGCGCCGATCTGCTCTTCGTCGACCTCCTCGCCACCCTCTCCGAGCCGAACAAGATCGCGGGCTACGAACGGTTCGCGGGCGCGAAGATGAGCCATCCGACGGCCTGTGCCGTGCCCCTGGTGCTCATCGCGCCTCCCGAGGACTACGAGCTCGACTTTATGGCCGGCTGGCCCGATTTCGTGTACGGCCACGTCCGACGCCCCGTCGACCACAAGATCTTCCGCCGCGCATCGACGTGGGTGTAGGCCCGATGACCTTACTCCCGACCATCGCCCGCCGCCGGGACGGCGGGCGCCACTCCGCCGCCGAGCTTCGAGACCTCGCAGAGGCCGCCGCCGATGGGTCCGTCCCCGACTACCAGCTCGCGGCGTGGCTCATGGCCGCCTACCTGAACCCGCTCACCGAGGAGGAGACCGCCGACCTCACCCTCGCGATGTCCGACAGCGGCGAGCGGCTCGATCTCTCCGCCTTGCCCAAGCCGTGGGTCGACAAGCACTCCACCGGCGGCGTCGGCGACAAGACGACCCTTGTGCTGCTCCCGATCCTCGCCGCCTGCGGGCTGACGATGGTCAAGATGAGCGGGCGCGGCCTCGGCATCACCGGCGGCACCGTGGACAAGCTCGCCTGCGTGCCCAGCCTGCGCCTCGATCTCACGCCCGAGGAGCTTCTGAAGGTCGCGCGCGAAGTCGGATTCGCGCTCGGAGGCCAGACTGCCCGCCTCGCGCCCGCCGACGGCGTTCTCTACGCCCTGCGAGACGCCACCGGAACCGTCGCCTCCATGCCGCTCATCGTGTCGTCGATCCTCTCGAAGAAGGTCGCGGGCGGCGCGCAGACCGTCGTGCTCGACGTGAAGTGCGGCTCCGGCGCGTTCATGCGAACCCTCTCCGAGGCGCGCGAACTCGCGCGGTGGCTCCGGACCATCGGCGAGCGGTGCGGCCTGCGCGTGCGCTGCGCGATCACCGACATGTCCCAGCCGCTTGGGGCGGCGGTGGGCAATGCGCTGGAGGTAAGCGAGGCGTGGGACGTGCTCTCGGGAGCGCCGCTCACGCCGCCGGTCGCGCGGTTCCGGGAGCTTTGCCTCGCGCTCGCGGGGCTGGCGCTGGAGACGGCGGACGTTGAGGACCGAGCGCGCGAGATGCTTGAGTCCGGCGCGGCGGCGGCGAAGTTCCAGGAGTGGCTGCGAGCGCAGGGCGCGACGGACGGCCTCGGCGATCTTCCGCGCGCGCCGGTGGTCCGCACCGTCGTGGCCACTCAGGACGGCTGGGTGGCGAGCCTCGATGCAGAGCGCGTCGGGCAGGCCGTGGTGGACCTCGGCGGCGGGCGGAAGACGAAGGCCGACGCCATCGACCCCCGCGTGGGCGTCGTGGTCCGCGTCGGGATGGGCGCGCGGATCGCGAAGGGCGACCCGCTGTTCGAAGTCCACACGGCGGACGAGAGCGCGGCCGACCGGGCGATGGGCCTCATCCGCGTCGTGCTTTCGGACGAGCCGGTCGACCCCCGGCCCGCCTTGATCGAGGTTCTCTGAAAACGGCGCGTTTTTTCCATTTCGTTTTGGTCCCTTTTCGGTTGGGGCTTTAGACCCAATCTGCGCGGAGGATGGTTGACGGGGTTTCGGAGGAAACACAACGACACGAAGGAGACACGAAGACACTTTGAGCAGACGGCGGAGCGTCGCGGGCACAAGTGCATCCCGCGGCTACGGATTGCATCGCGATACCTCTGTTGGCTCTGACACGGGGTTTTGTCAACCATATCGGCGCAAAGTCGTGGTTGACAAGCTCCCGCAGGGCAAGCCATGCCACTACAAGGGCTTGCCCCATCGGCGCAGGACTCAGGAGAGTCTCGCCACTAGGAATTGACGAGCAGCCGTGTCGAGTAGGTCAGCTTGAGGGTCGCGCCGGGCTCGACGGTCTTCGTCCACTCCGCAAGGCCGGTCGGGTTGGGCTGGCGCAGGCCCGCCGCCGTGGTGGTGACCGTCGGTTCGCCCTCGCCCGAAAGCCATTCGCCGGTGAAGGGTCGACGGATGCGGACCTTCACCGCCTTGGACTTGCGGTTGACCAGGGTGAGCGTGCCCCGAACGGTGACGCGGTCGTAGATGGGGTAGTTGTCCGGACGCTTCACGAATCCGCGCTCGCGTCCCGTCTCCTCCTCGAGGAAGTCGGGCGAGAGATCGAGCGAGCGGGTGACCCGCAGCTCCGCGGTCTGCCCTGGCGAGGCGTACTTCAGGGTGTCCTGGCCGATGATCTGCCCCTCGCTGAAAGTCGTCGCCGGACCGGTCGTGAGCGGGAGCTTCGCCGTGTTCGCGAAGCGGAGGGTCTGCCACACCTCCTCGGGCGAGGGAGCGCCCGGCGGAAGGACGCGCGGCTGGAAGTTCGATCCGCCCGGCGCGGGATCGACCAGATCCCAGGTGTAGACCGTGTCGTAGGGCGCGGTCGTGCGGAACAGCGTGTAGGCGGCCCGTCCGCCGACGTCCACCGAGACGCCGGGACGGCGGTAGAAGAACAGCTCGCCCAAAGATTCGCCATCCGGTGCTTGGGCGCTGGCCGCGAGTGCCCGGTCGGCTTCGTTGTAGCCGACGCTCTTGGCGGCGGCCATCTGGCCCCCGAACCCGCCCCCACCGCCCATGCCACCGCCGGGAAAGCCCGCCGGGGTCGCCATCAGGTAGGAGACCAGAGGGTCGAGCGTGTCCATGAACGGCAGGTTCGGGAAGCCGGTCACGAAGCGGCAGTCGAGGCCGGACAGCCGCTCCAGGTCGTTCGAGATCGTGGCCTTCGCGACGAGCACGAGCGTCTTGCCGTCCGGCTGGAGGTTGACCGCGTACGCGGGCGTCCACGTCAGGCCGCGCTCCAGGGCCACGATGCTCACCTTGCCCGGCTTGCCGAGGGTGCGCAGGCGCATCACGCGATGCGAGAAGGCGGGACCGTCTCCCGTCGACTTCAGGCCCTTGCCCTCGACGCCGACCACCGAAACCTTGTTGATCGCGCGAACTCCCACTCCGGTGTCCACCACGACGATCGAACCCGCCGCGCTCACGATTCGTCCCGTCACCTTCGTGGTCGCCGTCGCCGATGCCGTCTCGACTGTCGTCAGGGTCGCGGTGCGTCCGACGTTCGCCTGGAGGATCGCCTCCAGGCTCCCCAGCGGCGTCGTGGAGCCGGCTCCCGTCTCGTTCTCCACGACCACCGAGTCGATGGTCAACCCTTCGCTGGGGGTGAACCAGATCGTCCCCATCGCGCCTTGCGGAATGGGGACCACCGTCGTCGTGCCCGGACGCGGCACGTCCACGAGGCGCTGGGTGACGGCGAAGCCGTTCTTGAAGAGCGACGCGCCGACCAGGCGCGCGGTGGGTCCCGCAGGCACGGCCGGGGCGAGGAGCATGAAGGCGAGCGAAGGAACCATCATAGGCTTAACGGACGAACAGCCCCTCCGTGACTCCCGATGAAGCGCACGAACCCCACGATCGCCCTCCTCCTGTGGCTCACCGCGGCCTACGCGGCGGGCTACGTCGGCACGTTGGGCACCCTTCGCGGCATGGAGGCGCTCTACCCGTCGCTCCACAAGCCCGCCTGGACCCCGCCCGCGTGGCTTTTCGCGCCGGTCTGGACCGTGCTGTACGCGCTGATCGGCATCGCCGCGTGGCGCGTGTGGCGGGGCGAGCCCCCTCGTCGCGCGCCCTTGGTCCTCTGGTGGCTCCAACTCCTCCTGAACGCGCTCTGGCCGTGGCTCTTCTTCGGCTTCGGCAAGCTCGGACTCGCGTTCGGGGAGATCGTCCTGCTGTGGCTCGCGATCCTCGCGACGGTGATCGCGTTCTCCCGGAAGGACGCCCGCGCCGCCTGGCTCCTGTTCCCCTACCTCGCCTGGGTCGGCTTCGCGTGCGTGCTGAACCTCGCGATCTGGCGGATGAACGGGAGTTAGGGAGTTAGGGAGTTAGGGAGTTAGG
>CAXTOO010000065.1:0-9596 GCA_964245875.1 uncultured Fimbriimonas sp. | reverse complement strand
CTCGCGATCTGGCGGATGAACGGGAGTTAGGGAGTTAGGGAGTTAGGGAGTTAGGTCCGGGGGAAGGATAGACCCTCCTAGCTTCCTTTCCCTCCTAAATTCCTAACTACCTCGCCGCCGTAAACCGCATCTTCATCAGCGTCCGGATCTGCACCAGGGTGAAGCCCACGAGGATCGAGCCCATGACCCACGCCGCCGCCGTCGCGTAGCCGAAGCGCAGGTACATGAAGGCGTTCTGCCACACCTCCAGGCCAAGGGTGCGCGTCGAGTCGAGCGGGCCACCCTGGGTCAGCACGAACACGTTCTCCATCGCCTTGAAGCCGCCCACGAACACGCCCAGAAGGTTGATGAGGATCAGGGGCTTGAGGCCGGGCAGCACGATGTGGCGGATCTTCTGGAGCCACGTCGCGCCGTCGAGGTCCGCCGCCTCGTACCGTTCCTCGGGCACGTTCTTCAGTGCCGCGAGGTAGAGGATCGAGCCCGGCCCCGCGCCCGCCCAGATGCCGGGCAGCACCACCGCGAACATCGCGAGCGAGGGGTCGCCGAGCCAATCGAAGCTCGCAGGAAGCCCGCACCCGAGAGGATTGAGCACGTGCGCGACAACCGGGTGGACGAGCGCGTTCAGCACCCCCGCGTCGGTCTTGTCGTAGAACTGTCGCCATAGGAAGGCGACCACCACCGACGAGGTCATGGCGGGCAGGTAGAAGACGGTGCGGAAGAACGCCTTTCCCCGCGGGATCTCCGCGAGGGCGAGGGCGAGGGCGATCGGCAGGAGAAAGCCCACCACGATGGAGAGCGTCACGTAGAGGAACGAGTTCAGCATCGCCCGCCAGAACACCGGCTGGGTGAACACCGCCACGAAGTTGTCGACCCCCACCCAGCGGCTGCCGCCCAGGACGCGGTAGTCCTGGAACGCCATCGTGAGCCCCCGACCGAGCGGATAGTAGGCCCAGGTCAGGATGCTCAGGGCGGCGGGCGCGAGGCACAGGGCGAGGAAGAGCCAGACGCGTCGGCGGGAGACGCCCGCGGGCAGGCGCTCCGTCTCCCGGTAGGTCCTATAAGACTTAAAGGACCTACAGGACTTATAAAGTCCCGCACCGACGACCGCCAGGGCGAAGAACAGCAGCCCGCCCGTCGTCCATGCCCGCTGCTTGCGCAAGGTCTCCGCGGGCGTGAAGTTCAGCAGCTTGCGGTCCATCTCCCGCGCCGTGCGCGCGAGGATCGCCGAGGCGGGCGTCGCCGGCTCCAGCCGCGCCTCGTCGAGCGCGTTGTCCAGCACGGCGTACACCTGCTGGCAGTTGCGCCCGTAGGGCTCCGGGTGGCCCGTCTTGAAGAGCGAGCGGTTCGCCTCCACGTAGCTGGGATCGACGTTGCGCGCGACGTCCGCGTAGCCAAACTTCTCCAGCCAAAGCGGATTGACCTGGTCGCCCAGGCCCAGCTCGACGCACTTCGCGGTGTTCACCCGCGCCGCCTCGTCGCCCGCGAAGAACCGGATGAACCTCCAGCACGCCTCGAGCCTCTTCGGGTCCCGCACCTGCGAGGAGATCGCCCACATCCCCGCGTTCACCTCGTTGCGCCGCCCCCTCGGCCCGGCGGGCAGCGCGGCGACGCCCACGACCGACGGCGGCAGCTCGCCCGCGCCGTTCAGGACGACGTCGTTCGTGTAGTTCAGCCACATCGCCACCTTGCCCTCGCGGATGTCGGCGCTGAGGTCCTTCGCGTCGTTCAGCGCCGGGCCGAGGGTGCGCCCGCCCGCCTTCCACGTCTCCGTCGCGAGGCCGCGGTAGAACTCCAGCGCGGTCGCCGCCTCGGGCGTCTCGACCGCCGAGCGCCATCGTCCGTCCGCATCCTGTCGGACGACCTCGCCGCCCGCCTGATAGAGGAAGTTCTGCCACTGGTAGGACTTCGAGCTGAGATCGAAGCCGTACCGTCCCGGCACGGTGAGGCGGCGCGCATCCTCCCGGAACTCGTCCCAGTCCTGGGGAGGCCGCTTGATGCCTGCGGCGGCGAAGAAGTCGCGGCGGTAGTAGAGCGCGACCGCGACCTGGAAGAAGGGCACCGCGTACCGCTTGCCGTCGTACGAGCGCAGAACCTTGTCGACCGTCGGGTTGACCCGCGCGATGATCGACGGGTCGCGGGCGATGAGGTCTTCGAGGGAGCGGCAGAAGCCCTGGTCGAGGAAGGTGTGGTACTGCCGGAAGTTCACGTAGAACACGTCCGGTCCCTCCCCGCTCGCCATCGACATGAGGAAGGCGTTGTCCGCCGCGTTGTCGCCGGCGAGCGTGAGGCCACCGGCGTTGACCACGCGCACGTCGGGATTCGCCTTGTGGAACGCCTCGAACACCGCCCGGCGAACCTGGACGGTGGTGCCGGTCGCCTCCTTGGGCGGGATGCCGTAGCCCGCCCCCGCCATCATCCGGATCGTCGTCTGCGCACGGGCAAAAGGGACGGCGAGGACGACGAGGGCGGCGAGCGCCGGACGCATGGCCTATTGTGCCACGCTCTATCCTCGTTGTCGGCGGCGCAACAGACCGATGCCGCCGAGCGCCAGGGCGGTGAGGCTCGCAGGCTCGGGCACCGTCTGCGCGACGTGCGCCTCGACGGACGTGATCGTCACTCCCGCCGGCAGGATGAACGTGTCCGTGGCGGAGATGTGCCACTCCGACTTCGCGTAGGACATGAGATCGATCGACTGGCCGCCGGTCGCGCCGAGGGCGCTCAGGCCCGTGACGCTGCTCGGGACGGACCATTCGCCGCCCGACAGGACGTACTTCGCGCCGATGTTCGTCGCCCACCGCGCGTTCGTGCCGTTCGAAAAGTTGAACGTCAGGAACACCGAGGCCAGGGTCTGGCCGGGGTCCGCCTTCGCGTAGAAGTCCCACGCGAAGGTGCCACTCTTCGGCATCGTGTACGGAAGGATCGCGACGACGTACGTGTCGCCCACGACCGAGGCCGTCTTGTTCGTCGTGATGCCGTTCGAGGTGAACTTGGGATTGCTCGTCGCGGCGGGCGCGGCGAAGAAGGTGACGGCGTTCGCCGTGGCGCCGGCCGCGGCGGCGAGAAGGACCGCAAGGCTCTTCATCTCAGGCGTTCCTCCGGCGTCGGGCAAGCCCGAAGATGCCAAGGGCGATCGTGGCGAGCGACGCGGGCTCGGGGACCGGGGCCGCATGGAAGTCCAGGGCGGACGTCGTGAACGAGGCGAACGAGTCGTCGCTGCCCGCGTAGGTCAGCGCGTAGCTCACGGTGTAGCTGTGCCCGCTGATCCCGTGTCCTCCGCCGTCGGCCCTCAGGCTATCGAAGTCTCCCGCCACCGCGTCCTGGTAGACGAAGCCGGCCCCTTGGTCCAGCGCGACGCTGAACGCGAGCGAACCATTGAAAACGATGTTCGAACCGACCTGGACATCGACGCCCGTGAGCGGCGAGGTCGAGGTCACGACAAAGGTGCCGGCGTAGCCTCCGCTTCCCGAATCGGCCACGTTGGGCTCGAACTTCAGGATGCCCGCCCCGTTCTCCGACAGGAAGGGGGCGCCGGTTCCGGTGAAGGATCCGAAATTGATGCTCGCGTGGGCGGCGACGGCCATACCGGCCAGCAACCCGAGCGAGACGATGGGTTTAGATGTCTCTCGCATTGACTCTCCTCGAACGAAGCGCGATCCGCATGGCCCTCGTCGAGACACCAGCACCGTTCGTTCGTCTAAGAGAGTCTTCGGCTGGACGCGCGGAAAAACCAACGGGGCCGAAGAAAAACGCTGCAAAACGCAAAGGACCCCGGACGAAGATCGTCCGGGGCCTGAGGAAGAGCGCGAGGGCTCAGGCCTTGCGGCGGCGTCGCAGGAGGCCGAGGCCACCGATCGCCAGGGCGGCCATGCTGGCGGGCTCCGGAACCGGCGTGGCGATCGTCAGCCGGAGGGTGGAGTTGGAGTCGTACGTGACCAAGCCGGTCGTGGGATCGGTCCTGGGGGCAGAGGCGTCGAGCGTGTCGGAGATGACGTTCGACGTGTTCGTCGCGGTGTACAGCGTCGACCCGGCGAGCGCGCCGGTGATGCTGGAGATCGCGAAGGTCGAGCTGCTCATCGAGCCATAGGGTCCGAAGAACGACTCACCGCTGCCGGCGAACGTGAAGTTCACCGTCGACGTGCCGCTCGGCGCGCCGGCGATGCCCGACGTGACGATCGTGAAGCTGCCCGAACCCGCTCCGGCGGCGTCGGTCGTGTACACGAGGTTCGACTCGACCGCGCCGGAGGTGCTTCCGTTGAACGTGGGGGTCGGCGCGGTGACGGTGAACGGCGCGGTGGAGAAGGTCGCGCCGGACGTGAACGTTCCCGCGGACTGGGTATTGATGGCGATGTTGACGGCGGACGCGCTGCCGGCGACACCGAGGACGAGGGCGAGGGCGAAGATCTTGTTGCTCATGGTAATCACCTCAAAGGCCGAAGCCTTAGCGAGCCCCCTTCTTGCGTCGCGCGAGGAGACCGGTCACGCCGAGCGCCATCGCCGCGAGGCTGGCGGGCTCGGGAACGGGGTTGTAAGAACCGATGAACTGGCCCTGGAGGGTCGTGTCGGTCGTGTTGATCATGCTGTGGCTGAACGCTCCGTTGCCGCCGAGCGGCTGGGTGAGCGCGGCATCGGAGAAGAATCCGGTGACGCCGGCGTTCAGGCCGCGGTCGCCGTTGAGGTTACCGACGAACTTGAAGTAGACGTTCGGGGTCGCGTCGGCGAAGCCGATCACGCCGGCGATGCCGGTGACGGGGCCACCCGGGGTGCCCGTGAAGCTGTAGCTGAGGCCGAGGACCGGGTTGCTCGAGAAGTCGAGTCCGGCGGTCGGCGCACTGGAGATGGCGAACGGCGTCGCCACGGTGCCTGACCCAGAGATCGTGCCCTGAAAGTTGAACCGCAGGTTTACGGCGAGAGACGGAACCGCGAGTGCCGCCAGGGCACCGAGGACCGCGAGATTGCGAATAACGTTAGTCATGGACTCTCCTAAAAGCACATCCCGCCCCACTCTGGAAAGGAAAAGGCGAAGGACACAACGTCCCGCGCCCGGCTTTAAAGCCGAGTGCGCTTCTGAAGGACATTATAAGTCTAAAAGTCCCCCCGATGCAAGGAAAATCTCACAAATTATCGCATTCGATGCGGAAAACGGCGCAAGAAATCTGCTGAGCATGCTCACGCACGGCATCGTACGCCTTCATGGTAGGGCACAGACCCGCCATGCCTCTCCCGACAGCCTTGAACGAACGGGCGAATCTTGCGAAAAGGGTGCTGAAGCGGACAAACGTCTGCTAGAATCGTAGGAACGCCGTGAGAAAGAGTTCCGCCACCGCCACCGAAAAAGCCCCCGTTCCCGAGTCCAACAGCGACCGCCAGAAGGCCCTCGAGAGTGCCCTGAGCCAGGTCGAGCGCGCCTTCGGGAAGGGGGCGGTCATGCGCCTTGGCGAGAGCCAGTTCACCCAGATCGAGGCGATCTCGACGGGCTCGATGAGCCTCGACATGGCGCTCGGCGTGGGCGGCCTGCCCCGTGGCCGGATCACCGAGATCTACGGCCCCGAGTCGGGGGGCAAGTCGACCCTCGCGATGCACGTCGTCGCCGAGGCCCAGAAGCTCGGTGGCCTCGCCCTCTACGTCGACGCCGAGCACGCGATGGACACCGAGTACGCCCGCGCCCTCGGCGTGGACGTCGACAAGCTCTACCTCGCCCAGCCGAGCAACGGCGAGGAGGCCCTGGAGATCGCCGACGCCATGATCCGCTCGGGCGCGCTGGACATCGTGGTCATCGACTCCGTGGCCGCGCTCGTGCCCAAGGCCGAGATCGAGGGCGAGATGGGCGACTCCCACGTCGGCATCCAGGCCCGCATGATGAGCCAGGCCCTTCGGAAGCTCGGCGGCTCCCTGAACAAGTCGAACACCGCCGCGATCTTCATCAACCAGCTCCGCGAGAAGATCGGCGTGATGTACGGCAACCCGGAGACCACTCCCGGCGGCCGCGCACTGAAGTTCTGGGCCTCTGTCCGTCTCGAGGTTCGAAAGGGCGACGCGATCAAGGTCGGCACCGACCAGATCGGCTCGCGCACGAAGGTCAAGATCGTGAAGAACAAGGTCGCGCCCCCCTTCAAGGTGGCCGAGTTCGACATGATCTTCGGCAAGGGCATCTCCCGCTCCGGCGACCTGCTCGACGTGGCGGTCGTCCGCAACGTCGTCACCAAGGCGGGCACCTACTTCAACTACGGCGAGACCCGCCTGGGCCAGGGCCGCGACAACGCCCGCAACTTCCTCGACGAGAACCCGGAGATCTTCAAGGAGCTCGACGACAAGGTCCGCGACATGTTCAAGGCCGAGCGCGCGAAGGCCCCTGCCGAGCCAGTCAGCCCCGACGACGACGAGCCGCTCGACGACGAGCTGTTGTAAACGCGGAGATGGTTCCCCTTGCCGCCGCGGGTCCTGACGATCAATTCTTCAGAAGCTCCAGCGCGAGTGGTCGGGGGAACCGTGGGGGAGGGGGTGCTCTCAATCTCCACGGAGGTGCCGCCCATGGTTGACCCCACCCCTGCCCCTCCTCAGAGGGAGGAGGTCCAAGCCGCCCTCGCCGATGCCCTCAAGCGCCTGAAGACCGCCGAGCGCACCGCCGTCGAGCTTCGCCTCGCTCTCGAAGAGAAGCATCGACCCGAGGACGTCGAGGTCGCCCTCGCGTGGCTCACTGCCCGTAAGCTGCTCTCGGAAGATCGCGCCGCTGAGGCCACCGTCCGGCCTCGAGCCCAGGGCCGACGTGCCGAGGGCGACCAGAAACTCCGCCAACGCCTGGAGGCACGGGGCGCGACCGAGGAGGCCATCGAGAAGGCCATCGCTGAAACCCCCGACCAAACCCAACGCATGCACGACGCCCTCGCCGCGAAGTTCCGTCCCGAGGATGGCCAGCGCGCCAAGGCGGGACGCTTCCTCCTCGCCCGTGGCTTCGAGGAAGACGCGGTCGAGAGCGCCTTGAATCGGTTCTTCGACGGCGGGTAGCCTCTCACCCATGCTTTTCCTCGCCGATCCCGTTCCGGATTTCGAGAAGTCCCTCTCCATGTGGCGCATCGCCGGATCGGCCGTCTCGCCCGACGGCCGCTACGTCGCCTACGTCCGGCAAACCACCGACTGGGAGAGGAACCGCTTCCGCACGGACCTATGGGTCGTTGAGGCCGCGACGGGCCGCGACGTGCGACTTACCCGTGCGGGGGGTAGCAACGGCTCGCCCGTCTGGTCCCCCGACTCCCGCCGCATCGCCTTCCGCAGCGATCGCACCGGAACGCCCCAGATCTACGTCGTCGCCCCCGACGGCGGCGAGCCCCAGGCGCTGACCGCCCTCAAGACCGGCCCCGGAGGGTTCGCGTGGTCTCCCAAAGGCGACCAGATCGCCCTCACCCTCGCCCAAGAGCCGCTCAAGGAACGAAGCGAGAAGCTCGGCGACTTCACCATCCTGGACGAGGACCCCGACCGCCAGGACCTTGCCCTGATCCCGACGCCCGACGAGCTTCCTGAGAAGCCCCCCGAGCCCACCCGGATCACCGACGGCAAGACTTTCACCGTTGGCTCGTTCGACTGGTCGCCCGACGGCACACGGATCGCCTTCGACGCCACCCCCAAGCCCGGCTTTCGGTACGGCATCCTCTCCGACATCTACGTCCTGAGCCTTGCGGACAAGAAAGTCCGCAAGGTGGTCGACGCCCCCGGACCCGACAACGGCCCGGCGTGGTCGCCCGACGGACGCCAAATCGCTTACACGACCTCCGAGGACAACCCCCGCTACTTCTACACGAACTCCTACATCGCGATCGTCTCCGCCGAGGGCGGGCCGTCCACCGTCGTGACGAAGGCGTTCGACGAGGAGCCAAGCCTCGTCGCGTGGTCGCCCAAGGGCATCCTCTTTGGCGCGCAGGAGCGCACCGAGTCGCACCTCTACCGCGTGGTCCCCGGCGATGCGGCGCAGAGGCTCACCGGCCCCGGCTACTACGGCGGCTTCTCCTTCACCAAGGACTTCGACCGGTACGCACTGAACACCGGCGCGCCCGGACGCTACGGCGAGATCGCCCTGAGCCCGACCGACGGCTTCCGGCCGCAGACCCTCACGAACGCCAGCGAACAGATCAAGGGCTTCCGCCTCGCCTCCCGCGAGGTCATCCGGTGGAAGAGCAAGGACGGTGCGGAGATCGAGGGCATTCTCATCAAGCCCGCCGACTTCGACGCCAAGCGCCGATACCCCCTCCTCGTCGTCGTCCACGGCGGTCCGACCGGCACCTCGACCCCGGTGAGTGGCGTGGATTACGCCTATCCCGTCGAGCAGTTCGTGGCCAAGGGCGCGGTCGTCCTCATGCCCAACTACCGTGGCTCGGCGGGCTACGGCGAGAAGTTCCGGAGCCTGAACGTCCGCAACCTCGGCATCGGCGACGCCTGGGACGTTCTCTCGGGCTGCGACGCCCTTATCCAGCGGGGGATCGCCGATCCCACGAAGATGGGCTGCATGGGCTGGAGCCAGGGCGGCTATATCTCCGCCTTCCTCACGACCCACACCGACCGCTTCAAAGCGATCTCCGTCGGCGCGGGCATCTCCGACTGGTCGACCTACTACGTGAACACCGACATCACCGAGTTCACCCGCCAGTACCTGGGCGCGATCCCCTGGAACGACCCGAAGATCTACGCCGACACCTCGCCCATCACCACCATCCGCCAGGCGAAGACCCCCACCCTCATCCAGCACGGCTCGAACGACCAGCGGGTCCCCCTTGCCAACGCCTACGAACTTTACCGAGGCCTTCAGGACAACAACGTCCCCAGCCGCCTCATCGTCTACAGCGGCTTCGGCCACGGCATCACCAAGCCCAAGGAGCAGCTCGCCCTCTACCTCCATAACTGGGAGTGGTTCGACCACTATCTCTGGGGCGCCCCGCTCCCGTAGTGCCTCCTTCTAGGAGGCATCTCCGGCTTCTCGTCGCCCCGGCTTCCAGCCGGGGCAGGGTACGACCGTCTGGACGTCAAGGAGCTATGAGAACCATCACCGTCATCCTGCCCGTCGTCGATTCCCCTGAGGGGCGCGACGCCGCCCTCGCTCGCATCCGCGAACTCTGGCCCGCGGGCGACGGCACCCCCGAGGCGGACGAGCGCGAAACGCTCGTGACGCTCGTGCGGGACTTCGACGCCCGCACCGAGCCGTTGCCTCGCCTCCCGCCGGTCGAGCTGGTCCGCGCCATGATGGAGCGGCTCGGCCTCTCCCAGCAGACCCTAGTACCGGTGTTCGGCTCCAAGGGGCAGGTGTCCGACTTCCTCTCGGGCCGCCGCCCGATGACCGTCGCCCAGGCACTCCGGATGCGCGAGGCTTAACGGAGTGCCGCTCGACCTCCTGATCGCTAGGCGGGGACTCGGGTCGCAATCCCCCCCCCCGTAGCGGCATGACGAGTCACGCCGCTACGGCCCGAGGGTTTTCTCTACACGCTCTCAGACTTGGAAAACGCCCCGAGCGTCTCCCGGCTTCCAGCCGGGGAAGATACACTAGAAAGTGGAGGCCCATGAACCCCGCCCTGTCCGTCCTCTTCGGAATCATCGCCGCCGTCCTCATGGGCTTG
>CAXTOO010000064.1:0-16305 GCA_964245875.1 uncultured Fimbriimonas sp. | reverse complement strand
CTTTGCGCCTTGGCGACTTTGCGAGAGATCACCCCTTGAGCCGCTCGACCTCTTCGACACCCTCCCAGGGAAAGGAGGGGTCGCCGAAGTGGCCGTTGCGGGCGGTCGGGAGATACTTGAAGCCGCTCAGCAGGCCCAGGTGGTCGATGATGCCCTGGGGCGTGAGGTCGTAGTTCGCCCGCACCCGCCGCGCAATCTCCTCGGGGTCGATGGTGTGGGTGCCGAAGGTGTCGATGTTGATCGCCACCGGCTCGGCGACGCCGATCGCGTAGGCGAGCTGCACCTCGCAGCGGTCGGCGAGGCCCGCCGCGACGATGTTCTTCGCCACGTGGCGCGCGGCGTAGGCGGCGGAGCGGTCGACCTTCGTCGGGTCCTTGCCGGAGAACGCGCCGCCGCCGTGGGGGGCGAGGCCGCCGTAGGTGTCCACGATGATCTTGCGGCCGGTCACGCCGGTGTCGCCCTGGGGGCCGCCGATCACGAACTTGCCCGTGGGATTGACGTGCAGGATGGGGTCGCCCAGGACGTACTGCGCGTACTGGGCGAGGACGGGGTCGATGATCTCCGACTTCACCATCGCCTGCACGGTCGCGAGGTTGAGCGACTCGACGTGCTGGTGCGAGAGGACGATGGTGTTGATGCGCTGGGGCTTGCCGTTCTCGGCGTACTCGACGGAGACTTGGCTTTTCGCGTCGGGGAGCAGGAGCGGCGTGTCGCCCTGGGCGGCGCGGACCTCTGTGGACTTTTTCGTCAGCGCGTGGGCGATGGAGATGGGCAGGGGCATCAGCTCCGGCGTCTCGCGCGTGGCGTAGCCGAACATCATGCCCTGGTCGCCCGCGCCGACCTTGCCCTTGGTGCCGACGTCGACGCCCTGGGCGATGTCGGCGCTCTGCTCCTGGATGGCGACGAGCACGCCGCAGGTGTTGCCGTCGAAGCCGTAGGCGGTGTCGGTGTAGCCCGCGTCGGCGATGGTCTTGCGGACGATCCGGGCGACGTCGACGTAGCCCTCGGTGCGCACCTCGCCCGCCACCACCGCGACGCCGCGGGTGAGGAGGGTCTCGACGGCGACGCGGGTGAGGCCCTTGTTCTCAGGCTTCTCATTCTCGAAGAAGGCGTCGAGGAGGGCGTCCGAGATCTGGTCGGCCAGCTTGTCCGGGTGCCCGACGCTGACGCTCTCCGATGTGTAGATCCTCATTCTTGTGCCCAAGAGGGTACCTCCCGTGGCGTGGGCGTCCCGCCTGCGTCTCCGGCGGTCAGGACAAGTTCAGGCGGACCGCTACGCGGCGCGGGCACGAGGGCATGCCGCAGCGATGGCAGACCGACAAATCTAAATTGACGAACCACAAGGCAGGTGCCCAACTGATGGATCGACCGGAAGGAACGCTGAGTACGGTGAGGGAGACGCGAGGGTCGCGGAGAGCGGGCCCTCAGTGCCTCTCCGGTCCTTTCGGAGTTCTCTGCGTCCTTTCCGGTCCATTGTGGCGCGAGGGTGACGCCCGCGCCACAATGATCGCATGAACTATCGAAAGCTCGGTCGCTACGGCATCAAGGTGAGCGAGGTGTCCCTCGGGGGCTGGCTCACCCAGGGCCGCACCATCGACGACGCCACCACCGACAGCATCGTCAAGCGCGCCTTCGACCTCGGCATCAACCTGTTCGACACCGCCGACGTGTACAACAACGGCGAGGCGGAGAAGTCGCTCGGCCTCGCGATCAAGGGCCTGACCCGCCGCGACCTCGTGATCGCCACGAAGTGCTACTTCCCCTTTAGCGATCGGCCCAACGACCAGGGGCTCTCGCGCAAGCACATCACGGAGTCGGTCCACGACTCCCTGAAGCGGCTCGGCACGGACTACATCGACCTGATGCAGTTCCACCGCTTCGACCCGAACACGCCGCTCGACGAGACGGTGCGCGCGATCGACGACCTCGTGCGCGCGGGCAAGGTGCTCTACTGGGGCGTAAGCGAGTGGAAGGCGCACCAGATCGCGGAGCTCTGCGGGATCGCGAAGGCGCTGAACGCCAACCCGCCCGCGAGCAACCAGCCGCGCTACAGCCTGCTCCAGCCCGAGGTCGAGGCCGAGATCATGCCGACCTGCGTGGCGAACGGCATCGGCTCCATCGTGTTCTCGCCCCTCGCCCAGGGCGTCCTCACGGGCAAGTACCTGCCCGGCCAGCCGCTTCCCGCCGGAAGCCGCGGCGCGGACGAGAAGAGCAACGGGTTCATGAAGGGATGGCTGAACGACGCGGCGCTGACGAAGGTGCAGCGCCTGCGGGAGTTCGCCGAGGGTCACGGCCACGACCTCGGCACGTTCTCGCTCGCGTGGTGCCTGCGCCAACCGGGCGTGTCGTCGGTGATCGTCGGCGCGTCTCGGATCGAGCAGATCGAGAAGAACGTCGAGGCGAGCGGGGTGACGCTGCCGGACGAGGTGTGGAAGGAGGCGGCGGCGTTGCTGGCGTAGGGGTCATTCCCCTTTGTCTCCCCCCACCCCCCTCCTGCATCGCCCGTCGGGTGCAGGAGGAATTCGGGAGCCTATCGCCGGGGCGACGAGGAGGGGGCTTTTTCCGAAGGTTTCGCGAAGGGCGTTTCGGACGGCACGAGCTCCGTCGTCTTCTTGCCCACCGTCGCGGTGAGCTTCAGCGGCTTGAAGTCGGCGTCGGAAGGCAGGACGAGGGTCCAGTTCGAGTCGTCGGCCTTCAACTCTCCGACGCTCGCGGAGAGTTTGGCGCCGTCGGTCATCTCGCCCTTGAGGGTCAGGCCGTCGCGCGCGGTCCAGGAGACGAAGGGCTTCTCGGCGGAGATCAGGCGGTGGTACGCGACCTGCACGTCGACGTCCTCGGGCTTCAGCGGCGCGCCGCCCGGACCCTCGGCCATGCGGACGATGTCGGCGCGGAGCTTCGCGTCGGGCTCGTCCGCGAAGCCGGGGATGAAGTTGCCGCCGTCCACGCCGTGGCACCGCTGGCAGTGGGCGGCGAAGTAGGCGCGCGGCGGGTTCTTCAGGGGGGCGGAGGGCTTCTTCGCGTCGGGGGCTTGGATGAACGCAAAGAGGATCGGCAGAGCGGCGAGAGCGAGCGGCGCCTTAAGACCACCCCCTCCCCCACGGTTCCCCCTGCCGCCCACGGTGAGGGCGGGCAGACGACGGGAGCGAACACCCGCGGCGACAGGGGGAACCATCTCCGGAGCCATCTTTACTTCACCCGAGAGATGCGGTAGATCCGGTTCGTGCCGTCGTCGGAGAACAGCAGGTCGCCGGTCGGTTCCTCGACCACGTCCACCGGGCGACCGAGGACGTCGTCGTTCTTGCCGATGCCTGAGACGAGCATCTGCGAGCCGTAGGGCTGGCCCGTCGCCTTGTCGAACATCACGCGCTCGACGCGGTAGCCGCTCTTGATCGAGCGGTTCCACGAGCCGTGGCAGGCGATGACCGCGTCGCCCGCCCACTCGCCCCTGGTGGCGAAGGTCCAGCCGTTCGGCGCCCAGTGGGGGCCGAGGGGCCACACGGGCGGAATCGCGGTCTTCGCCATCTCCTCCAGTTCGGGGTTGTCGAGGCTCTCAAGCCGCGGCACGTTCTCGCCCACGAAGAAGGGGTGGCCGTAGAAGCCGCCCTTCACGTAGCGGTTGAACTCGCAGGGCGGGTAGGCGTCGGTCACCGGCTGGGGCTTCTTGTCGGCCTCGCCCAGCTTGCCGCCGTACCAGTCGGAGCCGTGGTCCGCGCCGAAGAGCTCGTCCGTGCCGGGTCGGAAGGCGTACTTCTCGGTGTTGCGGATGCCGGTGGACCACAGCTCGCGGCTCTTGCCGTCGAGCGAGTACTTCCAGATCTTCTCGCGGTCGGTCTTGCGCTGGTCGGTGAGGTTGCCAGGGTCGCCGATGCCGGTGAAGAAGCCGTCCTTGACGACGAGGATGGGACGCCACCAGTGGCCACCGCGCGGAAGGTCGTCCAGCACGGTCTCGACCGGCCCGGCGGTGCCGTCGGGGTTGATCTTGGCCTTGAGGACGGCCTGCGACTGGGTGAACCAGAGCCAGCCATTGGCGAAGTCCATGCCGTGGACGGTCCGGTAGCCCTTGACGAACGTGCCGGCGGACTCGTACTTGTCGCCCTTCTTCTTGAAGATCAGGATGTCGCCGCGGTCGGGGCGGCTGAGGAAGAGGTCGCCCCGTTCGTCGAGCTTCATGAAGCGGGCGTTCTGCAGCCCGTCCGCGACGAGGGTGACCTTGTAGCCGGGGCGGACCCAGAACTCGGGCACGCCGGGGCCGACGTTGCTGGACCACGCGGCGGGCTTGTCGTAGATCGCCACGCCCGTCTTCTGGGCCGCGACTTGGCCCAGGACGAGCGGGAGGAGGGCAGGGATCATCCCTATGGTCTACGCCGGAATGCCGCGCAGAGAAGCACGATCGGAGCGGGCGGGCCGATCCGTACCCCAGGGGCCACTCTATAGCCCCGGCTTGGGACTTATCGCCCCCCGAAGCGGCACAATGGGCCTCGCATGGTCGCCGCGCCCCACGCCAAGACGAACGCCGCGCGGCTCTCCGTCGCCTCGAACGCGAGCCTCGTCGCGCTGAAGCTCGGCGTCGGCCTCTGGATCGGCTCCGTCGCCGTCCTCTCCGAGGCGATCCACTCCGGCATCGACCTCCTCGCCGCCGGAATCGCCCTCTACGCCGTGCGGATGGCCGATACCCCGCCCGACCACGACCACCCCTACGGCCACGGCAAGGTCGAGTCGATCTCCGGCACCGTCGAGGCGCTCCTCATCCTTCTCGCCGGGCTCTGGATCATGTTCGAGGCCGCGAAGGCGATCCTCCATCCCGCGCAAGGCGAGGGCGTCGGCCCCGGCGTCGCCGTCATGGGCCTCTCCGCCCTCGTGAACCTCTTCGTCTCCCGCCACCTCCTGAAGGTCGCGAAGGCCCACGACTCCATCGCCCTGGAGGCCGACGCCCACCATCTCACCGTCGACGTCTACGCCTCGCTCGCCGTCTTCGCCGGCCTCGGCCTCGTCGCCCTCACCGGCCAGCGCCTCCTCGATCCCCTCGTCGCCCTCGGCGTCGGCCTCCTCATCCTCTACACCGCCTACGACATCACCCGCCGCGCCTTCGCCCCCCTCCTCGACACCACCCTCCCCGAGACCGAGGTGGCCGAGATCGAGCGCTGCCTGCGCGCCGACCCCCGCGTCCGCGGCTACCACCACCTGCGCACCCGCAAGGCCGGCTCCGTCCGCTTCGTCGACTTCCACCTCCTCCTCGACGACGACCTCACCCTCGCCGAGTCGCACCGCATCTCCCACGAGGTGAAGGACCTCATCCTCGTCCCCCTCCCCGGCGCGGTCGTCGAGATCCACGTCGAGCCGTACGAGGAGGAGCTCGAGGCGAAAGGGAAGGCGATCGTGCTTCCGGCTCCCCCGCCCCTTTCCGAGAAGAAGGGGCGGGGATGAGGGAAGGCGTTTGTCCCCGTAGCCAAGACCCCACGACCCGGCTCATTCCCGTGCCCTGCGTCTCGAACCCGAGCGATGCGTAGAAAGGCTCCATGTCGTCGGTGAAGAGGCGGACGCCTTCCATGACCGAAAGCCACCCGCTTGACTTCACGGTATGAGCAAGGCGGCGAGCGCCTGCCCGCGCTTCGCCAGAAACCGTCGCAGGTACGGGCCCAGGACAAATCGGTCGAAGAGGCCGCCCAGGGGCGAGACGAACTCCATGAGGTCGACCATCCGCGTCCCCTCTCCGTCCGGGTGGAACTCGTGCCGATGCCACAAGGAACGGAAGAAGCCCCGCACCATTGTGTCCTCGAACGCGAACGGCGGGTCGACGAGCGTGATCCGCGCGGTCAGCCGCTGGCGCACCAAGAGGTGCGTCGCCTCGAACGTCACCTCGTCGCCAAGCTCCAAAACTCCCCTCTCCCCTCCGGGGGAGAGGGGCCGGGGGTGAGGGGTCACATCGACCACCCGCTCCCGACCCGACGCGGTGTTCGCATGGACCGCCGGGTCGAGCAGGGCCGCGTAGACCGCCGAAGGTGGCGCGGGAAGGAGGGTGACGGCTTGAACGCGCATACGGTTGTGCCCTGCAGATCCTTTCGTGTCGTGCCTCTTGAAGGGTCCCGATCGTTTCCTTGGGTCCGGCGCGCGCGCGGCGACCCTTTGGCGTTCATGGAAGGAGGCACCACGGGGAGGCGGATCCTCAAGCCTTCGCGGGTTCGTCACCAGACGCGCGAACACCGGACTCGCCCGGAAGATACCCACGATCTGCCACACCGCCCGGTCGGGGTCGCCGCCCATGCTGAGGAAGCCTTCCCGACGATACTGCTCGAACTGCGGTGCGGTGAGCATGGCCGCACGTTAACCCAAACCCCGTGGCTCGACCGTCCCGGTCCAGACAGGAAGTCGTCGCCAAGCAATAGCCGACGAACCTCGCGAAGCTCAATCCTCTAGCCCAAACCGTCATCGACGAGTCTTTCGCCGCTTTAGGAAGACGAGCGGCGTACCATAAAGCCATGCCCCTCGCCCTCGTCGCCGCGCTCCTCCTCTGCCCAAGGGTTCAGGAGGGCGATCCGCGCCTCGCCGCCGCCAAGCGCGTGGACCGGGACGGCTGGATCGCCGTCACCCTCGCCGGAACCCCCAAGGAGATGGGCTACCAGCACGGCGTGATCCTTGCCCGGGAGATCGATGACGCCATGAAGGCCATCGCCTACTCGGAGAAGCGGAACACCGGCAAGGACTGGGCCTGGTTCCGCGAAAAGGCCAAGACCCTCTACTGGGACAAGGTCGGGCCAGAGCTCCAGGAGGAGATGGCGGGCATCGCCGAGGGCCTGCAGTCCAAGGGCATCCGCCGCGACGTGTGGGACGTGCTGGCGGAGAACTCCCACATCGAGTTGGAGGGCTACTACCTACCCTGGACCAAGGGGCAGGCGAGCGACAAGCAGGCGTGCAGCGCGATGGTCGCGACTGGCTCGCAGACCACCGATGGCAAGCCTGTGATCGCCCACAACATGTGGTGGGACTACTGCGTGGGGCCGCGCTTCCGCGTCGTCCTCGACCTCCACCCGGACAAGGGGCAGCGCATCGTCATGGACGCCCTGCCCGGCCTCATCCACTCCGGCACGGACTTCGCGATCAACGGCGCGGGGCTGATGATCTGCGAGACCACCATCTCCGGCTTCGCGGGCTACGACCCCAAGGGCATCCCCGAGTTCGTGCGGATGCGCCGGGCGACCCAGACCGCGAAAGGGCTCGACGAGTGGGCCAAGGTCATGAAGGAGGGCAACAACGGCGGCTACGCGAACACCTGGCTCATGGCCGACGCCAACACCGGCGAGATCGGGCGGTTGGAACTGGGCCTGAAGGTCGTGCGCTACGAGAAGAAGCGCGACGGCGCGTTTGTGGGGAGCAACTTCCCGCAGGACTCCGAGCTCATCCGGCGGGAGGTGCCCGGCGGGTGGGACCCGAGCCCGAGGACCAACTCCTGCGAGCTGCGCCGCCAGCGCTGGGGCACCCTGATGCGGGAGAACGTCGGCAAGGTCGACGCGGAGCGGGCGAAGGCGTTCCTGGCCGACACCTACGACGAGAACCTCGGTTCGAACGTGGCGAGCGACGGGACGCTGTGCGGCGTCTGGCCCGGCGGCGAGGGCGGCGCGGTGAACGGCAAGGCCTGCACCGCGACGATGGCCCTCACGATGTCGTTCTGGGGCCGCATGGGCTCGCCCGACGGCAAGCCTCTCAAGATCGCCCGGACCGGCGACTCTTACACCCACGACGTCCCAAGCCTCCCCTGGACCCGCTTCGAGTTCGGAAAGTAGCCCTTTGGGAGTGCGGGAGCTTGCTCCCGCTTTCTTACCGTGAGCTTGCTCGCGCTAAACCAGCGGCGGGTGGTTGACGAAATAGCCCGCTGCGGTGGAGAAAGACGAAGCCCAACGTGTCTCCGTGCCCGCTCCGGGTCTCCGTGGTTCAAAAACACCCGTCAACCACCCGCCCGTCAAAATGGGCCAAAAGCCCCAACCGAAAAGGGGCCAAAACGAAATGGAAAAAACGACGCGGGTGTTACGCCGCCTCGGCCATCGCGCTCTTCATGATCGCGTCGAAGCCGCCGGCGAGCACCCACCGCTCCAGCTCCTGTGCGCGGTGGACGGGCATGGGGTGGGTGAACTGCTTGCCCCAGAGCATGAAGATCACCGCCTTGCCGATGTTGTCCAGGGTGTCCGCGTCCTGGTAGGCCCGCGCCTGGTCCATGAACGCCTCGCGGCTCGCCTCGTGGGAGAAGCGGGTGACCCCGGCGGTGAGCGCGATCTCGGCGTCGAGCGACACGTCGAGCGACTGGGTGACGAGCAGCCCCGCCCGGTCGGCGGAGAATTCGGCCTGGCGCGACCACTCGTAGAAGGCGAGGATCAGCGCGGTGCTCGCGACGTCGGTGGTGCCCAGCGTGCGGCGACCCAGCAGCTCCAGCAGGGAGGCGAGCACCGCGCCGACGTTGAAGTAGAGGATGTGCTCCGCCTTGATGTGGCCCAGCTCGTGGCCGATGATGTGGTACAGCTGCTCGTCCGTCATGTTGTGGACGATGCCCGAGCGCAGGGTGATGTAGGGCCGTTCCACGCCGCCCGCGAAGGCGTTGGGGATGGGGTTGTTCGAGAGGTACAGCTCCGGCACCGGCATGTCGAGCACCTTGCACGACTCCTCCAGCATGTTGAACAGCGTGGGGTACTGCTTCGGCCCGACGCGCACCGACATGCTCATGTTCATGCAGTAGAACCAGCGGTCGAAGCCGACCTCATGGAACTTGCGGATCACCAGCGGCAGCAGCGGCACCTTCTTGAGCTTGTCGAGGGCCCACCGGTCCGCGTCGGAGACGAAGTCTTCGGCCTTGAGGCCGGTGAGGATCCTGCGATCTGCCATGTCTGCTCCTAGAATACGCCAGGGCGCGCGGCGGGTTGCGCCGTTCGGCCCGCTACCCCGCCGGGTACCCTTACCCCACAAGCCCGCGCGGCGCACCCCTCCCGATGGAAGACCTCAACGCGACCAGCCCCGACAGACCGACGGCGGGACCGGCGGCCGTGGCCGAGGCCCCCGTCCAGGCCCTGATCGACGAGATCACCGCCATGCCCGCGCCCGAACCCCTAGAGAACAGAATGGCCAACGACAGCTTCGATGCGGACCTTATCGTGATCGGCGCCGGACCCGGCGGCTACGTCGCCGCCATCCGCGCCGCCCAACTCGGCGCGAAGGTGATCGTCGTCGAGAAGGAGTATCTCGGCGGCACCTGCCTCAACTGGGGCTGCATCCCCTCCAAGGCCCTCATCGCCAGCGTCGAGCGGCTCCACCACGTCAAGGACGCCGCCAAGCTCGGCGTGAAGGTCGAGGGCAACGTGACCCTCGACTTCGACGCGGTGATGGCCCGCAAGGACAAGATCGTCGCCACCCAGCGCGGCGGCGTCGGCATGCTCTTCAAGAAGAACGGCATCCGCCACGTCGAGGGCTTCGCCTCCTTCGACGACGCCCACACTCTCACCGTCGAGAAGGACGGCCAGAAGCAGACCCTCAAGGGCAAGAGCTTCGTGCTCGCGATGGGCTCCAGCGTGGTCCACATCCCCGTGCCCGGCCTCGAGGGCGGCCGCGACCAGAACGTCTGGACGAGCGACGACGCGGTGTATATGCCTTTCGTCCCCAAGCGCGTCGCCATCCTCGGCGGCGGCGCGGTCGGCTGCGAGTTCGCCTACGTCCTCAACGGCATGGGTTCCGAGGTCACGCTCGTCGAGCTCCAGGACCGCCTCCTCCCCATGCCGGGCCTCGACGCCGACCTCGGCGTCGAGCTGGGCAAGATCCTCGCCCGCCAGGGCATCAAGGTCAAGACCGGCTCCACGATGGCCAAGGCCGAGCGCAGCGGCGAGGGCTGGAAGGTCGACGTGAAGACCGGCGAGACCACCGAGACCGTCGAGGTCGACGTGGTGCTGCTGGGCGTGGGCCGCAAGGCGAACGTCGAGGGCATGAACCTCGAGAAGATCGGGGTGAAGCTCCACAAGCGCGGCGTCGAGGTGGCGGACGACACCCTCGTCACCCACGTCCCGAACATCTACGCCATCGGCGACGTGACGGGCCGCGTCCAGCTCGCCCACGTCGCCTCCTACGAGGGCCAGATCGCCGTCTCGAACGCGGTCACCGGCTCCAAGAAGGTGGCCGACTACAAGACCATCCCGAGCGCCGTCTACACCTCCCCCGAGGTCGCGAGCGTCGGCCTGACGGAGAAGGAGGCCATCGACAAGGGCCTCGACGTGAAGACCGGCAAGTTCCACTTCCGCCCCCTGGGCAAGGCCATGGCCACCGGCGAGCAGGACGGCTTCGTGAAGGTCGTGGTCGACCGCAAGTACGGCGAGGTGCTCGGTGTCCACATGATCGGCGCCCACGTCACCGACATGATCCACGAGGGCGTCGTCGCCATCAAGCTCGAGGCCACCCTCGACTACATGACCGACACCATCCACGCCCACCCCACCATGTCCGAGGCGGTCCTCGAAGCCTTCGAGGACGCCGCCGGCCACGCGATCCACAAGGTCTAGACTCCGGAGCACCCTCCTCGTCTTCCCGCGGCGCAAGCCTCTCGACTTCCGAGAAGCCCGACCGCGAGGAAAATGAGGAGGGGGTTGGGGGTGGAGCCTAGAACGCTAAGCCGCCTTCTTCGCCCAAGTGGCATTCAACGGGCCGGGATCGGCGGTCGTGGAGGTGCTAGAGGGTGGCACGCGTGCGCAACGCGGTTCGTGGAGCCCGCGAGAGGGGGGTGCATAGCGCTCCTCCCTGCGGAGTCGTGCGGACGGGATCGACGTCGGCGTGAGCGAACCTGCCTTATAATCGGAGTGTGACTCTGCTCGCCTTTCTCCTCGCGGCCCCTGGCTTCGCGTCCGAGCCGCTCCTCCAGAAGCCCCTGCCGATGGCGCGGCGGATCGTCGCGCTGGACGAGGCACTGAAGGAGGCCACGAAGGCGACGGGGATGGTGCTCCTCCCGAGCCGCGCGCTCGCGGACAAGAAGCTCGTCCTCTACACCGACGGCCTCTCGGCGTCGCTTGTGCTCGTGCGGATCGCCGACGTGCTGGGGGGCGAGTGGCGACCGGAGGGCAGGGGCTACCGCCTGACCCCCGACCCCGCCAGCATGGCGGGCGCGGCGGCGCTGGAGGAGGAGATGCGGCAGTCGAGGATGGCGTCCCTCGAAGCGACGATGCGCGGCCTCGTGGAGCACGCCGACGAGGCCGTCGAGACCTTGGATGAACGGGCCCAGCGCTTGGAGAGGCAGATGAGGGCGCTCTCCGCGGAGGGCAAGGGTGACTCGCCCGAGCTCCGGCGGATCACCGCCGAGTACGACGGGGTGTTCCCGTCGAGCCAGCCAGACTCGCACGAGATCGGCGGCGTGCTGGCGCAGCTTCGGCCCGCCGGGTGGGACGCGCTGCGCCGGGGCGACCTCGTCGTCGCCGACTCCCGGGGCGGCGCGCCTTACCGGCTCGGGCGTTCGTCCGAGGGCGAAGACCAGCGCATGGTGCTTTGGATGGACGGGACGACGGGCACGCTTCGCACGCGCGTCGACGGGAAGGACAGCACGGGAACCGGCGGGTTGGCGGGCCGGTCGACCGCCGGCCCGGTCGGGCAGAGGTTCATCGAGTCGGAGAACGCGTGGGAGGAGAAGGGCAGCGGGCTGCCCGAGACGCCGCTGGCCGCCGCCGAGCCGCCCCGCCCGTGGACCGCGTCGCGCAGGCTTGGCGCGGTCGACGCCCTGGAGTGGCTCCACCGGGCGAGTCGGCTCCCGGTGGTGGCGGAGGCGAACCGCCGCCCCCTGACGGTGCCGCCGACCTTCGCGGGCGCGGACCTTCGACGTTGGGCGGACACGAACAGATTTCTCGGGTATGCCCTGCGCGTGGAGGACGGCGTGCTGACGGGGCGTCTCCGGCCCTTTCCGATCTGGCACGAGCCCGCCGAGTCGGTGCTGCGCCCTCTTGAGGAGAAGAAGGCGCCAACGTTCGACGACTACGCTCGGGTCGCCACGGCCCTCGACCATCGGCGCGAGCTTCCGCTGCTCGCGGCGAGCGCCGCGCCGCTGGAGCGGGGGCTCGTCCCGCTCCGGTTCGCCGGACGTCTGAGCCCGGCCGAGCGGGCAAGCGCCCTGTCGGGACAGCCCTTGGCCTTCTCGTCACTCGGTTCCGAGGGTCGCCGCGCCTACCTGGACGCGGTGACCGAAGGGATCTTCGCGCTGGGAGACCTGAACGGCCGCTTCGTGGACGCGCTGCTCGGCGGGGCGCCGTGGGCGGGCGACGCCCGCCTCGGGTTCTTCGTCTCGCGCGTCTCCCCGTCGAACGGGTCGTTTCAGGGTCCGGACGGCAAGGTCTGGCCCTCGCCGCCCACCGTGCGGATGACCTTCGGCTTCGGCCTGGACGACGGCGTGAGCTTCACCGTCTCCATGCCTTCCTCCCAATGATGAGCGGACGATGGCCCTGCTAGCCTGCGGCGTGGTGCGGGCGGGATAGGGCGTCTATGCCTTCGCGCGCGCGGCGCGGCGGCGCTGTCGGTAGGGGTTGACCACCTTCGCGCGGAGGAGTTCCTGAACGGCCATGACGCGGCGTTCCGCCCGTCGCATCTTGCGGGCGCCCAGGCCGTGGCGGGGGGCGTAGCCGAGGAGGGCGAGCATCTCGCCGGCGGTGTGCTCGAAGATCTCGACCTCACGGGCGGAGAGCTTCGCCTCCCAGGCCGTCGCGCGGCTCGTGTCGGGCGGCCGTCCCACGAGGGCGTGCTGGTAGCGGGTGACCTCGGGAACGTCGAAACGCCCGCCCGCGAGCATCTGCGGGGTGAACTCGAGACCGCAGAAGTCGCACAGTCGCCGCAGGGTGGCCTCGGGACGGTCGAGAAGGTCCTCATAGCGCACGCGGATCGTGCGATCGGCGAGGGCGCAGGTTTCGAGGGCGAGGCCGTGGGCGAGCCGGTCGATCCAGAACCCGGCGGCGGCGTGGATCGTGTTCGGCCCCCAGTTCACCGCCATGAGCGAGGCGGCGACGGCGCGTCCGTCGCGCACGAGGTGGACGAACCGCGCCCCAGGAAACTGGGCGGCGTTGAAGAGAGCATGGCGCACGTTGCAAGGCGTGTGGTCCACCCACACGCGCGGGTTCTCGACGCCGTGCGCCGCTGAGTAGCGGCCCACGAGGAGGTTCATCGCGTCTCCGAACGTGGCGTCGGGGGCAAGCGCCTCGTCCGGGGAGCGGGAGACGCCCCAATGGACGAAACGCCCGTGGCCCACCATGCGCCGCAGGGCCTCGGCGGCCGACGCGCCGCGGTCGAACTCGCGCATGGCGGGGAGACGGAAGAGGCTTTCGGGCACGGTGATCGCGCCCGGGGCCGCGCCGAGGAGGGACCCCAGGAGGGTGGTTCCGCTCCGCTCGCAGCCGGCGATGAAGATGGGGCGCAGGCCGGGCGCGCTCAAATCGCGGCCCCGACGAAGTGGCCTTCCGCGAGACGGGTCTCTCGCAGGCGGTCGAGCATCGCCTCCACGAGCCCGCCGATGCCCGTCTCCTCCGTCCGCAGGACGAGATCGGAGGAGGTCGGCGCCTCGAAGGGCGCGGAGACTCCCGTGAACGCCGGGATCTCGCCCGCTCGCGCCCGGCGGTAGAGGCCCTTCGGGTCGCGGCGCTCGCATTCGGCGAGGCTGGTGTCGACGAACACCTCCAGCAGGCGTTCGCCGAGGATCTCGCGGACTTGGCGGCGATCGCGCTCCAGCGGGGAGATGAACGCGCAGACGACGGTGAGGCCGGCGTCGCTCATAAGCCGGGCGACGTGGGCGGCCCGGCGAAGGTTCTCGGCGCGGCTGTGGTCGCAGAAGCCGAGGTCGGCGCACAAGCCTCGACGGAGCTCGTCGCCGTCGAGCTGGGCGACGCCCTGCTCCCGAAGCCGGAGGGACAGGGCGTCGGCGAGGGTCGTCTTCCCCGCGCCCGAGAGTCCCGAGAGCCACACGACCCTCGCCGGACGCCCTGAGTTTTCCATCAGCACAGTACGAAGTACTGTGCTGATGGACACGAAGTTCCTACGACTTTTCTCTCCAGGGTTCTCCACGTCCAATGGAGGCGCGGGCGCGCGACGCGGTTCGGGAAGCGGCGCTACGCCGCCGCGCGGAGGGCGGGAGCGGGGTCGACGACAAGGGGGCCGAGGATGAGGGCGAGGCGGTCGAGCGCGCCGTGGAGGGCGACCGGGTGGGGATTGTTTCCCAGGAGGTCGACCACGAAGCGGCGGGCCTCCAGGAGCACGCCGGCCCGCTCGGCGAGGGCGCGCAGGGTGGCAAGCCCGCCCGACGAGGCCGTGCGGGGCTTCTTATCGAGAACGCACACCGTTCCGAGGGGCAGTCCGTCGGGATCGAGCACCGGCGCGCCCGCATAGAAGCGGAACCCCGGGTCCTCCACGACGTGCGCCATGCGGGCGAAGCGCGGGTCGGCGACCAGGTCCTCCACGACGAAGGGGCCGGGCGAGAGGATGGTATAGGCGCAGATGGAGTCCTCGCGCCCGGCGGTGTCGTGCGGCATCCCGCGGTTTCCGAGGAACGCCTCGTCGTGCTCGCGCACGATGGTAACCGCCCCCGCCGCCGCGCCGAAAAGGTCCGCGGCGCGGCGGGCGATCTCGTCGAAGAGCGGCGCGCCCTCCGCGTCGTCGAGGCGCAGGCCCACGAGGGAGGCGAGGCGGTCGATCTCGCGCGGATGGTAGGGTGCGGGGATGCCGCCGGGGGCGGAGGAAACGGTGAGGAAGGGCATGGTGATAGGGGCAATCTCCAAGGAAATGGTCGGCATCGAAGCGACGATGGAAGAGGCCCCTTTGTCAAGATCGAAGAACATGCGCCCGCGCATCCTCGCGAAGGGCGAGAGACGGGTTTCCGGCCTTTGCCCAAGGCTGGGCGAGACCGAACTACCCTTTGGTGAACCGGAGGAACGCCACGTTGCCCACCGATCCGCCTGGTCCCGCCGTCCTCATCGTCAGCCGGAGCGAATGGCGACCCGCCAAGAGCGGCGCGTTGCCTGCCGGGACCGCCCTCCAGTTCGACCAACCCCCAGTGCCCGGCACGCGAACAGAGGCGAACGGCACCGCGCCGTCGGCCGAAAGCTCGATCGTCCCGCCCTCGCCCTCGCTCGCCACCATCAGCTCGACCTTGTAGTTGCTCGGCTCCTTCACATCGAGCCCGCAGGCGAGCCACTCGCCCGCCTTCGTCCAGCCGATGGACCAGGGCGCTTCCGGGAGACCCGAGGCGCCGAGGTCGACGCCATCGGTGCGATACCCGCCGCCCTCGTTGACGGCGTCGGCGTCGTGGAAGCCCACGCCCTCGCCGCCCGGCAGGTAGTCCGCGAGCCGCACGACGCCGGGGACCGACGCCGGCCCCGGGTACTTGTAGGCGTACGACGCCGCCATCCGCTCCGCGTGGCGCCTGGCGAGCGCCGCCTCGTCGACGACGAGGCTCGCGTCCCTCCAGACCTTCACGTAATCGATGACGAAGCGCTGGGGGAACCGGGTCGTCTCGTCCGGGTTGCCGGGGAACTCCCCGCCGACCGCGAGGTTGAGGAGGATGAACTGCGGCTTCTCGAACGGCCACGCCTTGTTGCCCACGTCCTTCGCCTCGACGGTGTGGTAGGGCTTGCCGTCGAAGGTCCATACGATCCGCTCCGGCGTCCACTCGACGGCGTAGTCGTGGAACTCGGTGTTCAGGGTGTCGCTGGCGGTCTTCTTGCTGATGGCCGCGCCGCCGGAATAGCCGGGGCCGTGGAGGGTGCCGTAGACGCCAGTCGGGTCGCGGCCGATGTTCTCCAGGATGTCGATCTCGCCGCACTGGGGCCAGCCGACCTTCGAGATGTCCGCGCCAAGCATCCAGAACGCGGGCCAGATGCCATGGCCGAGAGGCATCTTCATGCGCGCCTCGAACCGGCCATAGCGCTGCTCGAACTTGCCCTGGGTCTTCAGTCGGGCCGAGGTGTACGCCCTTCCCTCTTTCGTCTCCTTGCGGGCCTCGATGACGAGGTGGCCCTCGCCGTCGAGGAAGGCGTTCGCGTCGCCGTCGGTGTAGGCCTGAAGCTCGTTGTTCTGGCGAGCGGGGCCGAGGTCCCGTCCCCAGATCTTCGGGTCGGGCGCTTGCCCCTTGGACCCGTCGAAGGTCTGGTTCAGGGTGAGTTCCCACTTCGGAGCCATCAGGGCGAGGAGCAGCAGCGCGCCAGTCATAGCGATAGTGTACGCCGCTTCCATCTCGTGGAACAAACGTTGGCCTCCGTCCCTTTCATCAGGGTCGGTAAACTCGCCTTGGCGCGCCCCTGTAGCTCAGCGGATAGAGCACCCGCC
>CAXTOO010000063.1:4529-16379 GCA_964245875.1 uncultured Fimbriimonas sp. | reverse complement strand
TTCGCGGCGCGGGCGCGAACCATCCCGCGGCTACGGGCGGGGCGGCGGGCCAAAAGATAGGCGGCCCTCTCCGGAGGATTCCGCCCACATCCGCTCGAAGGTGGCTTCCAGGTCGCGCGTGTAAGCGGGGACGTCGCAGAGGGGGGATCGGACGATCTTTTCGCGCAGGGTCGCGCGCATCTCGGCCAGGCGGGAGAGGTCGTCGACGAGGGAGAGCGCAAGGCGGACGAAGTCGGCGCGGTCCCTCGGCAGAAGCTCGGGAAGGCCGACGGTGTGCAGGATCGACTCGGTCATGCGGCCGACGAACCGCTCGGTCGAGAGGCTGACGACGGGCACGCCCATCCAGAGCGCCTCGCTCGTCGTGGTGCCGCCGCCGAAGGGCAGGGTGTCGAGCATCAGGTCAACGTCGTGGTAACCCTCGAAGTAGGCCTTGCGGCCCTTCGTGGCGCGGAACTCGACGCGCGACGGATCGACACCGAAGCCCGCGAACAGGTCGGAGAATCGCTCGCGCACTCGCACGGAGGCGAAGGGCCAGCGGTTCAGGACCATGCGCGAGCCGGGCACCGCGCGGAGCACGTCGCACCAGAGGGCGACGGTGGCCGGCGTGATCTTGGCGGTGTTGTTGAAGCAGCCGAACGTCACCGTCCCGTTCGCCAGGGCAGGAAGCGCATTCGGCTCGATGCCCAGGCGCGGCGGCTGGAAGACGTACAGCCCGCCCGCAAGGCGAGCGGGCCGCTCGGTGTAGTGCGCCTCGTGGCGCTCGGGCAGGACATGGCGGTCGGCGACGATGTAGTCCATCGCGTCCATGCCGGTGGTGCCGAAGTAGCCCAGCCAAGTCGCCTGCACGGGCGCGGGGCGCAGGGCGAACGCCTTCAGGCGATGGTCCGGGGTGTGGCCGAGCAGGTCGACGAGGATGTCGATGCCGTCGGCGCGGACCCGTGCGGCGAACTCCGCGTCGGTGTCGCGCGAGACGACCGCCCAGTGGTCGACCGAGGCGGCGATCCGGTCGGTGACCTCGTCGCGGAAGTCCTTGTTGGAGTAGGCGAAGGTCTCGAACCGCGACCGGTCGTGGTGGGGGAACATCGCCTCGTAGAGGAAGCCCGCCGGGTGGGCGTGGAAGTCGGCGGAGAGGTAGCCGATGCGCAGGCGCGCCCGCGGCACGTTCACGTTTCTCCCGGAGCTCTGCGCTTCGACGTCTTCCGAACTCTCCATCCCCCGGCCCCTGCTGTCTTGGGGCGACCGGAGTCGCTCCCTCGACCTGCTTCTCGCCGGAGCGAAAGGAAGGGGTGACGCGCTCGGCGCATGGCGGGCGGCCCAGGCCTTGGCCTCTTGCAGGTGCTCCTCGGGACTCGAAGCCTCGCTGTAGCAGAGACTGAGCAGGAGGTTGCTGCCTGCCCGCTCGTTCGCCGGGTTGAGCAAGATCGAGTGGCGCAGGTCGCGGATCGCGCCCTCGACGTCGCCGCCGTTCATGCGCGCGATGCCCAGGTCGCCCCAGGCGTCGGCGTCGTCGGGGCGGCTCGCGAGGGCCTTCTCGTAGAAGTCGAGGGTCTCGTCGAGGCGTCCCTCGCGGAAGAGCGCGAGGCCCAGGTTGTTCGTGTCGTCCATCGAGCGCGGATCGAGGGCGGTGGCGCGGTCGTACGCCTTCAGCGCCTCCTCGGCGGCGCCGAACGCGAGCTGGGCGTCGCCCAGGGTGCGCCATGCCTCCGAGAAGTCGGGTGCGAGCCGGGTGGCCTCTCTTGCGACGGGGATGGCTCTCAGCTTCCGCAGGCGCTGCAAGGCGCGCGAAAGATTGAGCCGCGAGGTGACGTCCCGGGGTGCCACCTCGACCGCACGGTCGAGGTGGCGGACGGCCTCTTCGCTCCGGCCGAGGCGGTCGAGGGCGCTGCCCAGGTTGTTGTGCGCGCCGGAGTCGTCCGGGCACACGAGGACCGCGTGCTCGAAGGCGGCGACCGCCTCATCGTGACGGTCGAGGGCGGCGAGGGCGACGCCGACGTTCTTCGCCCGACCGGGAAAGTGAGAAGGAAGAAGGCTGTAGTCGGCGAGCGCCTCGGGGAATCGCCCTTCGGCGGTGAGCGCGTTCGCGCGGTTGAAGCGCGCGCCGAGGTGGCCGGGGTCGAGTTCGAGGGCCGCGTCGAGATCCTCCAGACCTCCGGCGATGCCGCCTTGGAGGCGGGCGTTTCCGCGGTTGTAGAGGATCTCCGGGTTCGACGGCGCGAGGCGCGCGGCCTCGTCGTAGGCGGCGATCGCGCCGCCCGCGTCGTCTGCGGCGAGCCGCGCGTTGCCGAGGTTGGAGAGCACGACGTCGCTCTCGGGCATCCCCCGATGGGCCGCCTCCAGGAGTCCGACCGCCGAGGCGGGATCGCCCAGGCCGAGCGTCGCGACGCCAAGGAGATGGAGGGCGTCGGGATCGTCGGGCCGCACCGCGAGCGCGCGGCGATAGGCGTCGGCGGCTTGCGCCAGCCGCCCGGCGCGGTGGTGCTCGAATCCCGCTTGGAGGAGGTCTGGGAAAGACGGAGGCTCGCAGACGGCGGCGAACGAGCGCTTAAGGTTCTTCATGACGCTTGACCCTCTGGAGTGTCGGTCGAAAGTGGGAGGGCTGGAGGGTGGGTGGTTCATCGACTCGATGACGAGGCTCGTGGGCGGCGCGCGTTCTCTCGGTCGGAGCGTGAGGCTGCGGTCCTTTGCGGAGCTGAAGCTCCTGGCCAGGGCGGCGCGGAATCGCCGCACTCCACAGGCTTCCCTCGGGGAAGACCGATGCGCGCCTACAGGGTTTGCCTATCGAGTCGGGAATCCTTGCGGCGACAGAATACTCCTCCTGGGTATCCTGTCCGCAAGGATCCATGGACCTCGTCGCCCGCCTGCTCGCCGCCACCTTCGTCGCCGACCTCGGCGCGGGTCTGGGGACCGCCGTGGGCGCGGTCGCGCCGAGGCGGCTTCACCTCATGGTGTGGGTCGCGGCGGGCGCGATGCTCGCGGTGCTGCTGTTCGACGTGCTGCCCGAGGCGTACGAGGCGATCGGTTTCGGCCCTGCGGCCTTCGCGTCGATCAGCGGGTTCGCCCTGCTTTGGGCGGTGAGCCGGACGGTGTTCCACGTCTGCCCCTCCTGCGCGATCGCGGAGCTGGGCGACGGCTCGGGGCTGGGCGTTGGGCGGGGCGTTCCGCTCATCCTCGTCGCGCTGGGCATCCACAGCTTCCTCGACGGCGTGGGCCTCGTCACGGAGGTCGCGGGCCATCGCAATCTCGGGCTGCTGCTCGGCATCTCGATGCACAAGCTGCCGGAGGGGCTGGCGCTCACCCTGTTGCTTACCGGCGCGGGGCTTCCGCGCTTTCGGGCCTTCGCGATCTCCTTGGGGGTGGAGGCGCTCACCGCGCTCGGCGGCCTCATGGGGAGCGTCGCGTTGCGGCACGTCGACCCCTTCTGGACCGCGGCGGTGGCGGCGCACGTGGGGGGCGGCTTCCTGTATCTGATCTGGACCACCACGACCTCGGCGCAGAAGGGCTCGGCGCCGGCGCCGCGGCCGACGCTGTTCTTCGCGGGCGGTTTGAGCTTCGTCGCGGTGGCGGCTTTCCTGCTCGCGTTCGGGCATTGAGGGAGCGGCGTAGTCGTGCGGCGGTGTCTCCTTGAGCGCACCGCCGCAAGTGCGAGATGGTTCCTCAGAGCGAAGGGCCTCGATTCGCAGGCGCGGAGGCGGGCACCGACACGGGGGGCGGGGCGGCGGGAGTATCCTTTTAAGGGCCGGGCCCAACAAGCCGGTAGACCCGCCCAAGAAATCCATGCTCCAGCACACGAAGGACAAGACGGGGATCGCGGGGCTGGACGACATCCTTCAAGGCGGGCTGCCGCACGGCCACCTCTACCTCTTGGAGGGTGAGCCGGGCACGGGCAAGACCACGCTCGCCCTGGGCTTCGCCCTTGCGGGGCGAGACGCGGGCGAGACGACGCTGTACGTCACCCTTTCCGAGACGGTCGAAGAGCTGGGACTCGTCGCCGAGTCGCACGGCTGGAGCCTGGAGAGGGTAGAGATCGTCGAGCTGGAGCGCGACATCGCGCGCCACACGCCCGAGTCGCAGTACACGGTGTTCGAGGCGACCGAGGTCGAGATGGGCGACACGATGGGCGCGATCTACGGCGCGGCGGAGCGGTTGCGGCCCTCCCGCGTGGTGATCGACTCGCTCTCCGAGCTGCGGTTGCTCGCGCGCGACTCCCTACGCTTCCGCCGCGAGATGCTCGGCCTGAAGCGGTTCTTCGCGGAGCGCGGCGCGACCGTCCTCATCCTCGACGACCTCACGCAGGACGTCCACCAGGGCCTCATCCAGAGCATCGCCCACGGCGTGCTCCGCCTGGAGCGGCTGACCACCGAGTACGGCACGGAGCGGCGGCGCTTGATCGTCCCGAAGGTGCGCGGCGCGCAGTACCGCGAGGGGTACCACGACTACCGGATCGATCCGGGGGGCCTGCGGGTCTTTCCACGTCTCGTGGCGGGGGAGCACCGCCAGCCGGTTCTTCCGGGGAGGCTCCTGAGCGGGGTCGGCAACCTCGACGGCCTGCTGGGCGGAGGGCTCGACCGGGGCACCAGCACGATCCTCATGGGGCCGTCGGGCGTGGGCAAGTCGACGATCGCGATGGCTTACGCGGTGGCGGCGGCGGACAAGGGGGAGCGGGCCGAGATCCTCCTCTTCGACGAGAACCTGGGGACCTATCTCGCCCGCGACGCGGGGCTGGGGATCGGCCTCGCGGCGCACCTCGCGACGGGCCTCGTCTCCCTGCGTCAGATCGACCCGTCGGAGGTCTCGCCGGGCGAACTCATGCAGGCAATCCGCGACGGCGTGGAGACCCGCGGCGCGCGCCACCTCGTCATCGACAGCGTGAACGGCGTGATCCAGGGGATGCCGGGCGAGCGGACGCTCCTGATCCAGGTCCACGAGCTCATGGCCTATCTGGGTCAACAGAGCGTAACGACCGTCGTCACCATCGCCCAGCACGGCCTCATGGGGCCGGGAACCGCCTCCGCCGCCGACCTCAGCTACCTCGCCGACACGGTGGTCCTGCTCCGGTTCTTCGAGGCTTACGGCGAGATCCGGCAGGCCATCTCCGTCGTGAAGAAGCGCACCGGCGCGCACGAGCGGACGGTGCGCGAGCTTCGGATCGGGCCGGGCGGCTTCGCCGTGGGCGACACCCTCCGCGAGTTCCAGGGGATCTTCACCGGCGTGCCGCAGTACGCGGGCAAGGAGGCCGGTCTGTTCCATGGCGATCGGGGGTGACCTCTCCTTGCGGGTGCTCGTCCTCGCTCCGGTGGGGCGGGACGCGGAGCTTCTGGTGCAGACGGCCCAGTCGTGCGGCCTCGAGGCCCAGGCCTGCCCTTCGGTCGAGGCGTTCTGCGAGGCTTTCGCGGCGGGCTGCGGCGCGGCGCTCCTGACGGAGGAGGCGCTCCACTCGGATCCCGGCGGGCGCCTCCGCGCGGCGGTGGCGGAGCAGCCCCCTTGGTCGGAGGTGCCCTTCACCGTGCTCGCGAACCGTGGCCAGGCCGACGAGCGGGTGCGGTTCACCCTCGACCTGATGCAGCCCCTGCGCAGCGCGACGGTGATCGAGCGGCCGGTGCGGCCCGCCACCATCGTCACCGCCCTGGAGGCGTCCCTGCGGGACCGGCGGCGGCAGTACGAGGTGCGCGACGCCCTGGAGGCGCTGCGCCTCGCGAACCTCGACCTGGAGCGGCGGGTGGAGGCGCGCACCGCGGCCCTCGTCGCAAAGATCGGGGAGCTGGAGGGCTTCTCTTACTCCGTGTCGCACGACATGAGGGCGCCGCTGCGGGCGATCGTGAGCAACGCCACGATCGTGCTGGAGGAGGAGTCCACGGCCCTTAGCCCGGAGGGGCAGGGGCGACTGGAGCGGCTTTCGCTGGCGGCGATGAAGATGGCGGCGCTCGTCGACGACCTCCTGCAGTACGCGCGCTTGGGCAACGCGGAGCCGCGGCGCGAGCCGTGCGACGTGAGCGACCTCGCGCGGCGGGTGGCCGACGAGATCCTGTTCGACCGGGGCGCGGAGGGGGCGGTCGTGGAGGTCGCGCCGGGCCTCGTCGAGCGGTGCGACCCTCGCCTCCTGGGCCTCGTGCTGCACAACCTGGTGGACAACGCGCTGAAGTACCGCGCGCCGGGCAGCGCCGTCCGCGTGGAGGTGGGTCGCGCCGAGGGCGGCGCGCTCTTCGTGCGGGACGACGGGATCGGGTTCGCGCCGGAGTACGCCGCGCGGATCTTCCGCCCGTTCGAGCGGCTGCACCGCGACGAGGAGTACCCCGGCACGGGGATCGGCCTGGCGAACGTGCAGCGGATCGTGGAGCGGCACGGTGGCCGGGTGTGGGCCGAGGGCGCGGCGGGGAAGGGCGCGACGTTCCTCTTCACGCTGGGCGTCTAGCGCGGGTAGAGGAAAAGCCCGAAGGGCTGTAGCCGCGACCTCCGTGGTCGCGCGGGAGGCTCCAGAGGATCGCGCTAAGCGCGATCCTCCGAAGACGGAGAAGTACTCTGTGAGGAAGGCCTCCACATCGATGCGTTCGGCGACGCGGTCGTGACCTTCGCCCTCTTCGAGGCGGGTCTCGCCCGCCTTGCCCGGGTCGCGGTCGAGCAGGACCCGAACCCGGCCCGCTCGATCCGTTCAGAGGCTCGGGCGGAAGATCGCGGCGGCGGCGAGCGGGTCGTGGCAGGCGATGGCCTCGGTGTGGGGGAACCAATGCCGGGCGATACGGAGCACGGTCGCGAGAAGCGCGCCCTCGCCTCTTCGGCCTTCATCTGGCCCCGCTCCGTAGCGTCGCGGGCTGGACGTACCGATCCTCTGCCGAGAGGCCCTGGGCGAGGATGCGGAACGCCTTGCCGCCGGACAGGGCGGGGCGGACGTCGCGGAAGAGAGGAGTACCGAGGAGATAGACGTCCTTGCCCGCGTTGGGAAAGAAGCCCATCGCGCCGAAGACGCACCAGGACGACATCGCTCCCGCGTCCTCGTCGCCGGAGTAGCCTTTGGGCGCGAGGTGGAACTCCTTGTCGAGTATCGTGCGCACGCGGTCGACGGTGCGGCCGGGGCGTCCGACGTAGACGTACAGCCAGGGGGTCAGAAAGCCGGTCTCGTTAGCGGGCTCGCCAAGCGGACGGGATCGACGGCGGATGTCTTCTGGGCAGTTCCAACGGTGGAAAGGGCGGTGGGAGAGCCTTTGCGGCTTGCTTTGAAAGGGGGACGATTCCATCATGCTCGCTCGAGGGTGGATTTTCGGACGCGGACGACGGCCGCGTCGTGGTGGGGCAACTCAACCGTCAGAGCGCCCTCGGTGCCGTCCATGGAACCCCGCAGAACATCGCCTACTCGCCAATGAGGATCGAGCCGAACGGTCTCTCGGAGGTCGGCCGTTCCGTGGTTGAGCAGGACGACGAGCCGCTCGCCGTCGCTCACGGGATGCTCGGTGCAGGCGACGAGGGGGGACGACTTGCGCACGACCCTCGACGCCTCGACGGCCTCTCTCGCGATCTCGGCGTAGATCCGCCATGCCTCGGCGAGCGGCCCTTCGAGGTGGGCTCGCGGCGTCCGGACGAGGTCCATCTCCAGGGGGCGGGTCAGGAGGTAGCTCGTGCCGCTCCCCACGCGGGCCTTGGTGAAGACGGCGCGACCGTCCGGGTCGCGCGCAAGGACCTCGGCGTCGCCGACGTTCAGGTCGAGGCGGAAGGGACCGTTCGACGGCAGAACGATCTCCTGACCCTGGAACCGCCCTCCGTAGAGGGTCGGTCCCTCGGTGCGCTCGCGGCTCTCGACCTCGACGCCCGCCAGTTCCGGGAGGCGGGAAAGGGCGGCGTCGTCCACGGAGGTGTAGAGCGTCGCCCCCGCCCGGACGCGGGCGACCATCTCGTTGAAGAAGCGCACCGAGACCGGGCGCATCCCGGAGAGGGACGGCAGGACGTAGAGCCCCGCGTCACGCAGGGGCTGGTCGGCGGTTTGGAACTCGAGGTCGAACCCGGCCTGCTTGGCGAGGGTGAAGGCGCTGAGGGCGGCGCCCCAGCCGTCCCCGTCGAGCGGGAGGACGCACACCGCCTCGACCTTCCGCGGGGGCAGGGGGTGCGCGGCGGTCTCGCCCAGGAATCGCGCGAAGGCGCGAAGCTCGCCGACCAGCCCCCGCGGTCGGCGGTCGGCGTCGAAGAGGCCGAGCTCCTGCTCCACCATGTTCCAGTCGTAGGGCGGGTGGGTCAGGCGGGAGAAGTCGTGGTTGTTCCACCAGAAGAGGCCGCGGCAGTCGTTCGCCCAGAGGGAGAACAGGTTGGCGCGGAGGAAGTTGGCGGAGCGCGCCTCGCTTCCGAACCACGTTCCAAGATTGCCCACCTCTTCGGCGAAGCAGGGCTTCCCGCCGATGTCGGCGTAGAGGCGGGTTTCGGCGGTGGCGTGGAGGTTGGTGCGCAGGGTGTCGATGGGGTCGCGGTCGCAGTGCTCGGTGAAGGGCGGGTAGGGGTGGGTCGTCAGGACGTCGGTGAGCTCGGCCTGCTGCGCGATCGGCCACGAGTGCCTGTAGCCGTCCGACGCGGCACTCCTCTTCAGTCCGGTGATCTCTTCGGGCCAGAGGGAGTGCATCCCCGAGACGACGAGCCGGGTCGGGTCGGCGACGCGGATCGCGGTCGAGATGGCGTTCGTCCAGTTCCAGGCCTCGTCCGGCGTGGCGCTGCCCATACAGTTGCACTCGTTGCCGAGGTCCCAGGCGAGGACCGCCGACCGCTCCCGGAAGCGCCCGACGAAGTGGCGCACGAAGCGGACCTGCCACTTGATCGCGGTGGGATCGGTGAGGGGATCGGAGTGGGAGAAGGCCGGAGGGGTGAAGAGCCGCCCGCTCATCCATCCGGTGACCAGGCCCACGACGAGCTTCAGCCCGGCCTCGTCGGCCAGCTCGCAGAGGCGTCCGAAGCGGTCGAGCATGGCTTCGTCGAGTCCCGCCCTCCCGGCGGCGCTGGGGGGCAGGGGGAGGTCGCGCAGACGGAACTCGCGCACCTCCCCGCGCCCGGCACGCAGGACCTCGAGCGGCTGGAAATCGGGCCACAGCGGGAACACCCGCAACACCTGCAAGCCCGCGTCCGCGAGTTGCCGCAGGTCGGCGGCGACCACTTCCTCCCGCCAGTCGCTCCACATGTTCGTCCCGGCGTGGGACGCCCAGTAGTTCACGCCGAGCGAAAAGCTGCCGGGGGCGACGAAGGCGGACGCGGATTTCGAAGGAGAGAGGGAAGGGATGTCCATCGGGCTTTATTTTGCCTTGGCGACGACGCTCGCACCGTCGGGGAGCTTGCCGAAGTTGACGGTCACGACGGTGCCGTTCGACCTGACGGTCTGCTGCACCGAGAGGTCCTTCGAGAGATACCGGTGGTCGGTCAGCTCGCTGTCGCCGACGTCGCGCACCGTGGGGCAGATCGCGCCTGGGTCCTCCTTGCCGCAGCCGACGAGCAGCGGCAGCAGGAGGGCGAGGAAAGGGGGCTTAGAGGTCGTTTCACAACCTGCGTTCCGCAACGAAGCCCTCTCCGTTCCAGGTTCTCGCAAGGGCGCGAAGACGCAAGGGGGAGGCACAAAGCCAAGTTGTGAAACGACCTCTTAGAGCGTCTAGCAAAACCCTCTTCGAGCGCTTAGCAGGCCATCCCTGCCCCGATTGAGTGGTGTATCACTTTGCCCAGGCGCTCACCGATCCTCCCCTTCCGGAGGGGACGCCGAGATCGGTGAGAGGGAGAGGAGGCTCGCCGAGGGCCTCTCGGCGGAGCCCCCCCTTCCCTCCGGGCTCAAAATGACACACGACCCCCGATTGAGCCGTGCGCCTCCGGGTTCCTGGACCCCCCACCCCCACCCCCACCCCCAGAGGGGCTGGGGGTGGGGGGTCCGACGTCGATGTTCTCGAACCAGTTGATCCCGCCCCGGCCCATCGACTTCGCGCGGGTGCCGGCGAGGGCCGTCTCCAGCGAACAGGCGCTCGGCCTTCCCGAGAGGAAGTGGGAGACCGTCGTCATCGAGATCCCGGCCTCCAGGGCCACCATCTTCGCCGTCGGCTTCTTGAACGCCATCGCATACCAAATTTAGCCAAATGCATTCGGTAACGAGCAGGAGTTTGAGTGGAGCGCTTCGCGGCGCGGGCACGAGGGTACTCCGCGACCACGGGCGGGGCGACGGATCAGGGTCGGCGCACCACCGGGGCCGCCTCGTTGATCGCGTTGAACAGCAACGGGTAGGTCGCCAGCGAGAGGCCGCGGTAGTTCGGCGCGAATCCGAAAAGGATCGCCCGGCCCTTGCCGACGTGCGCCTCCACGAGCGCCGCCTTCCCCCGGATCCTGTCGCCCCCCAGCAGCCAGCCCGAGAGAAGCGGGTCCGATCCCTCGGGGTACTTCGCCACCACCTCGACGTTCGCGCCGGTCGCCTCGAACGCCGGCGAGCCCTCCGCCCACACGATCGACTTGGCGGACAGGCCCTTGGCGATCGGGTGGGCGGTATCGAGCTCCGCCTGGAGGATCGAGCCGGGAACGTAGAATTCGTTCCGCGACAAGCCCTGCGTGACGTCGCGGATCGGAAGGTCCAGCGCGGCGATCACCGAGTCCGAGGCGCGGTTCAGCGCGACGACCGTCCCGCCGTCCTGCACGAACGCCCGGACCTCCTTGAGCAACGCCTCCCGCGCCTGGAGATCGGCGTCCCCGCGGGGGTTCTGCAGGACGTAGAGATCGCGATCCGGCAGGAGGGCGTCGCCCCCGCCGCCCGCGCCCCGACCGCCGGTGAGCGGCGACGGCAGCAGCAGCGCGTCGAACCGGCGGTGGAGGTCGCCCTTCGCGATCTCGGCAGGCTCGAGGAGCGTGTACGGCACGTGGTTCTGCTCCAAGGTCCAGCGAGTCCAGCCCTCGTCGATTCCGTTCGACCGCAGCACGGCCAGCCGGACGCCCTTGACGGGCTGGTTCGAGACGACGCGCACCGGGCTTCGACGGCCGCCCTTCTCGGCGCGGACCTTCGCGTCGAAGGGACCCTCGACGGCGACCGCGGGGGTGTCGAGGAGCAGAGGCAGCGTGTGGGCGGTGACGTCGTAGGGCCGCACGGGCCGCCCCTGGCCGTCCAGCAGGTTGGGGTACTTCTGGACCGACAGCACCGCGTTGGCGAAGCCTCCGTACGGTTGGGCGAGCCGCACGACGGCGGTCCCCTTCGGGTACGCCACTCCCCCCTGGCTCAGGGGCTCCGTGAGGCTCCCGACCTCGACGCCGCCCGTCCGGAGGATCGAGAGCAGCGGCGCGCGGTTGGGCGACGGCGGCAGCAGCCACGCCGCCGTCTCGCCCGCGCCGCGCGGGCGCACCGCCTCCTTCGCGATCTCGTACGCCGTGCGGAGCCACCGCTCCCGATCGCTCGCCACGTGGTCGAGCAGGGAGAAGGCGGCGGCGCTCACGAGCCTCGTCGCGTCGCCGACGCGCCACGTCCCCCCCGCCCACGGCTTGGGGTAGTTCGGGAGCGGCCCGCTCGGACCTACCCTCTCCGGGTCGACGGTGATCGGCGCCGCGATCCGGGCGGACGCGGTCTCCTGGAGCATGCGCACCGCGTTGTGGAAGTGCGCGTACTGCCGGAGCGGCGACCAGGCGTCGTAGCCCGCCGAGCTCGCGCCGCCCGACAGCACGCCGGTGAAGCCCTGGTCCAGCAGGTCCTTCGCGACGGCGTGACCGAGTTCGGTGTAGCCCGCCACGAGCTGCCTGGGGATGTTCGGCTCGATGGGATCGGTGTAGGGCGGCAGGGTGATGCGCGGCCCGTTCGCACCCTGTTGGTGGATGTCCTGCAGCACCTGCGGATGCCAGGGGTTGATCGCCTTTTCGACGGAGAGCCGCGTCTCG
>CAXTOO010000063.1:0-4519 GCA_964245875.1 uncultured Fimbriimonas sp. | reverse complement strand
CCTGGGTGAAGCCCACCCAGTCGCGGTTGTCGTCGTGCCCGATGTAGCGGTGGTAGAGCGGCTGGGGAAGGCCGCCCCGCCGCGGGACGTACCCCGGCGCGATCGTCGGGTCGAACTGCCCCTTCACGATGTCCACCCCGTCGGGGTTGAGGGCGGGGACGAGGACGACGATCGTGTTGTCCAGGATGCGCCGGGTCTGTTCATCGTTCGCGGAGGCCAGCCGGTAGGCGATGTTCTGCCCGCCGAGGTAGGAGGCCACCTCGCTGGAGTGGATGCCGCAGGTCACGACGACCACCGCCTTGCCCGTCTTGATGAGGCCCTCCGCCTCCGCGTCGCCGCCCTTCAGTCGGCGCGGGTCGCTCAGGCGGGCGTTTCCCTCCTGGTACCGCTTCAGGTTCCGGATCGTGTCCTCCGAGCTGATCACGGCCAGGAGGTAGGGCCTCCCCTCCGTGGTCTTGCCCAGCGTCTGGACCCTCACCCGGCCGCTCGTCCTCGCGAGCGCCTCGTAGTACCGCCTGAGGTCGGCCCAGGAGTCGAGCCGGTTGTCGTCGCCGGGCGTGAAGCCGAGCACGGACGCGGGCGTGGCGACCTTGGGATCGGGCGCGTCCCCGTCGGTTGTGGGCAGGGCGAGGGCGGGCAGGGCCGCCTGGAGGGCGAGGAGCGCCGTCGCGACGCGCGGGCCGGGGTTTCGCAGGGTCTTCATCTCTTCGGTGGTGTTCGTCAGGCGCGCGGGGTCGGGGCGGTCGTCGGGCGCTCGCGCCGTGGGGCGGGGATGATCTCCCGCTTGGCGAGGTCGAACCGCTGTCCCCGCGTGAGGAAGTAGATCCGGCCCTTGTGCGCCGCGTCGTTCGGCGACGTGGCGTCGGGCTTCCACTTGGCCGCGTCGGTGATCGCCACCACGTTCGCGCCCATCACCTCGAACTCGTCTCCGTGCACGAGGATCGCGGTCGCCTCGTTGATGCCGATGCCCAGGAGGTCGGGATGCTTCTCGATGAACGGGACGAGGTCGAACTCGCGGTTGCGCACCAGGATGTGCTGGTCGATCGCGACCTTCCTCAGGTAGGCGAAGCCCACCGTGTGGTCGCCCTCGACCTTGTCGGGGCCGCTCGTGTCGCCCCGCCAGAGGTACTCGCCCTGGATGGTCGCGCCCGCCGAGGAGCCGCCGATCACGCCGCCACGCTCCAGCACCGCCTCGAACGCCCGCTGCGTCCTCGTGCCCAGGTAGGAGTCGGCGATGTGCCACTGCCGCCCGCCGTCGAACCACACCGCGGTGGCGGTCGCCAGGGGCGCGACGAACGCGTCCGAGTCCGCGACCTTCCGGTCGGTGGTGTGGAGCACGGTGACGTGCTTCACCCCGAGCCGCGCGAGGGCGGCGGGCACCCCGGAGCGCGGCACCTGGCCGTCGTCGGGGACCTTCATGCCGGCGGTGGGCACGACGACGACGCTGGCGTTCTCCGCGCCGCCCGCGAGCTCGACGAACTTGCCCCAGAGCTCCGGTCCCATGGCGCCGCCGCCGACGATCAGGAGGTTGCCCTTGGCGGGGCCGACGGTCGGGGCGACCTGGCCGTGCGCCCGCGCGGCGACGAGGAGGGTGAGGGGGAGAAGAAGGCTTCTTGGTTTCATGGAAGGGTCGAGGGCGTCGAGGGCGGTGGGTGCCGCGCCCGGCGCGGCGGATGCGGCACGGCCGGGCGGGTACGCACCGCCCGAGATGTGGAGGCGAAAAGGAGGCTCTCCTTGGGATGACAGTGGAAAAAGGCTTGGTCCTAGAGGTTGCGGAGAGACAGGGCGGTCCCCGGAGCGGCCCCGACCCGCCGGGTCGGGGGATTGGACTCCATCAATCCTCGCGGAACCACCCGGCCGCGCCGGCGTTCGTGCTCTTGCGGAACACGATCGGACCCTTCGAGGTCGTCAGCGTCGCCTGCGGCGCGCCGCCGACCGTCGTCAGGCCGGTGTAGCTCGGATTGGGTCCCTTCTGGGACTTCACGTGCCCATCGAGGAAGGCGTAGTTGGCGCCGCCATTGTGCCGGATGCGTCCCACCGCGTAGGCGGCGGAGTCGTTGCGCACGATGCTCGACATGTCGCCGGTGCCGTAGGCGTTGGTCAGGTTCGTGTAGGCGCTGTAGTCGTTCGTGTCGTTGCCGTGGGTGAAGATGCGGTTGCCGCCGCCCTCCGAGATGGCGACCACGTTGGCGGGCGACTCGAAGCTCGTGGTGCTCTTCACCTCGAACGGCCAGCGGGACCAGTCGGCCCTTGGCTCCCCGAGGTGCGCGTTGTACTGGTAGCTCCAGCCCTTCTCGTAGAGCGAGTCGCTCGTGGGCTTGAACGACGGGCACTGCCACACGCTGACGCCGTTCCGGTTGTCCGCCGCGCCGTTCTTGTAGTTGGCCTTGATGTACGGGTCGATGGAGACCATCCAGTTCCAGCGTCCGGCGGTGGTCCCGTCCGCGACCCAGTTGGCGCTGGGCAGGTTGTCGTCGTTGTCGTTCGCGTAGAGCACGAGGCCGGTGCCCGCCTGCTTCTCGTTGCTCACGCACTGGGTCTTCTTGGCGGCCTCCTTGGCCTGGGCGAACACGGGGAAGAGGATGGCGGCGAGGATCGCGATGATGGCGATGACCACCAAGAGTTCGATGAGGGTGAAGGCCCGCGTAGAGGAAGGATGGCGTGGGTTCATGGTCGTCAGGGTCCGGGCGCGTGTGGCCTTGTGGACCGCCCTTTACGACATGAGCATGGGCGAGGGCGGGAGACTAGCGCAAGGGATAAGATTATTAGTCTATGGAATACTAGATATATTCGGTCTGAGCACGGCCTCGCCCATCTTTTGTTCGGCAAGAGACGACTGGAAGGCAATTCCCGTGGTCGCGCGATGCGCTGGTGCCCGCGCCGCGGGGCGGTTCGACGGCGCTGCGAACGAGGCCCGTCGCCGCCTAATCTTGGGCGGCGTCGGGCAGCGCCGGAGCGCCGCCGGCCAGCCGGTCGACGCAGGCGGCGATGGTCATGTCGCCCACGACGTTGAGCACCGTGCGGCTCATGTCCAGGATGCGGTCGATGCCGAGGATCAGCCCGATCGCCTCCGCCGGGAGGCGCAGCGTCACGAGCACCGTGGCGATGAAGGGCAGGCTCGCCGACGGGATGCCGGCGGTGCCGACGCTCGCCACGATCGTCAGCCCCAGCACCCGCGCCTGCTCGGCGAGGCTCAGGTCGCGGCCGAAGAGCTGGGCGAGGAAGAGGATCGTGACGCCCTCGTACAGCGCAGTGCCGTTCTGGTTCGCCGTCGCGCCGACGGTGAGCACGAACCCCGACACCTCCTTGCGCAGGCCGACCTCCTCGGTCGCCGCCCGCAGGGCGGTCGGGAGCGTGGCGTTGCTGGACGACGTCGCGAACGCCGTGAGCATCGTCGTCCGCATCTGGCGGAAGAACTCCAGGGGGCTCCGCCGGGCGACGAACCGGACGAACAGGCTGTACACCCCGAACAGGTGGAGCGCGAGGAGGCCGAGCACCGTCAGCACGTACGCCCCCAGCGGTCGGAGGAGGTCGGTGCCGAGCTCCGCCATCGAGCGGAACACGAGGAAGAACACCGCGACCGGCGCGAACGCCATCGCGAAGCCGATCACCCGCTGGCTCGTCTCGAACAGGCCTTCGAAGAAGGCGCGCAGCGGCCGGGCCTTCTCGTCCTCCACCCCGGCGAGGGCGGCCCCGAACACGAGCGCGAAGAACATCAGGGGGAGGAGGCCGCCTTCGAGCGCGCGCACCATCTCCTTGAAGGGGTTCTTCGGCACGATGCCGAGCACGGGCGGATCGTCCGGGGCCTTCCGCGCCGCGGCGAGGCTGCTCTGGGCCTTGTCCCGGTTCTCGTACTTCGCGATCAGCGTTTCGCGCTGGGCGGGGGGGATCGCGAGGCCGGGCTTGACCAGGTTCACGCCGACCAGCGCGATCGTGCAGGCGATGAGGCTCAGGACGACGGTGAGCGCGAGCGACAGCCCGCCGACCCTTCCGAACCGCCTCGCCTGCCCCAGCTCCTGCGTGCCCATCACGAGGGCGGAGAACACCAGGGGCACCACGACCATGAAGAGCAGCGCCAGGAACACGTCCCCGACGGGCTTCGCGACGTCCTCGGCAAGGGTCTTCAGAACGGGGCTGTCCGCGCCGAGCATCCCGCGCGCCGTCGCGCCGGCGACCCCGCCCGCGACGAGGCCGACCAGGATCTTCGCGTGGAGCGGAATGGCCTTTCGGTTCACGCCCCAGAGTATGGTTCACGCGGAAGCGCGTTCGTCCGTAGGCGACCGGTCAACACGATAGGGCAAAATCTTCTGCCACCAAGCGGCGGTCTGATCGACGCGAACGCAAGGCGCGAGGGGTAAAAACGTCCGGACTCGCGGGCACGATGGTCTTGTTCGAGACTCTCAGCAACCCCGCAGGGCGTACGGTTCCGCATGGCACTCCAGAGACGCCGCCTAGAGCCCCAGCTCCCGGTACAGCGCCACGCCCTCGTCCCGGTAGCGGGTCCAGTTGAACCGCCGGT
>CAXTOO010000062.1:0-16448 GCA_964245875.1 uncultured Fimbriimonas sp. | reverse complement strand
GGCGGCATCATGGACGGCGACGACGCCTACCGGAAGATCCGGCTTGGGGCGCACCTCGTGCAGCTCTACACGGGTTGGATCTACGGCGGGCCGGCGCTGGTGCCGGCGATCAACCGGCGTCTGGTGGAGCTTATGGAGCGGGACGGGTTCGCGAGTCTAGATGAGGCGAGGGGGACGGCTTCGTGATGCCGCATGGATGGGTGACGGGTTTCCTCGGTCCCGGCGGGAGTTTGCGGCGTGGGTCCAGCTCGGTCTTTCCAGGCTAAAGCCTGCGCTCCTTATGAGTGGCAGTGAAGAACGCCAGCGCGATGAGGCCGCAGGCCGCGCCGACGGCGCAGACGCCAGGCCAGCCGAACGCGCCCCAGGCCCACGCGCCCAGGGCGGAGCCCGCGGAGCCGCCAACGAAGTAGCCCGTCATGTAGACCGTGTTCAGGCGGTTCCGCGCCTCGGGGCGCAGGGCGTAGACACGGGACTGGTTCGAGACCTGCGCCGCCTGGACGCCGAGGTCCATCGCGAGTACGCCGACGACCAGCAAGGCCATCGACGGCGGGAGCATGAGCGCGAAGGAGACGATGGTGAGCGCGATCCCGGCGAGGATGGTGCGGCGGGGGTGGCCGGCGTCGGCGAGTCGACCGACGGTGGGGGCGGCGAGGGCACCCGCCGCGCCGACGAGGCCGAAGAGTCCCGCGAGACTCCCGGCGTGCTTGGCGTCCATGCCGAAGGGCGGGGCGGCGAAGCGGAACGAGAGGGTGGTCCAGAAGGCCGAGAACGCGGCGAAGAGCGCCGCGCCGTAGGCCGCCGACTCGCGCAGGATCGGCTCTTCGCGGACGAGATCGACCAGCGATCGGAGCAGCTCGCGATACCCGACGGCGGCGTTGTCCGAGCGGTTCACGGGGAGCAGGAGCCGCATGAGGACGGCGACGCCGACGGTCAGCCCCGCGGCCATGAGGTACACGCCGCGCCAACCCACGTGGGCGCCGACGAAGCCGCTGAGGGTGCGCGCGAGCAGGATTCCCAGGAGCAGGCCGGACATCACGAAGCCGACGGTCTTGCCCCGCTCCTCGGGCCGCGCGAGGGTGGCGGCGAAGGGGATGAGGAGCTGCGGGGTGCAGGTGGCGAGACCGAGGCCGAGCGAGGCGGCGCAGAGCAGGAGGAAGCTCGGCGCGGCGGCGGTCGCGAGCGCCATGACGACGGTCGCGCCGAGCATCGTGAGGGCAAGGCCGCGCCGCTCTTTGATGTCGCCAAGAGGGACGATGGTCAGCATGCCGAGGGCGTAGCCCACCTGCGTGAGGGTCGCGGCCAGCCCGGCCTGTCCCTCGGTGATGCGGAAGTCGGCGGCGACCTGGGCGAGGAGGGGCTGGAGGTAGTAGAGGTTGCCGACGGAGATCGCGCAGCCGACGGCGAGCGCCCAGCGCGTCGCGGCGGGGAGGGTGTTCTCGTTTGGCAAGGGTGTAGAGTGAACCCCAAGCGCCTTTGAGGGGAGTCGGGGTGGCGAACCGCGATGCGGATCGTCGAAGGCGGGCTTTCCAGGCTGAAGCCTGCGCTCCTTGGAAGCATTCGCTCGTTGGGGGGTGTCAGGTGCTCAACGCCCGCAACCTTTGGGAACTTCTCGGCTTTCTTGCGGCGTATGACGCAAGGAGCGATGATGTACTTGGCCCCTTGTTCTGGAGATTCGGCCTAGTGCGCCGCCTGCTCTGGATCGTCCCGCTGGTCGCGCTTCTCGCCCTCATCGGGTGGCGCGTGGTCGCAAAGAACGCGCGAGCGGGAGCCTCGGGCGGTTCGCAGGCCGGAGGCAGGGGCGGACGCGGGGGGGCGACGGCGGTCGAGGTCGCGGCGGCCGGCCCGCGCACCATCGAGGAGAGCGTCCAGGCGGTCGGCACGGCGGCCTCGCCGCAGACGGTGCGGCTGAGCCCGCCCGCCTCGGGGCGGATCACGTTCCTGGAGGCGCGCGAGGGGGACCGCGTGAAGGCGGGGGCGACGCTCGCGCGGATCGATCCGTCGCAGATCGAGGGCACGGTGCTCCAGGCGCAGTCGGCGGTGGCCGAAGCGCAGGCGCGGCTCGCGCAGGCGCAGGCGACGATCGGCTCGCAGGACGTGGCGGTGCAGAGCGCGATCGGCGCCCAGAAGGCGGCGGTGGCGAGCGCGACCGCCGCCTTGAACCAGGCGAGGCGGACCCAGCAGGCACAGATCGCGGCGGCGCAGGCGGTCGTGACCCAGCAGGCGGCCTCGGCGCGCGCCTCGGAGTCGGCGGTGGCCAGCGCGGGGGCGCAGGAGGAGGCAGCGCGAGGAACCCTGAAGGCGAACCAGGTGAAGCTCGACCGACTGGAAGGGCTGTTCAAGGGTGGCTTCATCGCGGCGCAGGACGTGGACGACGCCCGCGCGTCGGTCGCGACGGCCCTCGGGCAGGTTCGCGTGGCGCAGCAGGCCGCCGCCACGGCGCGGGCCCAGGTGGCGCAGGCGAGGGCGCAGCAGGCGGCCGCGCGGGCGCAGGTCGTGGTCGTCCAGCGGGAGACGCAGGGGGGGATCCTCACGGCACAATCCAACCTGCGCTCGGCCCAGGCGGCCCTGCGCAGCGCGAACGCCAACACCTCTCAGAGCGCGGCGAACCAGGCGAACCTCGCCGCGCTGCGGTCGGCGGTGCAGGCGGCGCAGGGCGAGCTCGACGCGGCGCAGGCCCAGCGCGCGAACACCGAGCTGAGGTCGCCCATCGACGGCATCATCACCCTGCGCGGGGCCGACCCCGGCACCCTCGCCCAGCCCGGAACGCCGTTGCTCACCATTCAGGTCTTGCGCACGATGTACGTCGAATCGTCGTTTCCCATCGAACTCGCCTCCCAGATCAAGCCGGGCGCGGAGGCGAACGTGGCGTTCGACAACCTGCCCGACCACAAGTTCGTGGGGCGGATCTTCGACGTGAACCGCGCCGCCGACCCCACGAGCCGCCAATTCACGATCCGCGTCCGCCTGGACAACCCCGAGGAGCTGATCCGGCCGGGGATGTTCGGCGGGGTGACGGTGACGACCTCGCGCACGGAAGCGGGGGTCGTGGTGCCGATCAACGCGGTGGTGCAGACGCCGGACGGCAAGGCGACGGTCACGGTGGTGGGCGACGACGGCACGGCCTCGCTGCGCGACGTCGCCCTGGGCGTCCGCGACCAGGTCGGAATCCAGATCATCAAGGGCGTCGCTGCCGGGGAGAAGGTCGTGACGGAAAGTTCCAGGGCGGTCAAGGACGGCCAGAAGGTGGCGGTGGCCGACGCGAACGCCAAGCCTGACGCCGGCGAACGAAGGAGGAAGAAGTGAATCTCGCCAAGTGGTCCGTCACCCATCCCGTCGCGGTGACGATGCGCATCGCGGCGCTCGTGCTGCTGGGCCTCATCTGCGCCCTGCGGCTGCCCATCGACCTGCTGCCGCGGGTCGACGTGCCGATCGTCGCGATCAACACGAGCTGGCCGAACACCCCGCCGGAGGTCATGGAGTCGCAGATCACGCGGCCCATCGAGGAGGCGGTCTCCGCGGTTCCGGGCCTGTACAACGTGTCGTCCACGTCGTCGCTCGGCTCGTCGTCGGTGCGCGTCCAGCTGGACTACGGGGTGAACGTCAACACGGCGGCGGTGGACGTGCTGCAGTACGTTCAGCGGGCGCAGGGCAAGTTCCCCAACGATCCCAACCTCCAGATCCCGACGGTCTCGAAGTTCGACCCTTCCAGCCTGCCGATCCTCGTGTACGGCGTGACGACGAAGGGCAACGACCTCACGAAGCTGCTCACCACGCTGACGAACGACATCACGCCGGGCATCGAGTCGGCGGGCGGCGTGGCGGCGGTGAACGTGACGGGCGGCACGGCGCGCTCGATCATCGTCGACGTCGACAGCACGAAGCTCCAGGCGTTCGGGGTGTCTCTGAACGACGTGCGGGACCGCATCTCGTCGGAGAACCTCAGCCTTCCGGCGGGAATCGCGAAGCAGGGGGAGACCGAGTACACGATCCGCGCGGAGGCGTACACGCGCACGGTGAAGGACATCGCCGCGATCCCGTTGGTCACGCGCAACGGAAGCGTGGTGCCGCTTGGGGCGGTCGCGACGGTGAAGGACGCCTCGCTGGAGAACCGCATCATCACGCGGCTGAACGGCGTTCCGGCGGTCGCGCTGGCGGTGACCAAGCAGGCGGCGGCGAACACGGTGGACACGGACAAGAACGTCCGCGAGGTGATCGCGAAGCTCGGCAGATCGTATCCGGACGTCAAGTACACCGTCGCCTACGCGCAGGCGCCGTTCATCGAGTCGTCGATCGACGAGCTGAAGGAGACGGCGATCATCGGCGGGGTGCTGGCGATCCTCGTCATCACGTTCTTCCTACGCAACCTTCGCTCGACGCTCGTGGTGGCGCTCTCGATCCCGATCTCGATCGTCTCGACGTTCGCGGTCCTCTACTTCGGCGGTTTCACGCTCAACACGATCTCGCTCTCGGGCCTCGCGCTGGCGACGGGCCTCATCGTGGACGACGCGATCGTCGTGCTGGAGAACATCTTCCGGCACATGGAGGGCGGCAAGAAGAAGGTCGCGGACGCGGCGGTGAGCGGCGCGCAGGAGATCCTGGGCGCGGTCGTCGCCTCGACCTTCACGATCATGGTGGTCTTCCTGCCCTTGTTCCTCATCAAGGGACAGTCGGGGCAGACCTTCAGCCAGTTCGCGCTGGTGGTCATCTTCTCCATCGCGATCTCGCTGCTCGACGCGACCACGGTCGTGCCGATGCTGGCGACGCGGTTCGTGAAGCAGAAGGAGATCGACGAGCTGGAGCACCCGGAGCGCCACGAGGGACGGTACAGCCTTCTGGGGAGGTTCTTCCGCTGGAGCGGCAACCGGCTGAGCGCGATGGACAAGAACTACCACCGCGTCCTGGAGAAGGCGCTGAAACGAAGGTGGCTCGTGCTGGGCGGGGCGGTCGCGCTCTCGCTCGTGGCGCTTCCGCTGGTGAAGGTCGTGGGCTTCGAGACGCTGCCGTCGACGGACAGCGGCGACTTCCAGGTGAGCCTGAAGATGCCCATTGGCACGTCGCTGGCGGAGACCACGAAGTGGGCGCTGTACATGGAGAACGTGCTGAGGGCCGACCCGGACGTGGAGACGGTGTTCGTCGGCGCGGGCGCGAACGTGTCGTTCCGCGGGGCGAGCGGGGCGCTGGCGTACCGCGGCGGCGCGACCGTGCGGCTCAAGCGCGACCGCAAGAGCCGCACCGAGGACGTGATCACGCGGCTGAAGAAGCCTCTCGCGAAGATCCCCGGCCGCGCCTTCGCGACGCCGTACGACCTAGTCTCGAACATTCTCGGCGGCAGCAACCAGGGCATCGAGGTCGACCTCTTTGGTCAGAACCTCACCGAACTCACGAAGACCGCGCACGACGTGCAGGAGACGCTCCAGGGCGTTCCGGGCCTGGAGAGCGTGGACATCGGGACGGAGGACGCCTCGCCGGAGGTGCGGTTCGACGTGGACCGCGCGAAGGCGAACGCATTCGGCGTGTCGTTCAACGACATCGCGAACGCGGTCGGCACGGCCACGGCCGCGTCGCTGACGACGTACTTCCAGGACCCGAACGACTCGCAACAGTACCCGATCTACGTGGAGCTGCCGGTGGAGCAGCGACGGTCGATCCCGGCGATCCTGGACATCCCGGTGAAGTCCAGCGCGGTCGACCCGACCACCGGCAAGGTGACGGCCGCGGTGCTGCTGCGGCAGGTCGCGAACGTGAAGATCGAGACCGGCCCGAACGAGATCGCGCGGCTCAACCGGTTGCGGTACATCGCGGTGAGCGGGCGCGCGAATCCCGACGTCTCGGAGAGCACGGTGCAGGCCGCAGTGGGGGTCGCGATGGACAAGATGGAGCTGCCGCAGGGCACGCACTGGGACTTCGGCGACCGCCAGAAGCGGCGCGCGCAGGAGTTCTCGGGCCTCGGCATGGCGGTGTTCCTCGCGATCGCGCTCATCTACACGCTGCTCGCCTCGCAGTTCGAGTCGTTCATCTACCCGCTGATCGTGCTCTGCTCGGTGCCCCTTTGCGCGCCGGGGGTGATCGTGGGGCTGCTGCTCGCCGGGCAGGCGTTCGGTCTGACCGCCTACGTGGGCGTGCTGATGCTCGTGGGCATCGTCGTGAAGAACGGCATCCTGCTCGTGGACTACACCAACCAGCTCCGGGAGAGGGGGATGGGGCGTGACGAGGCGCTGCTCAAGGCCGCGCCGACGCGGCTGCGGCCGATCCTGATGACCTCGCTCTGCGCGATCCTCGGCATGCTGCCGTTGGCGCTGGGCATCGGCAACTCCTCGAAGCTCCAGGCCCCGCTGGCGACGGCGGTGGTGGGCGGGCTGCTCACCTCCACCGCCCTCACGCTCTTCGTCGTGCCGGCGGTGTACACGTTCTTCGACGACCTCGCGCGCCGCTTCCGGAAGGACGATCGCGACCTCCACCCCGCTTCGGGCATCGGCCCAAGCGTCGTCTCGACCGGCGGCGAGCCCGAGTTGGTCGCGGCGGAGCGGACGAAGGGAGAGGTGCTTTGAAGAGGGGGAGTGACAAGTGGGGAGTGGAGAGCGGAAGGGACCCCTCCCTCCGATCTTTCCCCGTTCGTCACCCCTCACCCCTCACCCTCCTCCTTTTCCTTTCCCTCTTCCCCCTTCCCTCTCTTGCCCAGACCGTCCCTATCCAGCCGAACACCCCGGACGTGGTCGTGCCGCCGCCGGTGGTCGTGCCGAGCTTCGGGCGGGCGCTCGCGCCGCTGACCTCCGACGAGGTCGTGCGGCTCGCGCTCCGGCTCCAGCCGACGGTCGAGGACGCGCGCGGCGCGGCCGAGTCGGCCCAGGGCCGCGTGCGCCAGCAGTCGTCCAACCTCGGTCCGGCGGTGGGCGTGACGGGATCCCTGTCGCGCAGCGACAGCATCGGTGGCGGCTTCGCGGGCACGTCCGGCGTGAGCACGGGCATCGGTGGTTCGGGAACGGGCGGCACCGGGACCGGAAGCGGCACCACAGGCAACGCGACCTCGACCAGCGGCGGAAGAGGCGGGCTGTTCTCCAACGGGCGGCTCGCCCTCGGCGCGACGCAGCTCCTCTACGACTTTGGCCGCACCCGCGACCTCGTGCGCCAGCAGCGCGCCCTTGCCGGCGCCGCCGTCGCGAACCTCACGGTGGCGCAGCTGGACGCCGCCCTCGACGCCCGCCAGCGGCTCGCGGACCTCGCCCAGAACCGCCGGCTCGTCCTCGTCGCCGAGGAGAACGTGTCGAACCGGCAAGCCGAGCTCATCCTGGCCCAGGCCAACCTCGCTTCGGGCCTCTTCCCGCCCAAGGACGTGGTCGATGCGAAGACGAACCTCGCCATCGCGACCTCCTCTCTGGTGGTCGCCCGCGCGAACGAGACGCTCGCGCGCATCCAGCTCGCGCAGGCGATCGGCGTCGACCCGCGCACCCCGCTCTCGGCCGCCGACGAGCCTCTGCCCGCCACCCCCGCCGATCCGACGGAGCTGTTCACCTCCGCCCTCGCCGTTCGCCCCGAGATCCGGCAGGCGCGGCGCACCCTGGAGGCGGCGGGCTTCGGCGTCTCTGCGGCGCGCAAGACGAACACTCCCGCCTTCACCGCGAACGCCTCGCTCGGCACCAGCGGCGGCTCCGATCCCTTCCAGAGCCAATCGACCACCGTCGGCCTCGGCATCGACTGGCCCCTCTTCAACAGCGGGTTCACCGCCGGCGCGATCCAGGAGGCGAGGGGCGTCCAGCGCTCCGCCCTCGCCAGCTACCGCCTGGCCCAGCAGAACGTGGTGGCCGACGTGGGTCAGGCGTACCTCAATCTCGCCAGCGCGCTCCAGCGCGTCTCGATCAACGAGGTCGGTGTCGCCAACGCCCAGGAGGGCGTCCGGCTCGCGGTCGGCCGCTACCGGGGCGGCGTCGGAGGCACGTTCCTCGACATCACCAACGCCCAAGCCCAGCTCTTCTCCGCGCAGCAGCTCCTGGAAACCGCCCGCGGCGACGCCCTGCGCGCCCGGGCGGCGCTGGACCGCGCCGTCGGGCGCGGGATCTGAGTCCCCTCTCGTCACCCGTTCTTGGTCGTGGAGCAGGCTCAGGGACAACGAGTGGGGAGAGAGTGGGGACGGCCCCGCGTTTGAAGGCGAGCGGAAGGCGCCACCACCCTCTCCCACGGTTCCCCTTCGCTCGCGACTTCAGCTTGTCGTCTCTCTAGGTCCGTAATCGCGACTCGAAGGGGAACCGTCTTCGGAGACCAGTTCGCCCAAAGGCCGCCTTAGGCCGTCAGCGGGACGCCTGCCTCGGCCATCGCCGTCCGCGCGGCGCGGGCGACCTCGTCGCGCAGCACCACAAGGTTCGCGTCGGAGCGGGTCCAAACGCGAACGCGCAGGGTCGCCCTTGTGTCCGTGAAGCCCGTCACAAGCACGTCGGGCGCGGGGCTCGGCAGCACGCCCGCGACCGACGGGAGCACCGCCAGCACGGACGCCCGCGCCGCCTCCAGGTCGCGCGCGTAGCCGATCCCCATCTCCACCTCCGTCCGCCGCGTGTCGTAGGCGGTCAGCACCTTCACCTCCTCGGAGAACAGCACCGTGTTCGGCACCACCACCCGCTGGTTGTCCGCCGTGCGGATCATCGTCGCGCGCGTCTGGATGTCCTCGACGATGCCCTCGTAGCTCTTCACCGCGATGGTGTCGCCGATTCGGAAGGGGCGGGAGATGAGGATGATCACGCCGGCCAGGAAGTTCTGGAAGATGTCCTTGAAGGCGAAGCCGACTGCCACGCCGCTGATCCCCAGGAGCTGGATGAGGTCGCGCGCCTGGAAGGAGGGGAACACCGTGGAGAGCGCGACGAGCACGCCCACCATCAGGACGCCGCCCCGCGCGAGCCGCCCCAGCAGCAGTCCCGCGGTCGGGTTCCCGTTCGCCCGGCGCACCACCGCGTGCACCAGCCTCGCCGAGAGGCGCGCCGCGACGTAGGCGATCAGCAGGGTTACGGCGGCGAGGGCAAGGTTCGGCAGGAGCGCGAGGAGGTCCTGCGCGAGGCTCCGGGCCTGGGTGAGCGGCGCGGCCAGGTCGAGGCCGGGCGGGTTGGTCTGCGGCATTCCCGAACTCTGTACCCCGCCGTGCGGTTCCGCCGCCCGCCTGCCGACAATACGGAGAGTGATCCGCACCGCCTTCGTCCCCGCCTCCGAGCCGACGCGCGCCGCCCGCCTCAAGCGGGAACGGGAGCGGGTCCGGGCCTCGCAGCGGCGCGCGGCCGACATCGTGTGGCGCTTCCTCCTGATCTCGTTCGTGTGGATCGCGCTCTCCGGCGCGGCGATGCGGCTCCTGCCGAACGTCGGCTTCGGCGTGAAGGCGGTCGCGGACGTGGCGTTCCTCGCGTTCGCCACCTTCACCCTCCATTCGAAGGTCCTGCGCGCCCTCACCGAGGCGGAGCGGTCGGACCTCGCCTACCGCAGCGCCAGCGTCGAGCTCATCGAGCGGCTGGCCGTCGTGGGCGAGCACCGCGACGACCTTACCGGCGGCCATGCACGGCGCATCGGAGCGATGGCGGGCGGCCTCGGCGCGGCCCTCGGCCTCGGACGCGCGGAGTGCGAGCGGCTGGAGCTCGCCGCGACCCTCCATGACCTCGGCAAGGTGGGCATCCCGGATGCCATCCTGAACAAGGCGGGCGACCTCACCCCGCTGGAGCGCGAGGAGATGGAGACCCATGTCGCGATCGGCGCGCGGATGCTCGATGGCGGCTCCCACCCGCTGATCCGCACCGCCCACCTCGTCGCGCTGACCCACCACGAGAACTGGGACGGCAATGGCTATCCGCAAGGCCTGCGCGGCGAGGAGATCCCGCTCGTCGGGCGGATCGTCGCGGTGTGCGACGTGTACGACGCGCTCGTCACCGCCCGGCCCTATAAGAAGGCTTGGCGCGCGGAGGATGCGCTAGACGAGATCCGTCGCCTGTCGGGATCGAAGTTCGACCCGAACGTCGTCGGCGCCTTCATGCGTCTGCATGCGGAGACGTTGCCGGGAGTGGGGGAAAGGGTGACAAGTGACAAGTGACCAGTGAGATTTGCCTTGAACCTGTCCCTCGCCCCCTACTTGACCATCGGCGACATCAGCGGGGTCGAGAAGTCGCCCTGGCCCTTCGTGACGTTCGTCTCGTCCGTGCCGTCGCCGGCCATCGTGTAGATGTCGCGCTTGCCGCCGACCCGCTTCGCGTAGGCGATCCGGTTGCCGTCGGCGGACCAAGACGGTTCGTACACGTCGCCCTTCGTCAGCACTGCCGCCTGGCCCATGCCCTGCGCGCGCAGGGGCAAGGTCAGGAGGGCCGCGGGGCGGAGGCTTCCCTCCTCGATCCGGCCCGCCACGAGGAGCATCTTGGTGCCGTCTGGGCTGACGCGGGGCGCGCCGAAGCCGGCGGCGTCGTTCGCCGAGGCGCCGACGAGCGAGAACGCCCCCTTGGGATCGACCAGCCCGATGGCGTTGCGGAAGGGCGTGGTGACGCGGTTGCCCTGGCGGAACTGCGGCGGCACCTGATCCTTGTCCGGCCAGCGGAAGTTCTGGACGCAGTACACGACGGAGCCGCTTGTCGGGTCGATGTCGAACTCCACGTGGTCTCCCGCGACGATGGGGCGCGGCTTCGGCACCTTGCCGTTGACGGGCGTCAGCTCTTGGAGCACGAGGATCTCCCCGCCGTCCTCGCGGCGCATCACCGCCGCGATGGACCCCTTGCCCGGCAGGTAGCGGGCGATGCGGAAGCTCTTGCCGAGGTTGCCGTAGATCGAGAGCGAGCCCTCGGTGCCGCTCTCGTCGCCGCCGCCCGACTGCGCGATCTCGGCGTTCACCGGCGGCAGGATCTGCGGGGTCTTGCCCGTCTTGGGGTCGAGCTCGCGGACGAAGCCGCCCGCCACGACGAGCAGGGTGTCGCCGGTCCCGCCCGGCGCGAAGGTCGGGTTGGCACGGCTGCCGCCGGTCTCGGTGCGCTTCTGGGCGTCGTCCGACTGCGGGTTCCAGCGGAACACATTGAAGGTGTTCTCCTTGCGGTCGCTGCAGAAGAAGAGGAACCGGCCGTCGGGCGACCAGACGGCCTCGCGGTCGGTGTTGCCGTCCTTCCAGGACTTGGTGCCGACGACCGTGCCGTCGGGCTTGATGAGCACGGCCTGCTGGCCGTTGCGCTCGATGCGGATCGCCGCGATCATGCCCGAGCTCTCGCCGCCCCGGTCGAAGTCGCCCTTCTGCTCCTGCACGTAGCGGAGGCCGCCGAAGATCGCGGCGAACGCGAGGAGCACGGTCGCCGTGCGCTTGAGGAGCGTCTGGACGATCTTGGGCTGGGTGGGCGTCGACGAGGGTTGCGGGGTGGCCATTGCGGGAATCCGAGGGTACCTCTCCTCGCCCAAGCGGACGCCCTCTAACGTCGAGGAAGTCTCAGGCTAGTGTTCTTGTCCCTATCGTTTGGAGCCGAAAGGGCTTCGTTCTTCGTGGATTTGAGGGACTTCAGCCTCCTTTTGGCCGCTGTTCGAACTTGAACCTGAAACGCGCGCTTTCGGGCGGATTCTACGAAAACGAATCCCTGGGTTTTCGCACGGGCGGGCGCCCGTGCGGAAAGAGTCCCGGCTGGAAGCCGGGGCGACGAGGAGCCGGAGATGCCTCCTGGAAGGAGGCACTACGTTAGAGCGGCACGCTCTCCAAGATCGTCGTCAGCCTCGCGATCTCCAACGAGGCGGCGACTACTCCACCGACGAGCCGCGCGGGACGGCGGGGATCGTCGGGGCGGTTCGGATCGAAGCCGCGGCGGGGCTTGAGGGCGTCGACCGCCCACTCCAGGGCGCTCTTCCGTCCGATGCGCCACAACGACGCCTCGGGCGGAATGCCGTCGAGCGTCCAGCCGGGGGCGAGGACGAGGCGCGTCCCGCCCGCGGATATCCGGGGGCGCGCGATGATCGTCGGCTCGCCTTCTTCGTTCATGGGGTGGGGGAGGAGCCGTTCGACGTCGGTCTGAAGGCGGAAGAGGGCGGCGCCGAGGCCGACCATCAGGAGGAATCCGGGTTCGACGTCGGCGCGGGCATAGGGCGAGGCGAACGGGTCGTCGTAGTCGGGGAGCGTTCCCGGCTCGAAGCCCTCGGCGCGGAGCCAGCCGGTGCCGAACGCGGTGCCCGGCCCGACGGGGGGCGCGTCCTCGTGATCGACCAGCGCCTCGAGGTCGATGAGCGGCAGGCGCGGGACGCCGCGGCGGAGGTCCTCGTGGTAGCGGGTCCGGTACTCGGGGTGATGCAGGAGGGCGAGGGCGAACTCCAGCACGTCGCCCTCCACGATGCCCGCGCCGTAGGCGTTGCGCAGGCTCCGCAACGCCGCCGCGGAGACGCGGCCGCCGGTCGAGAGGGCGCCCTCGCCGCCGAACGCGGCGTCGATCGGCAGTCGCGAGGCGAACACGCCGAACGGCTCGCCCAGGAGGATCAGCCGGGGGCCATCCGTTGGAACGGGTTCGCGACGGGCCTTGCGGTCGACGACCCGCCACGCGGGCGCGAGGGGGTTTCGGAGCACCCGCCGCTCCCCCTTGCGACCGGGCGCGGGGGCATCGGTGCCGGGCGGCATGGGAACGGGTGTTTCGCCGAAAACCGCGCCGCGCTCCTGGGTGAGTGGGAGGAAGGTCGCCCACTCGGGCCGCAGGATCTCCGTGCGCCAGACGTGGCGTTCGGTGGGGTGCAGTTCCCGCCACTCGATCTCGGCGAAGGATGTTGGTTCGCCCTCGGCGTAGCGGATGCCGCCCTCTGCGCCGCCGCGCGCGAGGAAGGTGAGGGCTTGGCCGGGCTTCAGGGCGAGGTGGGCGACGAGGGCGAATTCGCGCTCCATCCAGGCTCGAAGATCGGAACCGGTGGGTTCGTCGACGAACGCGCCGTCGGAGAGGAAGGCGAGGATGCCCTTGGGGGCAAGGCGGTCGGCCATCCAACGGAGGCGCTTTTCCAGATTTCTCGCCAGTCGGGAGTTGGGGCCGGTCTGCGGCCTAGTTCGAGCGGGTTGGCGGCCGTCGGCCTCCCGCAGGGCAAGCCCTGGCGCACCAGGATTCGCTCCCCACTCTCTCAGGTCGCTCACGATGGCTTGGAACGGGGTTCCTTGCTGGCGCGAGACCCGCGCGTTGTTCTCGTCGTCCGAGAAGTCGAAGCCGGGGGTGGGGACTCGCGGCGGGAGGCGGAACGAATCGGCGAGGCACAAGCCGTCGAAGGCAGGGCCGAGGCGCGCGACGGCGCGGGCGTAGAGCGCGGGGTTGGCCACGTTGGCGAAACGGATCGGGGCGTTTAGGGCGGCGATGAGGCGTCCGTCGCCTGCCCAGGGGTCGAGGACGTTGGCGGTCGGGAGGGAGAGTCGTTCGGCGAGGAGGGTTCGGAGGCCGTCGGCGAGGAGGGTCTCGAGGTTTCCTCCTGGGCCCTTAGACCAAACCGGGCGGTGTTCGCGACATACCCCCTCCCTACCCTCCACCTGGGAGGCGACGCCAATGGACTTCGGTTCGACGGTCTTCTTATCGCCACCTTCGGCGGACCCTCCAAGAGGGGAGGAGCCGTGATCGAAACGTTGCAGGAGGTGAATCACCGCCTCGAAGCGCGGGGAGACGGGCGAGTCGGCGGGGGCTTCGGCGTAACGTTCGACGAGGCGCGCGAGGTCGCGTTCGGCGTGGCGGGGGTCGACGACGAAGGCGCAGGTCTCGCGCAGGTCGGCGAGGGCGCGGCGGAAAGCGGGATCGTCGCGGCGGGCGGCGAACGCCTCCGCCAACCCCTCCCGCCGCGGCCTGCGCACCCGTTCAATGTACCGTTCCGGGCCGGACTGGAGTACCGTAAGGGAGCGATGCGCGCCCCTTCCTCGCTCCTTCTCGCCGTGCTGGCCCTGGCCGGCTGCGCGAAGTACCCGAACGGCACGGCGAAGGCGGGCTATACCCGGCTCGCCTTTCGGTTTCGGATGGACGCGCCGGTCGATCCTCGGTTCATCTATCTCGTGGCAATCCGACCGCTGACGGTCTCGGACCCGGTGGACGACGGGTACGGGCCGGTGCCGGTGTACGCCGCCACGAACGGCAATCCGAAGAACGGCGTCGTCGAGGGTCGCCCGACGCGGTACGTCGTGTACGCTCCGGGCTCGGGAACGGTGTATCAGATCGGTCGGTTCGGGACACGGACGCCGGATGCCATCGACGACAATCCCATCGACCTCGCGAACCAGGCGGTGATCGGCGCCCCGATCCTCTCGGTGGACCCCGACACGAGCGGCGACCCGAACACCCTAGGCTTCGACATCCAGACGAGCGACCTCGTGGACGACCCGACGACAGCCAAGAACGTTTACGCGATCCAGTTCAACATCATCGCCACGAACGTGCGCCTGACGAATTCGAGTAACAACGGTCGCGTGGTCGACTCGCTCGGGGACCAGCTCCAGCTCGGCGTCACCGGGAAGGGGTACTACCGGGCGCTCCTCGTGACGAGCGGAACGTACTCGTCTTCCACCGCGAACAACGAGCGGCAGGGCGACACGCTCGGCGGGACGCTGCCGTCGGTGGATATCGACGCATGGTCATTGACGGTGTCGCCGCAGTAGCGGACCGCTTCGCGGCGCGGGCACGAGTGCATCCCGCGGCTGTAAGGACCGCCAACATCGATAGACCATGCCCCGCGTCACCGTCCTCCTCACCTGCTACAACCACCGGCGGTACCTCCCGGCGGCAGTGGACGGGCTGCGCGCGCAGACATACCGCGACTTCGAGACGATCTCCCTGGACGACGGTTCGACGGACGGCTCGCGCGAGTGGCTCACCGAGCAACCAGAACTGCGGTGCGTGTTCAACGCGCGCAACCTGGGGACCTACGGCACGCTGAACGAGGGGCTTCGGCTCGCGACCGGCGAGCTGATCGCGGTGCTGAACGACGACGACGTGTGGCTACCGGAGAAGCTGGAGCGGCAGGTGGCCCTGCTCGACGCGCATCCGGAGGTCGGGCTGGTCCACACGGGCGGGGAGTTTATCGACGGCGAGGGGAACCGGACGGAGGGCAACCCGCTGGGCTTCCGCTTCCCGACGTTCGAGACGGGCGACGTGCTGCCGGGCCTCGTGTACGAGAACAAGATCATCGCGAGCGCGGCGCTGGTCCGGCGGACCTGCTTCGACGCGGTCGGCCCTTTCAACCCGTCGTACTTCGGCTCGGGCGACTGGGAGATGTGGTGGCGGATCTGCGAGCGATGGGCGGCGGGGTTCGTCGACGCGCCGCTCACGCTGTACCGGATCCATGGGGAGAACGCGAGCCACAAGCTGGAGCGGATCTGGCAGGACGACGAGCGGCTGCGGGAGTTCTTCGCGGAGCGGATCGCGGCCTTGGATGGGCGGATCGACCGCGTGGGCGAGGCGTTCAACCAGGCGGCGCTGGGGACGGTGATGATGCTGAACGGGAAGACGTTCGAGGCGAGGCAGGCGTACCGTCGGTCTTTGCGGCTGAACCCTCGTCGTCCGCAGACGGTTTTAAGGCTGATGGCGACGGGTTTGGGGACGGAGGGTTTCCGGAGGACGCTGCGGTGGTAGCGCGTGATCAAAAGTCTTCGCGCACCCACGGAGGGTGCGGCTACACGCTTCGCATTCCTTCGTTCATTGCGCCTCCGCGATTACAGGATGCCGATCTTTGAGTCTCTCTAGAATCGACCTGGACCACGCGGCGACGACGCCACTTCGGCCGGAGGCGCGGGCGGCGATGCTGCCGTGGCTGCGGCACGGCGGGAATCCGAGCAGCCTCCACGCGGAGGGGCGGCGGGCGCGGGCGGCGATCGACGTCTCGCGCGAGCGGGTCGCCGCGCGGATGGGTTGCGAGTTCGCGGAGGTGGTGTTCACGTCGGGGGGGACGGAGGCGTGCAACCTCGCGCTGGTCGGGCGGGCGATCGCGAACGAGGAGCCCTCGCGGCGGCGGATTATGATCTCGGCGGCGGAGCACGCGTGCGTGTGGGGCGTCGCGCCGCTGCTGCGGCGCCTGGGGTACGCGGTGGAGGCGATTCCGATCGATGCTTGGGGGAGGCCGGTTATCGAACGGGTCGAGGAGGACGTGTTGCTCGTGGCCGCGATGGCGGCGAACAACGAGCTGGGGACGGTGACCGACGTCTCGGCGGTGGCCGCCATGTGCCGGGCGGTGGGGGCGACGCTCTTCTGCGACGCGGTGCAGATGCCGGGGCCGACGGATGCCGACCTCGTGGCGGTTGCGGGGCACAAGATGGGCGGGCCGCGCGGCGCGGGGGCGTTGGTGGTGCGCGCCGGGACGCGGATCAAGCCGTTCGTGGCGGGGGGGGCGCAAGAGCGGGAGCGGCGGGGCGGGACGGAGGACACGGCGGCGATCGTGGGGTTCGGGGCGGCGTGCGGTCTTCCGCCGATCGACCTAAGCCTGCTACGTGACACCTTCCTTGACTCTCTTTGCGACTTTGCGTCTTTGCGAGA
>CAXTOO010000061.1:0-16458 GCA_964245875.1 uncultured Fimbriimonas sp. | reverse complement strand
CTAACACAGCATCTGGCACCCGGAGTCGCGCCGGTGGCCTATGCGGACGAGTAAGTCCAAAGCGCGAACGATCAGAGGACATCGAGCGTTGACGTGCTTGGCGTGAGCAAGTCGAGGCTGAGGTGGGGCAAGTGGATCGGGGGACTCTTGCTGGTCGTGCTGTTCTACCGCGCGAGTTGTGCCCTGATGCAGAACGTGATGGGCGGGCCTACCCTTTTGCAGACCGTGCGCTCTCCGTCGGGCCGGCTGAAGGCGGTGATCTTCTCCCTCGATTGCGGGGTGCCCTGCGATCTCGACAATTCGGTCCTGATCACCTCGGAAGGGAACGAGCCTGAAAGGGAGACGGGTGCCGCCGTCTTTCGGTCCTTCTCGGGACACGACGACTTTGCGGGGGAAGGCTGCTATCCCCGTTGGGTGCGCGTCCGATGGCTGACGGACGACGATCTCCAGATCGTCTACGATCGCCGCGCCGAGGTCGATGTGAAGCTGCCGAGTGCCAAGATCCGAGGGTTCTTGGGCTTAGGCGCGAGGACGGTGCGCGTCCACTACGTCCCGTTTGACAAGGTGTCGAAGCTCGAAGACATCGGACGGCAGACCAGTGGAAGCAGCTCGCGCCGTTGATGTCGATGGTCTGGCCGCTGATTAGAGTCGACGCAGGATGCCGTCGTACTCTGCGTGCGTTCCGATCCAGAACCACACGACGTCGTCTCCGTCGATTGCCGCGAGGGCGCGGTGATGGATGCCGACGCGGGCCGACCAGACCGGGGGATCGGGGGCGACCTTTTTGTACTGGAGGCCGGGGTGGGAGGGATCCTCGACCCAGCGTCGGTGGGCGTCGTGCGCCTGCGCGCACCCGGTCTGGCAGGAGGCGCAGCGCGTCGCGGAACTCCCGCGTGATCCTCGACCTCACTCGTGCTCGTTGGGCCACGGCAGGGTCTCTCCCGCGCGGTTGTCCCGGATCGCCTTTCTGGCGAGGTCCGCGAGGACGTTCTGGGAACCAGCGAAGCGCTCGTCCCATCCGCGCTCCGACCGGAGCTCCTCTTCGATGAGCGCGGCGATCATGTCCTGCACCTGGGGTTCGCTTTCCTGGACCCGCTCGACGGCCTTAGCAAGCGACGACGTCATCATGCTTAGAACTATACGCCAGAAGGCGGGCCTTAGTGGAAGTCGCTCGTGCCGTAGAGGTTACGGCGTGGCGTAGAATGATCGCGATGGTCGAACAGCTTCAGCGTGTCTTCGAACGTGTCGGCAACCTCTCGGAGGAGGAGCAGAAGGAGCTCGCGGCCATCATCGAGACGGAGCTCGCGGACGAGGCGCGCTGGGACCTTCGGTTTGCCCAGACGCCGGACACGCTCTCCAAGATTGCGGAGCGGGCGAAGCGACAGTACGAACAGGGACTCTGCGGCGAGTTGTAAAGAGGCCTTGCGCTCCGTCGTTTCGCCCGAGTTCCGTAAATGCCTTGCCAAGTTGCCCTCCGACGTTCAGGTGCAAGCCCGGAAGGCGTATGCTGCTTGGCAAGCCGATCCGTTCCGATCCGGCCTCCGCTTCAAGCGTCTGAAGCCGCACGAACTCTATTCCGTTCGCATAGGCGACGGATACCGCGCCTTGGCCTATCGTTCCGAGCCTGACGTCTACGTTTGGGATTGGATCGGAAGCCACGCCGACTACGACAAGATCGTCGACGCGCTCTAGTGGAAGTAGCTCGCGCCGTTGATGTCGATGGTCTGGCCGCTGAGGTAGGCGGCCTCGTCGCGCAGGAGAAAGGCGGCGGCGGCGGCGCAGTCCTGGGGGGAGGCCATGCGGCCAAGGGGGAGGGTGCTAACGATCTCTTCGAGGCGGCTTTCCATGCCGTCGCGGACCATGGCGGTGTCGACCCAGCCGGGGGCGATGCCGAAGAGGCCGATGTTTTTGGGGGCGAGTTCGACGGCGAGGGAGCGGGTGAGGTTGATGAGGGCGGCCTTGCTGGCGGCATAGAGGCTGGCGTTCGCCTCGCCCTTGAAGCCGACGCGGCTCGCGACGTTGAGGATCTTTCCGCCGCCGTTCGCGGCAAAATGACGGGCGGCGGTGCGGGTGAGGTTCAGGGGCGCCATGAAGTTCGTGCGGATGTGAACGCGGACGTTGTCGCGGAACGCCGCGTCGTCGTCGGTGAGGAAGTCGAGCGGAATGTAGACGCCGGCGTTGTTGACGATGGCGTGGATCTCGCCATCGGCTAGCGCCTCGTCCCAGAGCGGCTCCGGCTCGTCGTCGAGGGCCTGGGTGTAGACGCCGGCGAGGCTGTCGCCTAGGCTCTCGGCCGTTTCGTCAAGTTCCTTCGAGGGGGACCGGCCGTGGATCGCGACGTTCCAGCCGTCTTCGGCGAGGCGGAGGGCGATGGCGCGGCCGATCCCGCGGGCGCTGCCGGTGACGAGGACGCGCTTGGGCATCCTTCCATTGTAGCGGCTTGGCTTGCCACGCTCCGGTAAGTTGCGGGATTCGGAGCGTGATGAATCACGCCGCTACACGGGCGCGCGTACAATAGCGGCGTGCGTTCGCTCTTCCTCGTCCTTCCCGCCGCGCTGGTCGGCCTCGCGGCGGTGCCGCACGCGCCCGCGAAGCCGACCTACGCGAAGGAGGTCGCGCCGATCCTGAACCGCGCGTGCGTGTCGTGCCACACGGCGGGCGAGGTCGCGCCGTTCTCCCTCGCGGGGTACGAGAACGCGAAGAAGTGGAGCGCGATGGCGGCGACGGTGACGAAGGGCGGGCAGATGCCGCCCTGGAAGGCCGCGGCGGGCTACGGCGAGTTCCAGCACGAGAACCGCCTCACGCCCGCAGAGATCGAGACCCTCGCCGCTTGGAGCGCGGCGGGCGCGCCGAGGGGCGACAAGCGTCTGGAGCCCGCGCCTCCCGCCGCGCCGAAGGACGGCTGGACCCTCGGCAAGCCCGACCTCGTCGTCTCAGGAAAGGGCACGTACCACCTCGCGGCGGAGGGAGGCGACGTGTACCGCAACTTCGTCGTCCACAACCCCTCGCCCGACGCGCTCTGGGTGCGCGCGATGGACGTGCATCCGGGCAACAAGAAGGTCGTCCACCACGTCCTCGTTTACCTTGATACGCGGCGCGAGGGACAGAAGCTCGCCGACGCGACGCACGACGGGCAGGACGGCTACGTGAGCAGCGGTGGCGGGGTGGGCTTCTTTCCCAGCGGCGCGCTGGGCGGCTGGGCGCCGGGCTCGCGGCCCTATGAGACGCCCGACGGGATCGCGCTGAAGGTGCCTGCGGGCGCGGACCTCGTGCTACAGGTCCACTACCACAAGAGCGGCAAGCCGGAGGACGACGCGACGCAGGTCGGGCTGTACACCGCGAAGGAGCCGGTGCGGCAGGAGATGCGCCTCGCGTTCATCGTGAACCCCGGCATCCTCATCCCGGCGGGGAACAAGGCGGCGAAGGCGCACCGCGACTTCCGCGTTCCTGCGGACCTTACCGTCCACACCGTGATGCCGCACATGCATCTACTGGGGCGCACGATGCGCGCGCGGGTCGTCGCGCCCGATGGCACGGAGCGACCGCTGATCGACGTGCCCGACTGGGACTTCAACTGGCAGCTCACCTACGCGCTGAAAAGGCCGATGAAGGTGCCTGCAGGGTCGCGCATCCTGATCGACGCCACCTACGACAACTCGGCGGACAATCCGCGCAATCCCTCGAACCCGCCGAAGACGGTTCGCTGGGGCGAGTCGACGACCGACGAGATGTTCCTGCTGATCGCGGGGTACACCGTAGACTCACAGAAGCTTCCATAGCCTTGCCGGTTACGCCGAGGGGGGAAAGCTGAGGACCGGTGAGGGGCAGGCCCCCTGCGGTCCTCACTTTGACCTCGTCTTCCTCAGCGTTCCTCCGAAAGCCTGCTTGGAGACTCGGCACCAAGTAAACTTGTTGGAGTGATTCTCTCCGTCGCCAACGTCGCCAAGTCCTTCGACGCCGACACTATCCTTTCCGGCGTGAGCTTCCGCATGGACGCCGGCGAGAAGGTCGCGCTCGTGGGCCGCAACGGCGCGGGCAAGACCACGCTCCTGCGCATCCTCACCGGGCAGTACCCGCCGGATCAGGGCGGCTCGGTGTCGCTCGCCAAGGGCGCGAAGATCGGCTACCTGAAACAGGAGATGTCGGTCACCGACGGGCGTACCGTCTTCGAGGAGGCGGAGTCTTCGCGCGAGGCGCAGATCGCGATGAAGGTCCGGCTGGACGAGCTCGAGATCCGCATGGAGAACGGGCCGACCGACGACGAGCTGGCGGAGTACGCGCTGCTCCACGAGCACTTTCTCGATGCGTCCGGCTACTCGGCGGAGCACGATGTGCGCACGGTGCTGCTCCGGATGGGCTTCACCGAGGAGGAGTTCACGAAGTCGACCGAGTCGCTCTCCGGCGGCGAGAAGACGCGGCTCGCGCTCGCGAGGATGCTCCTGGAGGAGCCGGACCTCCTCATCCTCGACGAGCCGACGAACCATCTCGACCTCCAGGCCACGGAGTGGCTGGAGGGCTGGTTGCGGGCGTACCACGGCGCGGTGCTGCTCGTGTCGCACGACCGCGCGTTCCTTGAGAACACCGCCGAACGGGTGCTGGAGCTGCGCGAGAAGACGGTCTTCAACTACCCGCACGCCTTCGCGAAGTACCTCCAGATCCGGGAGGAGGAGAACGTCCGGCAGGCCGAGGTCGCCAAGCGGCAGGAGCAGGACATCGCGAAGATGGACGAGTTCGTGCGCCGGTTCATGAACTCTCAGCGCACCGCGCAGGCGCGGGGACGGCAGAAGCTGATGAACCGCCTCATTGAGAACAAGGTCGAGGCGCCGAAGAACGACCGGCAGATGAAGGGCGGATTCGGGAACGCGACGCGCTCGGGCGACGACGTGATGAGCGCGGAGAAGCTCACGGTCGGCTTTCCGGACGAGACGCTGTTCAAGGAGCTCGACTGGAGCGTCCGCATCGGCGAGCGGTGGGGCGTGATCGGCGAGAACGGGGCGGGGAAGTCGACCCTGTTGAAGGTCTTCATGGGCGAGCTGGAGCCGCTGGAGGGCAAGGCTCGGCTCGGCTCGAACGTCGTCGCGGGCTACTTCACGCAGGATGCCCGCGACCTCGACCTCGACATGTCGCCGCTCGACACGATGGTGTACGAGATGGACCTCAAGCCCGCCGAGGCGCGCGACCTGCTGGCGCGTTTCCTCATCACCGGCGACGACGTCTACCGCTCCATCAAGACCATGAGCGGCGGCGAGAAGAACAAGCTCTCGCTGGCGAAGCTCACGCATCTCAACCCGAATCTGCTCGTTCTGGACGAGCCGACGAACCACCTCGACATGGCTTCCCGCGAGGCGTTGGCGGAAGTCCTAAAGGGCTACAAGGGCACCCTGATCCTCATCAGCCACGACCGATGGCTCCTGGGGCAGGTGACCGACCACACCTTGGACGTCAAGCGCTCCGGCCCGATCTCGTATCCTGGCGGTTACACCGAGTACCGCAGCAAGGGGGCACCCAACCAGGGAAAAGCATTGGGGGGAAAAGCGGCGGCCAACGGGCCTACTCACCCCAAAACGCAAAGCGCCACCGCCGCTAAACCGGAGGAGCCGACGCTCTCGCCGCGGGAGCTGAGCAAGGAGATCGCCCGCATGGAGAAGCTGGTCGCCGACACGGAGGCGCGCGTCGGCGAGGAGGAGAAGGCACTCAAGGCGATGGAGACGCGGATGTCCAACCTTCCGCCCACCGCCGACGTGTACGCCCTGAGCCTCGAGTACCAGGGGATGCAGGAACGGCTTGAGGGCACGATGGCCGCTTGGGAAGAGAGCTCCACGCGGTTGGAGAGTCTCGTCGCGCAACGCGGTTAGGGGTGAAAATATTTTCCTTTCGCAGGTTGGGTCTTTAGGCCCAACCTGCGGGGAGAGTGGTTGACGTGTTTTCTACCCCTTCGAAGACGATCTGAATGAGCACGCCATGAACCTATCTGCCTTGAGGCGGCATAAAGTCAACCAGACGCCGACGACAAACCGGCACTTTCGTAGTGCGTAAGCATGGAAAAGCGGACGTTCGGCGACACCGGCCTCGAGGTTTCGGTGCTGGGATTCGGGGGAGCGGAGATCGGGTTCGAGAAGGCGGCGGACAACGATGTGGATCGGCTTCTGCACGCGGCGCTCGACGCGGGGCTCAACGTGATCGACACGGCGGAGTGCTACGCCGACAGCGAGGAGAAGATCGGGCGGACCCTCCTGGGCAGACGGGACGACTTCCACCTTTTCACCAAATGCGGCCACGCGAGCGGCCTCGAAGGCGCGGACTGGGATCCGAAGATGCTCGAAAGGAGCATCGACCGCTCGCTCCAGCGGCTCCAGACGGATCGCGTCGATCTATTCCAGCTTCACACGTGCGACCGTGAGACCTTGGAAAAGGGCGACGTCATCGAGGTCCTTCGCCGGGCGCGGGAGGCGGGCAAGACGCGCTTCATCGGCTACAGCGGCGACAACGAGGGGGCGAAGTGGGCGGTCGAGAGCGGTCTGTTCGACACGCTCCAGACCAGCCTGAACGTCGCGGACCAAGCGGCCTTGGAGAACGTCGAGACCGCCGTCCAGCGCGGTATGGGCGTGATCGCCAAGCGACCGATCGCGAACGCCGCATGGGTCTCGGAGCCCGCCGCCGACGCCTATTCGCGCCCCTACTGGGAGCGGCTCCAAAAGCTCGCCTACCCCGAACTCGACGCGAGTCTCGCCCTGCGGTGGACCCTCGCCCAGCCGGTCCACGTGGCGATCGTCGGCACGAAGAACCCCGTGCGCTGGGCCCAGAACGCGGCGCTGCTCGACGCGGGACCCTTGCCCATCGAGGCGATCGAGGCGATCGCCGCCCGTTGGAAGGCGGTCGCGGGCGAGGATTGGGTCGGACTCTCGTAGGTCGAAAGGCACGAAAACAAAAAAGTGCGCCTTTTTCGGTCCATTCCGCGTTATTATCCATGACGATGGATCGGCCTTTCATCCTTTCGACCGTGGACATACCGTCCTCTTGCGGAAGCGACGCATGGATATGTGTCGCTTCCGCCGGTCGTGGATCGAAGGGCTCGGGCGCTTGTGCGTCCGAGCCTTTTTCCGTTGGGCCGGTCTCTCCAGAGAGAAACCCATGTCGGATGTTTTAGTCTTGAACGCCAATTACGAGCCCCTCAACGTCTGCACGTTGCGTCGGGCGGTCGGCCTCATGCTCGTCGGAAAGGCCGACGTCCTCATCCACCGGAGCCGCGGCCTTCCGACCGCCTCGGGCGATTTCCTCGCGCCCAGCGTCCTGAAGATGAAGTACTCGGTGCGTCGGCCCATGCCGCAGCTCCGGCTCTCGCGCCACTCGATCCTCGCGCGCGACAAGTACGTCTGCCAGTACTGCGGCGTGAAGGGGAAGGACATGACGATCGACCACGTCGTACCGAAGTGGGCGGGCGGGCCGCACAGCTGGGACAACCTCGTGTGCTGCTGCCGCCGGTGCAACCTCAAGAAGGCCGACAAGACGCCCGCGCAGGCCCACATGAAGCTGGCGCGCCGCCCCAAGCGGCCCCACTACGTGCCGTACCTCTCCCTCCCGACCTACCTCAAGGCGCAGGGAAGGGAGGAGTGGCGCGACTTTCTTCCCGTCTACGAGGAGTTCGCCCTCACGACCGTCGCCGAAGTCGCCTAGGCCGGAGTCTTCGACGAAGCTCCGGATTTAGGGTGCGTCCCGAACCTCGGGACGCACCCACCCATCGCTGTCACCTGCCCGTTCCCGGCACGTCCCGCTGCGGGAGTCCTGTAGCCGCGGGATGCCCTTGTGCCTGCGCTACGCAACGGTCTGGCGCTTGATCAAAAGGTTGTTCAAGCCTCTCCCCCCGCCTCTCCTTTGCGAGAACCTGGACGGACGGGCTTCGTTGCGAATCGTAGGCCACGAACGACTTCTACGACTCGGCGGGCTCGAATTCCAGGCTCTTCGAGTTGATGCAGTAGCGCATCCCGCCGGGCATGTGCGGCGCGTCGGGGAAGACGTGGCCCAGGTGGCCGCCGCAAGCCTTGCACAGCACCTCGACGCGCCGCATCCCGAGGGAGTCGTCGGCGTGGGCCTCCACCGCGTCGGGGTTCGAGGGCGCGTAGAACGCGGGCCAGCCGCAGCCCGAGTGGAACTTCGTGTCGTTCGTGAAGAGAGGTTCGCCACACCCGGCGCACTTGTAGGTTCCCTCGTCCTCGGTGTCGGTGTACGCGCCCGCATAGGGCCGCTCGGTTCCGGCTTGGCGAAGGATGCGGTACGCCTCGGGGTCAAGCTGGGCCTTCCACTCGGCATCGGTCTTTTCGACTCGTCTCACGAACGTTTCTACGTCGTTCGCGCCTCTCGTATCATAAGGTGACCATGCTCGTTTCTCTTCTCCTTCTCTCCGCCCAAGTCGGCGACCCGCGCCGGACCTACGCCGCGGGCGACAAGGACGCCGTGCTGATGCTCCCGCCGGAGACCGTCTGCGGCGCTCAGGCCAAGGAGATGGTCTGGACCGCCGACGGCTCGGCGCTGGTCGTAAGGCGCGAGGTGACCGCCGCCTCGCCCGCCGACTACGCGGCGATGGGCACGGGCAAGCCCACCGACCCTGCGATGGCGGCGCGCTTCCAGCCGAAGACGGAGCTGCTTGTGTGGTCGTTCCGATCTCACCGGGCGCAGGTCGTGGCGTCGGGAAGCCTCGTCGTTTCCGACATGAGGCCGATGCCCGGCACGGACCGGGTGGTGTTTGGAATCGACGAGCCGGTCGTTGATTCCGACGGAGGCAAGCGCACCGTCAGCTCGATCGCCCTGCTGTCTTCCGTTTCGGGCACGATCACCCGGTTGCTGGTGTTCGACGCCGCCAAGTCATACGTCGGAATTGAACTCTCGCCCACCCGCCCGATAGGTCTTCTCTCCGAGATCAACGCCGAGACCAAGGCGCGGAGAGTGCGCTTCTTCGGTCCCGAAGGACGTCTGGGAACCGCAATCACGCTTCCGCTCAAGGCACACATGGTCTTCGATCAAGGGGGACTGCCCATTCTTTCTCTGGGCTACGACAAGCAGGGCAAGACGATCACCTTCCACTACCAGAAGGTGAACGTCGCCTCCGGAACGCTGGGCGAGCGTTACGACGCGGGTATCGACGGCGAGTTCGACCCTTCTCCCGACCGGTCCGCGCCGATGGCGGTGTCCGTGAACGGCGCCGCCGACGGGTCCCGCGCGCCGTCGATCCTCCTGAAGCTTTCGGGCGCCAAGCCGGGCGAGTCGGGGATCGTTACCACAGATGGAGTGGAGGGCCTGGTCTCGCCAAAAGGCGGCGCGGTGGCCTACGTGGCGCAGGGAAGCGTGATGGTTCGCCCGCTCGCGCGGGTCTCCCGCGCCGACTATGAGGCGGCGATGCTCGCCGCCCGCAAGGCGATCGCGCTCAACAATGCGAAGCAGGTGGCGACTGCGCTGGCGATGTTCGCCGCCGACATGGACGATGCCCTCCCCAGCCAAGCCGACTACGACAAGCTCGATCCTTACCTGAAGGACTCTAGTCTTCGCAGCTCTTTCACTTACACCTACGCAGGCGGCAGCCTTACGGGCATTGATAAGCCTGCCGAGACGGAGATCGGCTACGTCACCGGACCGGGTGGTCGCGCCGTCGCCTACGCGGATGGCCACGTCAAGTGGGTTCCGGACGCGCCCTAGCGGATAAGGCCAACATCGCCCATCCCGCAAGAAAGCAAAGCCCTCCCAGCGGGGTGATCGGACCAAGCCACCGAGGTCCTCCGACGGCGAGCGCGTACAGCGATCCCGAGAACAGGACCGCGCCCGCCACGAAGAGCCATCCGGCGCGCGGAACCCCGAACAGCGCCGCCAGAAGCGCCGCCAGCGCGTGGCCGAGATGGTACTGGCCCGCCGTGTGCCACGTTTCCAGATCCTTAGCCGAAAGTCCCAGCGCGTGCGCCCCGAACGCGCCCAGTACAACGCCCAGAAAGCCGAGGATCGCCGACGCTGTCACGAGCCGGGAATGGTTCACCATTCCATTGTGGCGCGGGCGCCCCGCCCGCAGCCTTCACGTTGCCGATGGTTGACGAAATCCCGCGTGGATGTCCAGGCAGACAGGAGGCGAAAGGCAATCAGGATCGGCTGGGTCTTTGGCCCCCGCCGAAAGTACCGAGACCGGGGAATTGTTTTACGCCGTGTACGCGTCGTTGTCGTAGAACCGCGGCGCGTCGAACAGCCCGCGATCCGTACCCCCGTTCCTTGCGGCGATCGCCTCGACCGTCGGCTCGTCGATCTCGCCCGGGGTCGCGACGATCGCCAGGAGTGCCTCGCCGTTCCGCAGCGCATCGAGAAGCTCGTCCACCTTCTCGGAAGGAACCCCGTCGTCTTTGAAGAACTCCATCAGCCTTGGCTCGACGGAGCCCTCGCCGAGCGCCGCCGTCGCAAGGCCGCCATTGCCCAGCGCCGCACCGAAGCCCGGCACGTCGAGTGCCTCCAGGCCCTCCTCGTTCTGGTCTTGGAGCTCGAAGTCCCCCTCTGGCAACGGCTCGATCACGGGAATGTCCGTGGGGAAGCCCGTGGTCACGGCCAGCGCGATGTCGTCCATCTCGTGGGTGCTCTGCGTGATGCCGCGATAGGGATGGAGCGAACCCTCGGCTTCGCTCTGCGAATCGTCCATCTGGTCCACGCTGTCCCCGGTCTTGCTCCGGTCCGACGTGTCGATGCCGCTGAGGCTTCCCGCAACGGCGGTCGTAAGAGCGGCCACTCGGCCGGCGTCGCCGTTCGGAATGTCACGCTGGGGATCGTCGTCGCGCCCCACGTAGTAGGAGGCGTCGCCGACCGTGCCGCCCGCCGAGAGATCCGCGGTGTCGGCGACGGTGTCGCCCGGCAGCAGAAGGCTGGCGTCGTCGGGCCGCACGCCCCCGCGCAGGAGTTCGCGCAGGGCGTCTTTGGCTCGCTGATGGTCGGCGAAGGTCGCGTAGTAGGTCGACATGGCTGCCTTATGGACCCCCGCCCGTCGTCCGCGTGTTCCGGGAACCGAGCGGGCGGCGGTCGCGTACAATGGGCCGTGCACCGCGTTCGCAAAGCGATCGTTCCCATCGTCCTTGCGGCCGTGATCGGCTGTGGCGGGTCGGGCGTCGTTTCGAACGGCGCACGCCTCCGGTTCTTCGACGCGCTGAGCGACACCGGCAACGTCCGCCTCTATGTCGGCGGCAAGCTGTACTCCGCGGGCGGGGTCGGGCCGGCGATCAAGTTCGGCGACGAAGTGGCGTACGGCAACGTGCCCGCCGGGACCGTGAGCCTGTACGTCAACCCCTACTCCGATCTGAGTTCTGGCGGCGACAGCAAGAGCCTGGCAAGCCTCACGAGCCAGACCCTCGTAGCCGGAAAGAGCTACACCGCGGTCGCCTTGATCTCGGGAACGACCAAGAGGCTCGTCCTCTACGCGGACAACACGAGCCTTGCCTCGGACGGGGTCTACATCCGGATCATCAATGGGAGCACGACGGTGACGCCGCTGTACCTCTACCTTGAGCGCAAGTCCGACGGTTCCTACGCCTACCAGACGGAGCTCGAGTCCGGGGACGATAGCAGCTTGGTGTCCGTTTCGAGTTCCGCCACGAGCGCGGAGGACTACGTCCTCCACGCCTATCGCGACGCCGATCTCTCCGACGAGATCGCCTCCACGACGCTAAGCCTCGCACCGGGCAAGGCGACCACGACCTTCCTCTACAATCGGAAGTCGGGAAGCGGCGTCTCCTTCCGTTCCGCCTTGGATCGCAATCCGGTATCGACCTCGACCACCACAACGACCTCGACCACCGGCACGACGGTGACCACGGCTTCGACGGGAACGACTTCGACGACCGGCACCACGGCCACGACGGACTCCACCACAGGCTAGCATGGCCCGCATCCACCATCTCGGCTTCGCGTGCGTCCTCGCCGACGGCTCGCTCAGCACGAACCACACCTTCCGCCTCGCGAACCTCTCGCCCGAGCGTCTCGCCGAAACGGCGCACCAGAACCTTGACGACCTTGAGCGGATTCTGACCCTCATGGCGGAGGGGCCGCTTCGCCTCTTCCGACTCGGCGGATCGACCATCCCCCTCGCCTCCCACGAGAGCATGGGCTTCGACTGGAAGCCGCTCGTCGCGGGACGCCTGCGCGCGATCGGTCGCCTGTTCGGCGGCAAGGGCTTTCGCTTCAGCGCACACCCAGGCCAATACACGATCCTCAATGCGAACGATCCCGGCATCGTCCACCGCGCCCTCGGCGAGCTTCGCTACGCGTGCGACCTCCTCGACCTCATGGATCTCGACGCCTCCCACAAGGTCGTCATCCACGGCGGCGGCATCTACGGCGACCGCGAGGCCGCGACGGTGCGCCTCGCGCAGGCCCTGAGCGACCTTCCCGAGCAGATATGCCGCCGGGTCGTGCTGGAGAACGACGAGCGCCTCTTCAGCCTCGCCCAGATCCTCGACGTCGCCGAGCGCGGCGGCGTGCCCGTCGTGTTCGACCTGCACCACCACCAGATCAATCCCGGCGAGGGCGATCTCCACGAGATGCTCCTGCGCGTCCGCGCCACCTGGGGCGACACTCTGCCGAAGATCCACATGAGCAGCCAGAAGCCCAACGCCCGCGTCGGCGCCCACGACGATCTTCTCCACGAGGCCGACCTCCAGACGATGCTGCGCGAGATCCCCTTCGAGACCGACGTCATGGTCGAGTCGAAGGGCAAGGAGCGCGCGGCCATGCACGCCTACGAGTGGCTCCGCGAACACGACGGCCTGGCGAAACCTTAGACCGCCAAAGCGTGTCCAACACCGCGACATGGCACTCCCGGCACGACAGGAAGGACGCGAGATCAACGCGTCGGACATCGAGCACATCGGTTCGCTGACCTTGGGCGGTCTGCTTCTGCTCAAAGGTCTCTTCAAGGGCGGCCCGCTTGGCTTGATCTACAAGGTCGGCGGCGCGGCGCTCGTCTACCGCGGCCAGCAGGGCTACCGTCGCCTCTACGACGCGCTCGGCATCGAGATGCCCGCGAACGCGACCGGGGTCGGAAAGAACAACGTGAAGGTGGAGCACGAGGTCATCGTCAACCGCCCGCGCGAGGAGCTGTACCGCATCTGGCGCAACCTGGAGAACCTTCCCGTGTTCATGGAGAATCTCGTCTCCGTGCATGAGATCGACGACACCCATTCGGTGTGGGTCGCCAAAGCTCCGGCGGGCACGGTCATCAAGTGGGACGCCGAGATCGTCAACGACGTCGAGAACGAGCTGATCGCTTGGCAGACGACCGAAGGCTCGGGCGTCGACAACGCCGGCTCGATCCACTTCGAGCCGCATGGCGACGACGCGACCCGCATCAAGGTGGTTCTCCGCTACGATCCTCCCGCCGACCAGCTGGGCGTGATCGTCGCCAAGGCGTTCGGCCGCGATCCCCAGCGCGAGATCGAGGCCGACCTCGACCGTTTCAAGGCGATCATGGAGGTCGGCGGCACGGCGACTTCTGCGACGAGCGGCGCAGCATCGGTCCGCTGACGCCGCTTCGGGGGGCGAGACAGGGTAAACCCTGCCCATGTTGCTCGCCCCCGAACGCAAGATCGTCTTCATCGGCGACTCGATCACCGACTGCGGTCGCAGCAGGCCCGTAGGCGAGGGCATGAACGATGCCCTCGGCAACGGCTACGTCTCGTTCTTCGACGCCTTTCTCGGCGCGACGAAGCCCGAACTGCGTTTGAGGACGGTCAACATGGGCAATGGCGGCAACACGGTGCGCGACCTCGAAGCGCGCTGGCAGAGCGACGTGCTCGATCTCAAGCCGCAGATGGTGTCCGTCCTGATCGGCATCAACGACGTTTGGCGGCAGTTCGACTCGCCCCTCCAAAAGGAGATCCATGTCGGACCCGAAGAGTACCGAGACACCCTGGATCGCCTCCTCGCGCGGACCACGCCGCACGTCGAGCGCCTTTTCGTCGCCTCGCCGTTCTACATCGAGCCTAACAAGAACGATGCCATGCGCGCCCGGATGGACGAGTACGGCGCGTACGCCCATGAGGTTGCGACCCAGCACGGCGCGGTGTGGATCGACGTGCAGGGCGCCTTCGACACGATGCTCCGCCACGTCCATGCCAATGCCCTCGCCTGGGACCGCGTCCATCCGAACGCGACGGGCCACGCGGTCATCACGCGGGCGTTCCTCAAGGCCGTCGGCGTCCAATGGCCAAGCTAGTCTTTGGCTTCTGGTTGTTGGAAGGCGCATTTCCAAAAACCAAGAACCTCTTAACCAATCACAAATCCACTTTCCGCACCCGGATGTTCGGCGCGGGTAGCAGCCCCTCGTCCCTCCGCATCGGCATCGCGGGATTGCTGGAGATCATCGACGCCAGGCGCCGCTCGACGTCCTCCACGTAGTCGCCCATCTGTCGCTCCATGTCGCGCTTCATCTCCTCCATGTCGTCGAGCAACCGCAGGATCAGCTCGACGCCCGCGAGGTTCACGCCCATCTCCTGCGTCAGCCGCTGGATGCGCCGGACCCGCCGGATGTCCGCGTCGCTGTAGAGCCGGTTCTTGCTCCCCACCCGGTTCGGCGCGACGAGGCCGAGCCGCTCGTACTGCCGCAGCGTCTGCGGATGCACGTTGCACAGCGACGCCGCCACGCCGATCATGTAGACGGGCTGGTTCTCCCCGTTCACGAGGTCTCCCGCAAGGCGCGGATCTGCTCCAAGAGGCTCCGCTCCTCGTCGGAGATCGGCTTCGGCACGGTGATCTTCACCTTCGCCATCAGGTCGCCCCGCGCCCCACCGAGCTTCGTCAGCCCCTGGCCGCCCAGCCGGAACGACTGCCCGCCCTGCGTCCCCGCCGGGATCTTCATCGCGAGGTTCGACCGCAGCGTCGGCACGTGGATCTCACCCCCCAGCGCCGCCGTCTCATACGAAACCGGCACCTCGACCTCCAGGTTGTCGCCCTCCAGGTGGAACTTGGGATGCTTCGCCCACTTGACGACCACGTAAAGGTCGCCCGCCTTGCCGTTCGCCCCCGCCTGACCCTTTCCCGGCACCCGCAGCTTCTTGCCGTCCTGGATGCCTGCCGGGATCGTGACCTCGACCTTCTTCGTCGTCGGCACGGTCGCCACCTCGCCCTTCGTCCGCTGGGCGTCCATCGTCTGGTACGTCAGCGTCCGCTTCGAGCCCTTGTCGATCTCCTCAAGGGACACCTCGACGATCTTCTCGACGTCCTTGGGCTGGTTCTGCTCGAAGTCGCGGAAGTCCACGCCGCCGCGCGCTCGCGCGCCGCCGGAGAACATCTGCTCGAAGATGGAGCCGATGTCGCCGAAGCCCCCCGCCCCGCCTGGGATGTGGAAGCCCCCAAAATCCTCGGGATTCCCCCCGCCCACGTCGCCCATCCCGTGCGCCTGCTCCCAGTTCGCGCCGTACTGGTCGTACAGCTTGCGCTTCTCGGCGTCGCCGAGCACGTCGTACGCCTCGCTGATCTCCTTGAACCTCGATTCGGACGCCTTGTCGTTCGGGTTGACGTCCGGGTGGTACTTCCGCGCGAGCTTCCGGTAGGCCGTCTTGACCTCCTTCTCGTCCGCTCCCCGCGCCACGCCCAATGTCTTGTAGTAGTCCGTCGCCATGATCCCTGAACGCTCAACGCTATGAGTGTACAACGCTCAGGTGCGACGTTTAGTTTCACGGTCTTCGTGTGTACGAACAGAGAGGGTCCGTCGACTCGCATCCTTCCTGCCACCCTATGCGCCGCCTTCTCGCGGCGCAACGCACCCTCCAAACTTGCCAAGCGCCCGCGACCGCACAAGCAACCAGGAGATCAGGGTGCGGTAGGCATCGATGGTTTGTGCCCGCGCCCTGCAATTCGCCGCCGTCGCACCCTCGCGCCGGCACGAGCCATCCGGCGGCCACAGGCCCCGTCGCACCCTCAGCCGCCACGTAGCCGCAGGATGCCCTTGTCCCTGCGCCCGCACGGACGATGTGAGAGGCCGCGATGGCGTACTGGAGGGCGCAACTCCATCGTGACGATGCCGAGCGTTCCGAATCGACTCTCCAGCCCACGGGAAGAAAAGACCAACCGGCCTTCCTCATGGTAGAAACATGGAAGAGAAGCGGCTAGACCGGATCGATCCGCACTTCGCCGCCGGGCACGAAGTCGATGGACGAGCGGAAGCCTTCGAGGAGCGACACCCCGATCAGCGGGTCGGTGTTCGACACGTACACCGAGACGAGGTGCCACTTTCCGAACCAGTCGATCTCCATCTCGACACCGCCGATACGGGCCACCGGTCCACCACCGATCTTCAGGCTGAACACGCGCGGTTGCTCATGTCGGTCACGAAGGCGGTGGGCCGCATCCATAAGGTCTTTCCGATCCTTGGCGATTTCGTAGTCCCCGCTTTTCACCTCGATCGACACCACCTTGCCGAAGTGCTCCCGCTCGACCAAGTGCCGGATC